>JAHFQV010000050.1:0-8970 GCA_023259175.1 Oxalobacteraceae bacterium | reverse complement strand
TCACTAAGCGCTGTCACTAGCGTCCTTGGTGACGAGCATTTTTCGACGCGTGTTGGAATTTTTGCGGCCATTCCCACGAACGCGGGAATGGCGGGCGCTAAGGCTAGAAACAACTAGCGCTTGTATTTTAAGTGCGCAATTCAACCGGAATCAATTTATTATTGATCACCCATTGCTGGCCGATCTGTAACACGTTATTGACCACCCAATATAAAACCAAACCGGATGGGAAGAACAAGAACATCACCGAGAACATCACCGGCATGAAGAGCATCATCTTCGCTTGAATAGGATCGGCAGGCGCTGGACTCAGCTTGGTCGTGATGAACATGGAAATCATGTAAATGATAGGCAAAACAAAGATAGGATCAGGCTTAGAGAGATCATGTATCCATAACACCCAAGGCGCTCCCCGCATTTCGACTGAGGCTTGCAAAACCCAATACAAAGACAAAAAGACCGGCATTTGTATCAGCATCGGCAAACAGCCCCCTAGCGGATTAATTTTCTCAGTTTTATAAAGTTCCATCATCGCTTGATTAAGCTTTTGCGGCTCGTTTTTATAGCGCTCTTTAAGTGCCGTCATTTTCGGCGTGAGCACCTTCATTTTCGCCATACTGCGATAACCCGCTGCCGACAAAGGAAACAAGGCGAGCTTAATGCCGATCGTGAAAACGACGATGGTCCATCCCCAGTTGCCGAGGAATTTATGGAGAAATTCCATGACGAAAAACATGGGTTTTGCGATCATCGAAAAATTCCAGTAATCCTTCACCAAATCGAGTCCAGTCGCGACTTTTTCTAAGATCGCCGTCTCTTGTGGGCCGCTGTAGAGCGTAGCTTTTGAGGTCACGCTGGCACCGGGCGCAATCTGTCCCAAGCCAATTAAGCTACTAACGGAATAGACATTGTCACGAACCCGCTCAGTGATATTGCTACGTTGTGTTTTTTCAGCGGGAATAAAAGCCGATACGAAGAAATGTTGAATCACCGCGACCCAACCATTGTCAGCCGAGGTGACGTGATTAGGGGTAATCACACGATTCGGATCCTCGAGTTTGGCTTTGTAATTTTTCTCGATATCGGCAAAATCCAATTTCTGAAAATGCTTTTCTTCGCTGTACACTGCAGGATTATAAAATTCAGTCGTGCCGGAAAACATCCCACCCGATTTTGGCTTGGTACCGTCATGAATTAACTTCAGGTACAAAGACGGGTTAATGGCCGAAGCCGTGTTATTGACCACGGTATGGCTGACCTCGATCTGGTAGCTTCCCTTTGTAAACTTCAAAGTCTTGACTAACTTCACACCATTTTGTTCGGCTTCCATACTCACGGTGAGCTCATTATCACTGCCCAAATCCCGCTTACCCGGCAATACGACAAAGGCACTCTTGTGATTAGGATAGAGCTCGGACGCTAAACCGGTCTGAGCCGCATAAGTACGTTCCGCAGTATTCTCGAACAAAACTACGTGCTTCTTTTCATCTTCACTATCAACGTACTTCAATAATTCAAGACGCTTGATGTCGCCACCTAAACTGTCGATGTCGACTTTCATTACGTCGGTGGTAATGGTGACCGTTTCACCCTTAATGATTGCCTTAGTCGTGCTCAGCTCTTGACTGTTCGCTGCGGAAGCCGCAGTGGTGCCCTGCGCATTGCTGTCAGCATTGGCAGGCTTGCCCGATTCGGCGGTTTGGCCAGTACTGGCGCTGGGGAAGAACAAGGAAGATTTTCCGTTTTGGCGGCCCCAATTATCCCAAAGGATTAACAAGGACATCGTAAAAACAACCCAGAGGACGGTACGCTTAATATCCATTTTGTTTATTTCGCTTAATGATGGTAAGGGTAATTAAATTTTTAATTCAGTTTCGTTCTGAGACCGAGGCGTGTAGATGGGGGCAGAATGCGTATTTTCATCTGCTTTTTCGCGCACTGGAACCAAATCCACACCACCCGTATGCCAAGGATGGCATTTACAGAGCCGCTTGCCAGCCATCCAGCAGCCTTTGCCTGCGCCGTATTCGCTAATGGCTTGCGCTGCATATTCAGAACAGCTAGGATAAAAGCGGCAATTTTGTCCTAACATGGGACTGATCGCCAACTTATAAAAGCGCAGTAGTAGCAAGAAAATTGATTTCATGATGCCTCCGATGCGGGTGCAATCGATACCGATTTAGCTTGCCATTGAGGCTGCCACTGAGGCTGCCATTGCGCGGCGAACAAACGGATCACCTCGGCACGCAGATCGCGTTTCAAACTGGCCTTGGTCGCCGGACCCAACTTGGTATTGACAGGCTTAGACAAGCGCACGATGCAATCCACGTTGAGCAACTTAGATTGCCGAAAAATCTCACGCGTAATGCGCTTGATCATATTGCGTGTCGCCGCACGCGGCGCAAATCGCTTGGCAGCAACCACACCCAAACGCGCATGCGGCAAAGCATTTGTTCGGGCATACAGTACAAAATGCGCCGTTCTTTGTACCGGCCGCAAACGAAAAACGGATGAAAATTCATCCGTTTTAACGATACGTCGTACCCGCGCAAAATCACCGCCGGACAACTGGTTTTGAGCAAGCAAGGCAGTTTGGGTCAAATTAGTCACAATAGAAGGTAAATCGATATTGAATTAACTAAAATGATGAGGCTAAATTCCACCAAACCAAGCCATCGGTATTCAAGAAATTCAATTATAGGGATGCAGCGAGAGGCGCTTCCCACAGCAATACTTTAGTATTGCGAGGACAAGCACGAATTACATAAGCTCGGCGATGCGCCCTAGAATTGGATTTATTGAGTGCCGATTAAGCTGCCAGGCGCTTACGGCCTTTAGCACGGCGTGCGTTCAAAACTGCACGGCCACCACGGGTTGCCATACGTGCGCGGAAACCGTGAGTGCGCTTACGGCGAACTACGGAAGGTTGATAAGTACGTTTCATGTTGATCTCGCTATATGAGCAAAAAATAAATCGGAATTACGGGTGATAGTGCGCCTGAAAAACCATGATCGCTACGCAATCATCATCCACAAGCCGGTACCCTATCTACACCATCACTGCCCCAAAACCGCTGCTCGAATTTAAACTCAAATAAACTATAGGTGCCAAAAAGAGCGCCGGATAGCCACCGGATAGCCAATCACAATTCAATGAAGTGACGACAACACCTAATAAAACAGGGTAGGGAACCCGTAATTAGACACCAGTTTGCTCGCTTCTGTCAATTTATTTGCTGAGGTTTTAGCGCAAAACCCGAGCTATTGGCTAAAAGAAATTTACCCGCGCCTGTGGATAACTTGATCCGGCAAGGGTAGAATAGCGGGACTTGGTTTTACCAAAAAACCCCGCCTTGGTTGATCAGAAAGGGTAGCGCAGCTCAGCAGAAAAATGGTAATCCCCATTGAGATGAAATAAGACGAAAGACAAAATAAGCCGGAACAAGCCGAAATAAAAAGTGGAATTTGAGCCGTTTGCAAACTCAGCTTCGCAGCTAAAATATATTTAAAAACATTGGCGCGATGCCCCTAGGGTAGAGCAAATAGTTCGATTTCGAAAATAAAAAATCTTCAGTAAAAGCATAACGATTCATGGATAATTTTTGGCAAGCCTGCTCTTCACAACTTGAACAGGAACTCACGCCGCAACAGTTTAGCGCTTGGATTAAGCCATTAACGATGGTCGACTTCGAAGAAGGTCGCTTACGTATTGGTGCGCCCAATCGCTTCAAACTAGATTGGGTGAAAGCGCAGTTTGCCAGTCGCATCAGCGAATTTGCCGCGCAATTTTGGGATGATGCGATTGATGTGGAATTTATCATCGATCCGCGTGCCGGCAAAAAACCCGTTTCCAGCACCAGCGCGCCAGCGAATATCGGCGAAGGCAATGGCGCTGACCATGGACAAAAAACATCGCAAGCGAACGGCCAAGCACACGAACACTTATCGGATCTGCCCAGCGAATCTGCGCCTAGACGCGATAATAGTCGTATCAATTTAGAGCTCACTTTTGACAGCTTCGTGACCGGTAAAGCCAATCAACTCGCTCGCGCTGCGGCGATTCAAGTGGCGAATAACCCCGGTGTTTCCTACAACCCGCTATTTCTATACGGCGGTGTAGGTTTGGGTAAAACGCATTTGATACATGCCATCGGTAATCAAATTTTGCAAGACAAACCGAATGCCAAAATTCGTTACATCCACGCCGAGCAATATGTGCGCGATGTGGTCACCGCTTACCAACGCAAAGGCTTTGACGAATTCAAACGCTATTATCATTCGCTCGATTTATTGTTAATCGATGATATTCAATTCTTCGGTGGTAAGAGCCGTACTCAAGAAGAGTTTTTCTATGCGTTTGAAGCACTGATCGCCGCAAAAAAACAAATCATCATCACCAGCGATACCTATCCGAAAGAAATCACGGGCATGGATGACCGTTTGATTTCACGTTTTGATTCTGGCTTAACGGTCGCGATAGAACCACCCGAACTCGAAATGCGGGTCGCTATTTTGCTGAAAAAAGCGCATAGCGAAGGTGTCCATTTTTCCGATGACGTAGCGTTTTTCGTCGCCAAGCATTTACGCTCAAATGTGCGTGAATTAGAAGGCGCGCTACGCAAAATTTTGGCTTACTCACGCTTCCACGGCAAAGACATCGCGATTGATGTCGTCAAAGAAGCCTTGAAAGATTTGCTGTCGGTGCAGAACCGCCAAATCTCGGTAGAGAATATACAAAAAACCGTGGCGGATTTTTTCAATATCAAAGTGGCCGACATGTATTCCAAACGCAGGCCGGCAAATATCGCCAGGCCGCGCCAGATCGCCATGTATTTAGCCAAAGAACTGACGCAAAAAAGCTTGCCAGAAATCGGCGAACTATTCGGCGGCCGCGACCACACTACGGTTCTGCACGCAGTACGCAAAATCACAGCAGACCGCGCCAAGAGCCCGGAATGCAACCATGAATTACATGTTTTAGAGCAAACTTTGAAGGGATAGGTTAGTTAAAAGCATCAGCCGCAGAGGCGCAAAGTACGCAGAGGTTTTTACAAGTTTTTCTCCGCGCTCTCTGCGCCTCTGCGGCGAAAAATTTAGGTTTGTGAAGTAAAAAATTGTATGCCGAAATTATTTGTGAAACATCCTTTAACATTGAAACAGTCAGTAAGGAGTTAAAATGCAATTGGTCAAAACTCACAGGGACACCCTGCTGCGGCCCCTGCAAATTGTGAGTGGTATTGTCGAGCGTCGGCACACATTGCCGATTCTGGCCAATATCCTCATCCGCAAAGACGGCGAAAAAGTATCATTCTTATCGACCGATATTGAAGTCCAAATTACCACGCATGCCGACATCGGTTCGGGTGGGGAAGTGGCGGCCACGACGGTCGCAGCGCGTAAGTTGCTCGACATTTTGCGCGCACTTCCGGAAGACAATGATGTCACCTTAAAACTCGACAACAAAAAGATGACGGTGCAAGCCGGTAAATCGCGTTTTTCTTTGCAGACTTTGGCGGCAGAAGAATTTCCAACGGTGGCCCAAGCGGAACATTTCAATGCCAGCGTCAGCTTGCCGCAAAAGGCTTTGAAGCACCTATTCAACATGGTGCATTTCTCCATGGCGCAGCAAGATATTCGTTATTATTTAAACGGCTTGCTATTGGTCGTCGATGGTAAAAAAGTGATCGCTGTCGCCACCGATGGGCATCGCCTAGCCTATGCCCAAGTCGAAGTCGAACAAGAATTTGCGCGGCAAGAAGTCATCATCCCACGCAAAACGATTTTGGAATTACAGCGCCTACTAGACGACAAAGACGAACCAGTGCAACTGGATATCGCCAACAATCAAGTCAAGTTAAGTTTCGCTGACATCGAACTCATTTCCAAATTAGTCGAAGGTAAATTCCCCGACTTTAATCGCGTAATTCCCAAGGGTTATAAAAATAATTTCACACTCAGCCGTGAAAAACTACTGCGCTCTTTGCAACGCGTCGCGATTATGACTTCGGACAAATTCAAAGGCGTGCGCTGCGTAATCGAACCTGGCGTCATGCGGGTTTTATCCACCAACGCGGATCAAGAAGAAGCGGTAGAAGAAATCGAAATCGATTACGGTGGCGATAGCGTCGATATTGGTTTCAATGTCACCTATTTACTCGACGTATTGAACAACCTGAAATGCGATCAAATCAATGTCGCCTTGGGCGATTCCAATTCGTCGGCCTTGATCACCATTCCCGAAAATGGTGATTTCAAATATGTTGTGATGCCGATGCGGATTTGATCTGCTAATGCATTTTCTAAAAAAGCATTAATCGCAGAGGCACAGAGATCGCAGAGAAATTTTTCCATAATCCCAGCGATCTCTGCGCCTCTGCGGCAAAAAAATTTGATTTAATTTAGTAATGTAGGGCGGGTGCAACCCGCGCCGCCAAGCTGTCAAGCAACAGCGCAGCGCGGGTTACACCCGCCCTACATAGATAACATTAAGCCGCACAAAACAGCACTAAAAATCGCAGCCACAAGCTGCATGTTAATTTCAGAAGGTAGCCATGTCCGAGAACACCCAAGACAACACAGCATCGCCAACACCCACAAATGAATCCGCCGCCTCGGCTGGTTACGGTGCCTCCTCGATTCAAATTTTGGAAGGCTTGGAAGCCGTGCGTAAGCGCCCCGGTATGTACATCGGCGATACCTCTGACGGCACCGGTTTGCATCATTTAGTATTCGAAGTATTGGATAACTCCATCGACGAATCGTTAGCGGGCCACTGTACCGAAATTAACGTCACCATCCATACCGATAACTCTATTTCGATTACCGATAATGGCCGTGGTATTCCTACCGGCATCAAATGGGACGACAAACACGAACCGAAACGCAGCGCCGCCGAAATCGTCATGACCGAGCTGCACGCAGGTGGTAAGTTCGATCAAAACTCGTATAAAGTTTCGGGCGGCTTGCATGGTGTGGGGGTTTCTTGCGTCAATGGCCTTTCTAAATTATTGAAGCTCACCATCCGTCGCGACGGCAAAATGCACACCATGGAATTCGTGCGCGGCGTGCCACAAAATCGTGAAATTGCAACCATCGATGGCGTAGTCTGCTCGCCTATCAAAGTGGTGGGCGATACTGACAAACGCGGTACCGAAGTGCATTTCTGGGCCGATGAAGAAATCTTCACGCATGTCGAATTTCATTACGAAATTTTAGCCAAACGGATACGCGAACTCTCCTTCTTAAACAACGGCGTTAAAATTAAACTCAACGACCATCGCAGTGGCAAAGAAGAAATCTTCGCCTTCGAAGGCGGCACCAGAGGCTTCGTCGAATACATCAATAAATCCAAAAGCGTTTTACATCCAACGATTTTCCAAGCCACGGGCGAACGCCTATCCGATCAAGGCACCAACATCACGGTCGACGTTTCCATGCAATGGAACGATGCCTACAACGAACAAGTATTGTGCTTCACCAATAATATCCCGCAACGCGACGGCGGTACCCACCTCACCGGTTTGCGCGCCGCCATGACCCGCGTCATCAACAAATACATCGAAGAACACGACTACGCCAAAAAAGCCAAAGTCGAAGTCACCGGCGACGACATGCGCGAAGGTCTCACTTGCGTGTTATCAGTCAAAGTCCCTGAGCCTAAATTTAGCTCGCAAACCAAAGACAAACTCGTCTCCAGCGAAGTGCGTGGCCCGGTAGAAGAAATCGTCGCCAAAACCCTCAGCGATTATTTACAAGAACGACCAAACGACGCCAAAATCATTTGCGGCAAAATCGTAGAAGCTTCCAGAGCCAGAGAAGCCGCAAGAAAAGCGCGCGAACTCACCCGCCGTAAAGGCATCATGGACGGCCTAGGACTCTCTGCCAAACTAGCCGACTGCCAAGAAAAAGACCCGGCATTATGCGAACTCTACATCGTCGAGGGTGACTCGGCGGGAGGCTCGGCCAAGCAAGGCCGTGACCGCAAATTCCAAGCGATTTTGCCACTACGCGGTAAAGTCTTGAACGTAGAAAAAGCCCGCTTCGAAAAAATGCTCTCGAGCGAACAGATCACCACCCTGATCGCCACCCTAGGCACCAGCATCGGTCCGGACGAATTCAACGCCGACAAACTGCGCTACCACCGCATCATCATCATGACCGATGCCGACGTCGACGGCGCCCATATTCGCACTTTGCTCCTGACTTTATTTTATCGCCAGATGCCACAACTAGTAGAACGCGGCCACATCTACATCGCCCAGCCACCGCTCTACAAAGTCAAAGCGGGCCGCGATGAACGCTACCTAAAAGACGATGCCGAAGAAGCCAGTTACATGACCACGGTGGCCCTCAACGGCGCAGCCCTAGTACCGAGCACTGGTGCCGAAGCGATCGTCGGTGAAGCTTTAGGCGAACTGGTACGCCAATTTAACCTAGCCAATGCCGTCATGATGCGCCTCACCCGCGTCATCGACCGCGCCGCCTTAACCGCCATCATGACCGGCGTGAACTTAAAACTCGACACCTTAGAACACGCAGAAGCCTCCGCCATCGCCCTCACCGCCACGATCAACGACAGCGCCGTCAAAGCGGTAGTACGCAGTGACGAACTCTCTGGTGCATTTAGTCTGCGCATAGAGCGTCTATACCACGGCAACATCAAAGTCAGCAGCATCGACGCTGATTTTGTCGATGGCTCCGACTACCAAATCCTAGAAAACGCCGCCAACACCTTCAAAGGCTTACTAGGCGAAGGTGCCTACATCCGCCGCGGCGAAGGCGAACGTATGAAAGAAGCCAAAGTCACCGACTTCCACCACGCCATGCTCTGGCTAAGAGAAGAAGCCGAACGCGGCGTTTCCAAACAACGCTACAAAGGACTAGGCGAAATGAACCCAAGCCAACTCTGGGAAACCACCATGGACCCAACAGTACGCCGCCTACTCAAAGTACAAATCGAAGACGCGATTG
>JAHFQV010000143.1 GCA_023259175.1 Oxalobacteraceae bacterium | reverse complement strand
TTTCACGCTCAATTCTCACTAGAGAAGAAGCGATTCTTAACCAAGCAGAATGAGGAAATTTTAATTTTGAACGACTAACAAAACACAATCGATAAGTGCTTGATTTTATTTACAAAAAAAAATTCATGAAAAAATAAATTAGCTGGCACACCGATTGCTATATGAAAGATGTGCTCACCGAGCACCGCAAGTAAAAAAACTTGTGTCACTTAAATCTGAAAGAAGATCATGAACCAAACTATCACAACTACAGAAATCGACTTCGAAATCCTCGAAACTTCCGAAGCAACTGCAATGGAAGAAATGGGTGCATCAAGCGGTATCTCTGCAAGCTCTTCATGCAGCAGCTGCGACAAAACTAAACCAGCAGCGCAACCGTCAGCAGCCTAATTGTTGCGAGTGGTTTAGTAGCCGTGTCATCAAGAGGTCACGGCTCACCAAAACGAAGCATCGCAACTTGATTTCTTTGTCTCTGCAAAAATTTTAAAGTGGCGGTGTTTTCGTGAGGCGGGTCAGGACATTGCGCTCGCAAGCAATTGTCCTTACCCCCGCAAAAAAAATAAACGTTTTATTTTTCCGATGGGATTTCCGATGAACGCGCTCAGTTTGACTCATACTTATCGCATCAGGCCAGATATTTTTATTAAGTCAAGCACTGATCGCGTCCATATTTCCTACCAATCGCGGCACTTTATTTTAAAAATGGGTGCGAGCATGGTTGCTTCTCTTTTAGAGTTCCTCGACAAAAACGATGGCAGCCGTTCTCTAAATGAGTCCTTAACGGGCTACGCAGAACAGCAACAAAATGCCTTCATCAAATTCTTGGATTTTTTGTTGCAAAAAGGCGCGGTGATTAAACAAAGTCAAGATACGCAAACGACCCATGACCTAAGCGCGGTGACCGATACCATCACCTACCTTGCCGAATATCAAAATGATCCAGTGCAGAGTTATCTCAAATTCGCCTCACAAAAATTACTAATTGCGGGCGATGGCTATGCCCTATTGAGTGCAACGAAAACGCTGGCACGCATGGGAGTGAAAGCACTCTCCATTGCAATTTTGCCGCAATGTGGACGCTTTCATTTCTCAAACGAAGACTTGCGTAAAGCTTTCATACAACACCAACGTTGGAATGATGCAGAACTTGAATTTATCTCAGTACGAGACAATACACTCAGCGGTCACTACGACAATGCACTCGTTTGCAGTGAGATCGCCATCAACCCAAAAACAACAAGTCTTCCGCTCGTCCATGCGACTAACATTCAATATGGTACTTTAAACGCGCGACATGCTTTTCTAAGTTGCGACCCGATTACATCTGCTTCACTTGCTTCGGATGCGCAAGAAACTTCAGCGACCTTAATCGCACATTTGATGGCCGGTGCCAATATCGCCGTAGCGTGGTGCGATCATTTAATGGGCGTTCGCGAGCAAAAACAAGGAAGCTATCAATACTACGATCTACATCAACAAAGCTGGACCAAGACTGCAAGTGAACATCGCTTGACATCGATTTTTGAGCAAGCCAATACAACAGGAATCGCAAGCAAGACAATACTGTCTGGCCAGCTCGATCAATTAAGTAGCGAGCCCTTATTTCCGATTAGCTGTTTTGAAGAACTGACAGATACGAACAGCTATATTAAACTCTATCGCGCCGCACTGCGCTTAGAAGATGAAGTTCAACCGATACGTAAAATAATTACCGCGGGCTTTAGTCGTAAGCAATGTCAACATGCGATGTTGATAGAAACGGCCACGCTTCATCAAGTCTGGCTCGAGCAAGGCGAGACGCAAGAACGTTCAAATTTTAAACACGCCGCCAGCCTCACCGACCATGCGCGTAAATTAATCGCCGATCGAGCTAGCCTCGTAACGCAAGCCATTGCCAACGCTACTCCTGCGATCGCCTCAAACAAGAGCGAAGAATATCTTTTCTTCTGTATAGAAACCAGTTTTGGCACCCGCGTCCATACACAAAGCTTAGTCACAGACGATACGCAATGGCCGTATTGCTTAGTCGCTAGCGCCGATGAGGAAACCGTATTTCTACTGTTCGCAGATACGCCTAGCGACGCAGATCGAGAAGCACTCTGGTTTGGATTGTACGCAGCACTTTGGATTCGTCACAATAACGAGCGCAGTCACGTCAATAGAATCTTTATTCCCCAAGTCGCTTTGCCAGCACCTAGCGAGGTCGGTAATGAATAAAGAAAATCTGTTGCGCGAATATCTCAAACAACATTCTCGGCTCACTTACTTAGTTTCCGAACTTGCTTGCGCAAAAAATATAAGTACGTCAGTTGATCTCATCATCTTGATTGAAAACGACCTATTGGTGTTGGTGCCGATCGCAATAACAAGCAACTCAAGCAGTGCAACAACCCTCACCAAGCTGCTCAATTTCAGCGAACATTTTTCACTATTCTCCTCCCGTGATCGGCAGTGGAATTGGAATGCAAAACTCGCATTACAGCTTAACTTCTTACTCGACAGTTTTGCACAAGAAGGTGTAGCGCAATTTGCGGGCTCCGTGTATCTCTACCTCAATGGTGATTTCCAAAGAAAATACTATCCAAGCAAAGCTGCGCTTGCCAGCAACGATGCTTTCGGTCCTGTGGGTGAGGACTGTCGGAATGTGAACCCCCATTTACAGCAAATTCTTAATGCACTCGGACCTAATTCATTGCAAAACGCCGAGTTGAGTTTATCGCCCGACCAAGAAAGTTATTTTCGCTACAATCGTCAGTTAGATATACTCGGCATTGGTCGAGGCGTAACGGAACAGCGCATGCGTCAAGGTGCCATGTTCGAGTTTACTGAACGCTGGGTAGCGCACTTGGCGCCGGATAATAAGCTTTCTGCGACCTATCAGGACATCGCCCAAAATGCACTACGTCCAGATCAAATCTGGGGCATCACGCCGCGCCAAGCAAGTACTGAATTTCCAGGATTTCGGGAGGAACAGCTCATCGACTGGGTACCTGCAACGGTCGGCGATACCATCAAATACATCCCACTTGACATGGTCAACTATCTACTCGACAGTAGCACCAACATTGCTGAGAGTAGCAATAGTAGTGGCTGCGCACTGGGGAATTCTCCTGCGGAAGCGAGCCTGTTTAGTGCGATGGAGATCATCGAGCGTGATGCGCTGTTAACGACATGGTATAGCCGTTCCAGCCCACCACGATTCAAACTCGATACGGTCACCTGTCTGCGCTGTATGGCCATTTTTAAGCTGTTTGATTTATGGGGATACGAATTATTTTGTTTCGACATCAGCCTAGAATGGGAAGTCCCGTCGATACTTGTGCTACTCAAAGGACGAAGCGAACAACAGATCGCGTGCTTTGTCACTTCCGCTGCCCACCTCAATCCACAAGTCGCATTACAAAGCGCATTAGAAGAAGCTAAGTCTCTCATTTTGACGAGCGAGCGCAACTACCGGCGTTTATGCAAACAGGGACAAATTCCTGGCAACAGTGAACGCTTAGGTCCACATCAAGAACAATATCTGTTTTACTGCAACCCAAAAAATCGCCATC
This sequence comes from Oxalobacteraceae bacterium, assembly GCA_023259175.1. Lineage (GTDB taxonomy): Bacteria > Pseudomonadota > Gammaproteobacteria > Burkholderiales > Burkholderiaceae_D > Undibacterium. Next base: position 3,629 of record JAHFQV010000143.1, on the reverse strand, counting down.
ACTTTGATTTTTTACTTAGTACGCAGGAGAGCTTGGACTATCAAGCGTTTTTAGAAAAACACCCATTTCAAGCACAAACAGCGATCGCCCTACTCACGCAACTACAAGAAACGGTTAAAGAAAAAGGGAGTGAACTCATCGTGTGCGACAACACGCCCAGTTCCTTGCGTGAATGTGGTCTGTACAGTGCCAGAACTTATTTACCGACGTGCATACACCTCACCTTTGGCCCACGCGCACCCGCTATCCCTGCACAACGCTTTCATCAAGCTGCTCGCTATATTGATTGGGTACGCGCGATCGACGTTCCCGCTCAACTTCAAGTTCACCCACTAGGATAAATGTATGCACGCCCAAGGAAAACTTGCTATCGACGAATTTAGCTTTCGTTACCTATATCCCGAAGATGCGCGCGCCGAAGTACGGCCCTTAGATGATTTAGAGCACCGTCTTCAACTGCATGCGGCGAGCTATCAGTCTCACAGAAATATCGACATCGAGCCACAGTTCCGCGCCTGCGCTTTGGGCGAGGATGCCGCAGAGACGCTATTACAAAGCGTCATTAGCCTACTCATGTATTGCCATGTACCCGCACGCACTACGCCCAACAACAGCTATGCAACGCACACGAGTTATCCATCGCCACGCTCTTACTACGTTTTACAATTCATCATCGAAGAAGATACGCAATCGTATTGTGTCGATTTTGACGCGATGGCACTCAAGAGCATGCAATGCTTACCCACAGCACTCGCCAAAAATCATGTACGACTGCGTATCAAGGCCGACTTTAGTCGATACGATGCCATTTACAATTTATTCCGGAAAGCGCTCTTTGCTTTAGAAGCGGGGCATTTTATTTCGGAGTTACACAATCTCGGTCAACGCTGCGGCTTGCAGGTTCAACCGCAAATCGACCAAGATGGATTGGCTGTAATACTCAGCGAAGATGCCGACTTGGTACCTGATTCGCAAGCACTCAGCCAACATACGCTATACGCCAGTACACGCAACAGCGGACAGATCAATAACGGCTTATTTTTTACAGCCTATCACCGTTTTCACCGCGAACAATTTCAAAATCTCGTTGATGCCTTACATGATGCGATGGAAGAAGTCGCGCAATTTTTTCCTATTGTGAAAAGTTTTCCACTCTCTGCCGCCCTTTGTGTTCGAAGCGGTGAAGGTTTAGACGCGGGAATTTATTCGGTTGAAACACAGGATCAACTACATCAACTAACCGAGACCGATCCAGTTGAGCGGTGTCAGGAAAATTACACCTACAACACCTTTAGTTTCGCATCCGTGCCGGGTGTGGTGTACTTATGCGTCGATCAGAAAGCGCTCTCTTTTTCTGATCAGGAATTCTTAGCCCTCAATTGCGCACTAGGTTACGTCATGCAAAATCTAATTCGCGTGCTGGTTCAGGAAGGGCTTTTTGGTCGCCCTTTCCGTAGCTACAATCAATTCGGTATCGATCAACTTTTAGGAAATGGTGAGAAACGCCGTAAAGCCTATTATGGCCTGATTATCGGTAAAAATCGCGCACAATGCGCCACGGGAATTTTAAGATGATCGTCCCCTACATCGTGGTTCGCGCAAATAATTTACCGCTCACCTGCCTCAGAGATATCACACGCTCTGAAGATATAGAAACGCAGATGCGCGCAATGACGGACATCGAACATCAGATCGCGAATCACAAACACGATTTTTGCGAAATGCTGTTTGCATTAGCCAATACAGAAACGCAGCAATTCCGTGACATCATTCGCCTCAAGCGTGCTGTTTTTAACGATAAAAATAGAGCATCCATCTTCGCAAATTTCCAAGAGCTACTCAGTGAAATCGAGCATCCTTGGTGCGATGCGAGTCGCACTTCGCTCACGATGAAATCAAAACTTGCACAACACTTTTTACTGAATCTAGAAGAAGCCCGATTTAACGTCAAAGCCTTAAGCTCAAGCGCTAGCTTCGTGCACGGTATCGCATTTACGCGCGGAAAAATAACGCCTACCGTCACGCGCTATCTTCGCAATCACGATTTCGACAATAAAATCGCGCTCAACGATGAAGAAACAGTGTATCGCTATCTCACTAGAGCGCTCACTAAAGTCAGCCCATTTTCTTCATTTAGTTCGGTCGGATTTTCTCAGCTACAGGAAAACGCAAACGCGACGCTCACACGCAGCGATGCAATTGCACACCGCTATAGCTTTGATCGCTCCAGCTTACTCAAATTATTCGAATGCTTCTGCATACGCTATCGCCAATGCTGGCGCTACAAATTGAGTGAAAACAAAATGAACGGGCAAAACTGCGTACTGTCGACTTTAATGGATAAGTCCGAAGTATATCCATATCGAACCTATGGCTTAAAAACTTCACTCTCACTATCAAACGAGCTCCACCAAACGCTCTCCACGCACTGGCTCGATTGGGATGCGCTCGGCTTGGCGATCCCTAAACTCATCGCACATGATAGTGTGTTTCAACAATGGGTGAAGGCTGGCATTCTAAGTTACTCACCGCGATTAGATGACGGTGGTTCTGATTTACTCGGTCAGTTTATCGCCATCGCTGAAAATGTCGTACAAGCGGCACCATCGGCAGGCAATATTCTCTGCTTACTCAAAACCTTGGCCTATAAACATGAACAGTTGGGTGCTGCCGCAAGCCTTGCACAAGCTAAGCTAATTGAAGAAATCAATGCTTGTTTCGATGCTTTGGCATCGGTCTTCGATATCAAACTCGTGAAATCCAATGGCTTGGTTTATCACGATAGTGCCATCCCACAAATCAGTCCAAGTAACAAACCACAAATACAAAAATACGCCGATCAAACCGAAGAATTTTTACATACTTATCTCAGCGCAAATTTCAGAGATGGATTGCAAGATTCAACGCTGGCGTATTTACGTAGCAAAATATCGGATCAAGCGCCCAATAATGTCTTTGACTTTTGCGAGCAAGTTCATTCTGTGCTCGCCATCGAATCGGCTCGCAATGCGCACCTCGCCTACGATCAAACTCAGCCGACGAAAGCACAGCAACTCATCATGTCACTGTTCGCACAGATTTGGGAACGGAGGCATGAAGAAGAAATAGTATTAGCGAGTAACCCGCTACCGCCACACGCAAAGCGACGTGCATTTTCGGTCTATGGTCATCAAGTCGATGAACACTTCGTCGTCAACACAATCGATAGTGGTTACCTGCGTTGCTTTTCACGTTTTTTCACCTTCTTTGATGACACACAAATTTTAGAAGAGTGCAAATTGGCCTATGGTGAGACCCTGCGAAATGCCCACGATTTTTACGATAGCTTCGGCTATAACACAGCACATCGGCCACGCCTCTGCGAAGGTCGAATTTGGATGGAAACGCAAGACGAGCAACGTGAAGGCGACTTGACTTTAAATGATCTTGAAGTAATCTGGCCACTCGCACAAAACTACCCGTCTTTACGTAATAAACACACGCAAGAAGCCGTTCATTTACGACATACGGCACTCTTTAATACGTCTCATTTTCCACGTCTACTAGAAACATTGACGCGTATTTCGGCAATGAGCGAACCATGCTGCTTCGTATTTCACTCCGGCTTGCTAAAATTAGTCGCTGAATCT
>JAHFQV010000142.1 GCA_023259175.1 Oxalobacteraceae bacterium | reverse complement strand
ATACGTAAAACAAAAGGTCGGACAAACAAGCAGAAAGTCACAAAGCTCGACACCGGATTGCCCGGCAAGCCCAGGAAAAATGCGGCTCCTTTACTTTGCGATTGCGCTTGTTGCTCACTCAGTTGCTCACTCAGTTGCTTACCCGGTTGCTCACTCAGTTGCTCACTCAGTTGCTCGCCCCGATAGACTTCACCAAAGGCTAAAGGCTTGCCCGGTTTAACGGCAATCTGCCACATGTCAATACGACCTTCGGCTTGTACTGCTGGGCGAATATGGTCTTCTTCGCCCACCGAAACACCACCCGAGGTAATGATCAAGTCGTGATCTTGCGCCGCTTTCCGCAAGGTAGCACGGGTCGCATCGAGTTGATCGGGCACGATACCAAAATCGCTTATTTCACAAGCCAAATTTTGTAAGAGCCCCGTCAATAAAAATCGGTTTGAATTATAAATTGCGCCGGGTTTTAGAACTTCGCCTGGCATGCTTAATTCATCCCCCGTAAAAAAAAGCGCGACACGTAATTTGCGAAACACTGGCAAAGTCGCTAAACCCACAGAAGCCGCCAAACCCAATTCCTGTGGACGCAAGCGGGTACCTGCCGTCAAAATACAAGCTTGCTGACGAATATCTTCACCCTGCCGACGCACCCATTCACCTAGCTTTGGCGCATGGGCTATCGACACGAAATGATCTTCACCTTCGACCTCCACACGACACTGCTCCTGCATGACCACGGCATCCGCGCCTGCCGGTATCAAGGCTCCGGTAAATATCCGTGCCGCGGTGCCTGGCGCTAGCCTCTGTCCCACATGTCCAGCCGGAATGCGCTGCGAAATACGCAATCGTGCGTCCGCATTTGCACAGTCTGCCGCGCGCACCGCGTAGCCATCCATCTGGGTATTGTCCGCACTGGGTACATCGATCATTGAGACTTGGTCTTGTGCCAAAACACGCCCATTGGCCGCGAGCGTGGCGACCCACTCTATGTCTGATACCGACTTCGCTGCATTGAGCAAAAAATCCCGTGCTTGCGCTACGCTTAACATCGTTTGTTTTGTATTCATCTTTAACTGCAGAATCGAAAATTTTTAAAGTTCGATCACGCCTGCTCCCAATGTCATCACTCGTCCACCGACCCGAATCGCAGCATCTAGCCCTACGTCTAAGAGTAACTGGCAAGGACGTTTAACATGATCACCTTGCGCGACTTCGGCGCTTAAAGGAAGCGGATAATTTTTCGTGATCCACCAGCCGCCTAAATTCGCACAGGCCGAGCCAGTACCTGGGTCTTCTTCAATACCGCCCCCTTGTTTGGTAAAGAAATAACGTGATTTAAACGCCAAACGTCCCGAGGCACTTTGCGTTGCGTCATCCCATGCGAAAATATACGCCGTTTTCCTAGCCAAACTACTCATCGGCCATTGGTGCAGCAAGCTCGCATTGGGACTGGCGCGATCGACCGCCTCGTGACTGCGCAAGGGTATGCATAATTGATCGGTTCCAGTATCGACCCACAGCGGCTCATCCAACAAATCGAGCACATCTAAACCCAGCATTTGCGCAATATCTTCTCTGGACAAAACACAAGGATGTGTGTGCACGCGCTCGGCGGGCGCTTTCAAAGTCCAGACATCACCCTGGGCGCTGACTTCAACAATACCGGCTTTACATTCCAAACGCAGGCGCTCTCCGGTCTGCTGCAAGCTGCGCACGACATGCGCTGTTCCTAAAGTAGGATGCCCAGCAAAAGGCATTTCATACCCCGTGGTAAAAATACGCATGCGCGCATTGGCTTGATCTGAGGGCAAAATAAAAACCGTTTCGGATAAATTAAATTGCAAAGCCAAGGCCTGCATATCTTCGTCACTTAGCCCGCGACCATCTTCAAATACGCATAAAGGATTGCCGCCCAAGCGCTGATTTGCAAACACATTTAAAATTCGAAACCGATATTCCATGTTCTTCTCCACCAAAGCGCCAATTGCGAGTAGGATCACTATTTTAATTGATAAAGGCGATGAGCATGGCGAAGAAAAAAGACGAACTCGATGAAGAGAGTTTAGCACTCATTAATTGGTGCATCGCAGTTGAGGCGTGCTTAGTGAAAGGGGGCGCGACGATCACCCAGGCGCAAGACTATATCGAGGAAGATATCGAGACTTTAACCGATCAATATTTTGACGGCTTAAGCCCGGAAGAAGCAGCCAAAATTGCGCTTGCTTAAGCGCGATTTTCTAAAACAGAAGCCGTGAAATGTTTTTGAAATTTCACGGCCTATGATGAATTGAATTTGCGTTGCGCTCTTTCGCTTTCCGAGCGCTTCTCACATTCATCAGCAAGACCACGATGAAAATTTTAATCAACATCAAAAGCACAAAGAGCGTCAGCAACAAAGGCAAGACAGCCAGCAACAAAATAATCCCCACAAAAATTAGCAGCACCCGCGGCAATGGTGTGCGCATCAACATCGCTTGCGCGATATCCAAATAGCGGCGAAATTCTTTTCCCGCTTGCCGTAAAACAGAATACAAATACTGACTCGTTTCGCTTTTCGTTTCCTTCTTCATTTCTCTTTTCCTTCCTTTTAGATTTCAAGCACGATTTGCCCAGAGCGACACCTCAATTCGAAGCGTGATTATGTCAGCCTTTGCTGCGAAACATGACGGTAATTCCGCGCATTTTTTGCCGCATTCAGTTTTTACTTCGATCTTCGATGCGGACACTTTTTGGACACTGCCGGACACTGCCGGACACCAGCCCATCTGCGCAAATCAACGCAAAAAACACAGCGCAATTTCGCGAGTGCTTCACCGTTTAATCCAGAAAATCCTTCGTTGGCACCGGACTTTTTGCAATTCGTCGCAAGCCGCTAGTGACTTGTCGAACATCTCGATAAAGTGCATCCATCGAAAAACAATTCGATTAAACCAAACCACTCAAATTTAATTTTTTTAGGAGCACTATCATGACAACGACAATCACAAAATCCGTTTCTTTTATCGGCGCAGTCGCAATCCTCGCAGCAGCCTATTCAGTTTGTTTTTCCAAGGACTCTTTGGCAAAACAAAACGACGCAAGCGCCAAGGCAATTCAAACGGTGACCATTAGCGCTAAACGGATGAATCAGGAAGAAAGACAAAACTATGATCAAGCTTTAGATCAAGCCGCTGCGCAAACCATCGTTGTCAACGCAAAACACCTGGAAAACGCAGAAAAAATTGCTTTTGATAAATCAACTCCGGTATTGCGTGCGAACAAAGCGTAAAAACGCAAAGTTTTGATACAAAAATACCCGATCTGCTCAAGCACAGCATTTAAATTTGATTTACACTGAGCGGTCATTTTGCAATTCAATTGGAGTTGTAACTGTTATGAAAACGAAATCCATTTTGCTCGGTCTAGCGTCATACGCCATCCTTGGAGCGGCATTTAGCCAAGAATTCGTCGTGACGCAGATACAAACCAACACACCGCCCGCTTGCCAGGAAAATTGTAGCCATGATGCGACACAAAATTCCCAGACCAGTGCGCTGCTCAATCAGCAAACGATTCAGCAAACGAATCAGCAGTCCAATAAGAGCGATAAAGGCGAAAACAATGTACAGATCGATCGTAGTGGCGTAGACAAGGCCGCGATCCATTTACAAATTTTGCAGCAAGCCGCACCTCATTTCACTGAGGGATCGGCCGCCAAAAAAGCAGCCACTGAAGAAAAGAAAACCAGCACCAAGACGCAAGACAATAGCTAGTTTGCTGTACGCACTTTAAGCATATTAAGCACTGCAAGCACTTAGCACCAGCGCTCAAATAGCAGCTCTATCTATGCGCTTACTCAGAATGATAGAAGTCGAAGTTTGACGAACACCTTCGAGCGCGCCAATCTGATCGAGCAGCTTATCCAACACTTCCGTACTTGCACAACGCAAAGTCAACATATAGTCAATCGCGCCACTCACGGCGCACAGGCTCTCTACTTCAGCCAGTTGCTGCAAAAATTTAATCAAATTAGGAACCGCCCGCGCTTCGATTGATAGCCCAACGTAAGCACGTACACTCGGTTGATACATCGCTTGGTTTAATTTCAAACCATAACCCGCAATCACTTCCCGCTTCTCCAAAGTACTGATACGCGCAATGACGGTCGTCCTTGCGATACCGACTCGCTTGGCGATAGTGGTGACGGGCGTGCGCGCATTATCCATTAACAAGGCCAGTATTTTATTGTCGATATCATCAAGAATAGGCTTCATAGAGTCAAAATATATTGGTTGGTCGTCAGATTGTATGATTATGAGGCATTATGACGATATATTACACTCTATTTTTTGACAAATTTTCGCCCTACACTTTCTTCATTCGAGGAAGCATTTCCTTGCCTTATTCGGAAGCTCAAAAAAAACAACACTAGTGCCGTATTTCTAGGTTTTTGCGAGTGCCCGTCTTTACATTGACCACTGGAGAATCAACATGGCGACTAAACTTATCCTTCTCGGCGCAGGCAAAATCGGCGACGCAATTTTAAACTTGTTGTCCTACACGGGCGATTATGAAATTACCGTAGCCGATCGCGACCCTGAGCGTTTGAAATATGTTGCCGAAGCAGGTTTTCCTAACGTCACAACAAAACAAGCCGATTTGGGCGACCAAGCGGTCGTCACCGAACTCATCCGTGGTCACAAAGTGACCTTGTCCGCTTGCCCTTACTTCTTAACACCCATTATCGCTGGTGCAGCCAAGGCGGCAAACTCACATTATTTCGATTTAACAGAAGACGTAGAAAGCACTCGCGTAGTCAAGCAATTGGCCGAAGGTGCGGATTGTGCTTTTGTTCCTCAATGCGGCTTGGCACCAGGCTTCATCTCCATTGTTGCCAACGACGTAGCGAAAAAATTCGATACACTGCGTGATGTCAGCATGCGCGTCGGTGCTTTGCCAACTTTCCCAAACAACGCTTTAAAGTACAACTTGACTTGGAGTACGGACGGCTTGATCAACGAATATTGCAATCCTTGCGAAGCCATCGTTGACGGCCAATTGCGCGAAACTTCTGCGCTCGAAGAAATCGAACATTTCTCCTTAGACGGTATCGACTATGAAGCTTTCAATACCTCCGGCGGTCTGGGTACCTTGTGTGAATCTTTAGCAGGCAAAGTACAAAACCTGAACTACAAAACAGTGCGTTATCCTGGTCACCGCGACATCGTAAAAATGTTGATACGCGATTTGGAATTGGGCAAACTCGAACGTCGTCCAATCTTGAAAGACGTGATGGAAACCTCCATCCCAATGACTAAGCAAGACGTGGTTTTGGTCTTCGTTTCCGTGATCGGTATGCGCAAAGGCCGCTTGGAACAAGAGTCCTACGCCAAGAAAATCTACGCACAAGAAGTCAACGGCCAATTGCTGTCCGCGATACAATTGACAACTGCGTCCGGTATTTGCGCAATGGTCGATATGGTGGTTGAAGGCAAATTGCCACAACACGGCATGGTTCGCCAAGAACAAGCCACATTAGCCGACTTCACTGCAAACCGTTTTGGCCGTTACTACGCGCTGTAATTTATTTAGTTCAGAACAGTTCAGAACATCAAAACCCCTCAACGCCGAGACGTGGAGACGCAGAGATGCGCAGAGAATTCAGAAGTTTTTTCGCTTTTCTCCGCTTTTACTCGGCGCCTCAGCGTCTCGGCGTTGAGGGGTTTTGTATTTAATTTCGCACCCAATTAAACTTGGAATACTTGAAGTAATGGAGCTAACATGACAAAAGACATCAACACCTTGCTCGCTGATTTAGGCGTCAAATTATCCGACTACCAGGGTCAAGACATTCCTAGCGTTTCCCCGATTACGGGCTTGCCTTTGGCAACTTTGCGCGGCGAGACCCGTGATCAAGTCAAAGCCAAAATCGACCGCGCTCATGCCGCTTATCTGCAATGGCGCAATGTACCCGCACCACGTCGCGGCGAACTCATTCGTTTATTCGGCGAAGAATTGCGCACACACAAAGCCGCTTTGGGTCAGTTGGTGACTTTAGAAGCAGGCAAAATTTTGCAAGAAGGTTTAGGCGAAGTTCAAGAAATGATCGACATCTGCGATTTCGCAGTGGGTCTGTCACGCCAACTCTACGGCCTCACCATCGCTTCCGAGCGTCCTGGTCATCGCATGATGGAAGTGTGGCATCCGATCGGTGTGGTCGGTGTAATTTCCGCGTTCAACTTCCCAGTCGCCGTATGGGCATGGAATGCCGCATTGGCCTTCGTTTGCGGTAACAGCGTCACTTGGAAGCCATCCGAAAAAACACCTTTAACCGCGGTTGCCACCCACGCTTTATTCATGAAAGCGCTGGTACGCTTCAATGCAACGGGTAACGATGCTCCAGAAGGTTTGGCAGAACTCATCATCGGTGATCGCGAAACGGGCGCACAAATGGTCGAAGACAAACGCGTCGCATTGGTCAGCGCAACAGGCAGCACCCGCATGGGTCGTCAAGTGGCCGAAGTATGCGCCAAGCGTTTAACCCGCACCATCCTCGAATTAGGCGGTAATAATGCGATGATCGTCGCGCCCAGTGCCGACATCGAAATGGCCGTGCGTGCGATTACCTTCTCAGCGGTTGGCACAGCAGGTCAGCGCTGCACTACCTTGCGCCGTCTATTCGTACACGACAGCATTTACGACACCATCGTGCCGCGCTTAAAGAAAATCTACGCAGGTCTACCGATCGGCAATCCTTTAGAAAAATCCACCCTAATCGGCCCCCTGGTCGATCAAGCCGCTTACGAAAGCATGCAAAGAGCCTTAGAAGCAGCGAAGGCAGATAAAGGTATCGTATTTGGTGGCGAACGTGTCAGCGTTGCCGGCTGCGAAGGCGGCTACTATGTTCGCCCATCGTTCGTAGAAATGCCGACGCAAACCGAACACATGCATCACGAAGTATTCGCCCCCATCATGTACATCGTGCGCTACAGCGATCTGCAACAAGCCATCGATTGGAATAACGAAGTACCGCAAGGCTTATCTTCCAGCATCTTCACAACCGATATCCGCGAAGCCGAAAAATTCATGTCTGACAGCGGCAGCGATTGCGGCATCGCCAACGTCAACATCGGCCCTTCCGGCGCAGAAATCGGCGGTGCTTTCGGCGGCGAAAAAGACACCGGCGGCGGCCGTGAATCAGGCTCTGATTCATGGAAAGCCTATATGCGTCGCTCCACCAACACCATCAATTACAGCCACTCCCTACCTTTGG
>JAHFQV010000228.1 GCA_023259175.1 Oxalobacteraceae bacterium | reverse complement strand
CTCCCAAAGACACTGCATGATCAAAGACTCCGCTTCGCTGATGGCTATTTTTTTCATATTGGACTCTAACGATTACACCTGTAATTTTTTAATTATTACACGTGTAATCGTTAGGTGCAAGTATTACTTAGTGGCTGAATTTTCCTGTGACTGTAGGTAGAGAGTGCCGAGAAATCCGAACTTTTAATTGCTTCCTCTAAACTTGCTTAGAATCGATGAAATCACCAGAATGAGACTGCCTAGTGCCAGAGAGAAGTAAAAACCCTGTTGAATCTCATTTGCAATTACGCTCATATCCAGTTCGCCTTGGGGGCCGCCGACTTGGTGAAGAAAGCCAGCTAGGTGAGTGCCGAGTGAGATCGTTATATAGAGGCTTCCGATCGCCAAACCTCCGCGACGCGCTGGAGCAAAATACGTGATTGCCGAAAGACTGATTGGTATGAGACAGAGTTCGCTAATTGCTTGAAAAATGTATGCTACAAACATGGGCCAAATTGGCAGACTCATATTGCCTTGAAAAAGCTGATTCGCACTATACGAAAAAATGCCAAAACCTAGGCTGGCGGCGATTATTCCTAGACCCAATTTTTGTTCGACCCGGGGATACCAATTGCGCTTGCCTATGGTAAGCCAAATAAGCACCATAAGTGGCGACATTAAAAACAAAGCATTTATTTCTCCCGCCCTCAACATAAGGCTTGTACTTGCTCCAAGCTCAGGATTCAACGCCATCCACTTCATAGCAATTAGGGTGCAGGAATGTATTACATTTCCATTGATTAAGTGGAGTAGTAAATTAAGAACTAGCACAACAACTAAGGGAAAAAACCCATGAAGATCCCTGGTCCCGTGTTGTTTTGATTCAAAATAGAGCATCAACAGGGATACAAAAAGTAATGCGATCAATAAACTCGTTAATACTGAGCTTTCAAAAGAAAGCATCACTGATAGTAATGCGAGTAGAGCTGGCACTCCGAAGGCGCAGTAAATTCCGAGTTTTTTTTCTATTTGAAACTTCTGAAAAAACGCCGTCCCTTTCAGCTTCGATCGCCCGACAAAAAAACACAGCAAACTCAAAAGCATGCTGCCTGCCGAGCTTATGAAGATGCTCTTAAAGGCGATGTCATTTCCTGTTCCGAAGACTGTTATCGCAAAAAACTGTGTCAAGAGTGGCGCTAGAAGTCCGGCAATATTGATGACGAGATAGAAAAGCGTGAAGCCTGCGTCACGTTTCGGAGTTGAAATGCCCAAAATTCGCCCGACCGTGATGCACATGGCAGGTTTATACAAGCCATTTCCGAGCGCGATACAAGCTAAGCTGAATCGGAAAATCAAAGGATCAGGTAAGAGTAGCGAAAATATTCCACTCATCATCAACAGGGCGCCAAGGATAATCGAATTTTGATGTCCGAATACGCGATCAGATAAAAAACCTCCGACTACGCCAGCGCCATAAAGCAATGCCAAATAGCTCGCATAATACGTATTCGCATCGGTGCGTGCATGGGTGTCATCCGGTGAAATGTTCATTACGAAATACAATACAAGCGCCCAACGTATTCCATAAAATGCAATCCGTTCGAAAAATTCGGAAAGAAGGAAGAGCCAAAATTCCTTTGGGAATCCGCGGTGTTCTTTGATTTGAGAATGGTCGTTAGACGGTATCGTTTCAAGATTTGTATTCAAGGCTAAGCCTATAGTATAAAATTAGAAAAAACTACTTTGCAGGGGGCGATAACTATCAAGCTATTTTGTTGCCTATATAATTTTTCGTCTATTTTAGCTTAGACGGAGGAGGGGCGATAAGTGTTTGCGGAAAAAATAAAGTAAGCATGTTATTCGGGTCTTTGAGGTCTTGATGGGCAATGTATGAATACGATTGAGAAATTTTTTGCAGCCCTACTTACTGTATTTGCGGCATTACTCCCTACAGTTTTGATCGTATATATTGCATTGGCGCATAATCCTCAAAATGAGTTTTTAGCTGAAGATGGCGTGATTAATTGGATGGACTTGAGTTATCTAATATTGCCTTTTTTAGGAATTGGAATTGCATTTGGTGTCGTCATTTTCGTGGCTGTATTTTTAGGCATTAAATTCAATCAGGATGTGCGCAGAAAACGAATTGTGCGCGAAAATATTCAACCGCCCGATGGTGTTTAAACATCTCGCTCTGCACCACCATTTGTCAAAAAAACCCGCCGCTTAATTCCCCAGCCCGTACAAACAATTCATGTTGCCCCGCGAGCGTGGTTTTCGATCTTGTTTCGGCTTGCGCATGGGATTTGTTCTGTCTTATGCTCGTGAGCCCTAGTCGCTCAAGAAAATAA
>JAHFQV010000141.1 GCA_023259175.1 Oxalobacteraceae bacterium | reverse complement strand
GCGGGGAGCGCGTGCCAAAACCGGTGACAAAACTCATTTGATTGGGATTGCGACCTAAAACGTAATCAAATAAAGCCTGTGCCGCAGCCAACCAATCACCTTGCGTCCTATCCATTTGAAATGCGGACAACAAAATCACCGCCTGATTCATGGCTTGCGAATTACTCCCCCATACAAAATCGGCTTCGTCCATCGACACGCCCAAAGCCGACGATTTTTTCTTCGTGGTCAAACTCTGAGCCGTCCCACGTAATGCTTGCTGCACTTGATTTTGATCCGCAACAGACTTAAGACGATCCAAATGAAATGCCAAAGACATCCACGCCAAACTTCGCACGCCACCCCAGCTAGGCACGTCCACATTGGCATGTGAAAAATCGATGCCGGCGTAATATTGCGCATCGTCGGTCGCGAGAAATAATTCGGTCGATGCCCACAGAAATTCGTCAGAAAAATCCTCGTCACCATATTGCCCTGTTTGGATATCGGAGGGCTGCTGATACGCAATTTGTCGATTCGCTTTGGCCCAGCTATACGCTTCGATTGCGGCCTTGCGCATTTTTTCGCTCATGCCCGGATAGTTGCTTGCATAAGGCTGGTAGAGCCGACTCGCCATCGCCATCACAGCGGCAAAATCCAAACTCGCTGCCGTCGTTTTCTGCACCACAAAGCGCGCTGAGGTATCTTGACTCGGCATCACGAATCCAGAAAACTGAGCACTGGTCAACTTATGATAAACCCCGCCATCGTTCGGATCCTGCATCGCCAAAAGCCAAGTCAAATTCCACATTACCTCGTTTAAAACATCCGGCACAGCATCGGCGCTTTCGGGAATATTGAGTTGTCGATCCTTAAGAAACTGCGGGAAGCGTTCATATGCGGCCAACAAGCTATACGTGCTAATACCCGAATTCACCACGTATTTATTGTAGTCGCCCGCGTCATACCACCCTGCCGGCGCGGCGATCAAAGTCCCCGCTGGACGCAAGGCTGTCGCTGCGGAACTGTGTATCCTAACCTCAGTATCGGGATGCCCCAGTGCGCGCTGATACACGCCAGCAAACGCGGGTAAAAGTGCAGTACTTGCTCGTTGAAAATAGAAAGCCTTCAGCGCCGCATCATTCAATGTGGGATAGGCATCCTGGCTAATGACAATTTTCGCTTTCAGCTCGGTACCATCCACCTGCAACCAATATTCCCCGACTTGCCGCAGCGCAGAAAAGTCGAGTAAACTCAATTGCTCTTGCGCTGCTTGCCACAACGCAGCCGCAGGAATAGTCCCGCTAAAAACTTCCTTTTGTGTATTGGCCTCAAGAATTTTAAAAGTCTTTGCCGTCACGCCCGAGAGCACAGCCATTTTTTGAGCGCCCGGCAAGTAGCCAATTTGATTTAAATAAATTTTCCCAGGATCGGTCGGATTAACCGGTATCACATTCGGAATAGAAGCGGCCGAATTCGAGGAAGAAGCCCCACCACTACAAGCGCCCAGCAAGGACAAGCTCAGCATCAACAACACCCAAACAAAAACTCTCATACCGAAAACCCCTTCTTTGAGATAAAAATACCGACGACAAAGTTAAGCTAAACAATTCAACAATAGCGAACTTTATACAGCATTTTCAAAGAATTGGAAAGGATTCCAATTTATCCCCAAAAAAAATGGCTTTCAACTTAAATAAGCCATTGGACTCAAAAAAATAGGCGCTTCGACAGAGCACATACCACACAAGCTTCCAGCAATCCCGCATTACTAAAAAACTGTTTTATAATACGAGGAGATTTTTCGTATCAGTCGCATCAAATGGTCGTTCGCGCAAATGGTGATTTGACTAGCTTTCTATTGGTGTCTATGAATTTTTTCCGCCGTTTATTCTCGCGCAGCACAAATCCCAGTGCCAGCGCACTAGCTTTTCTCACTTCTTCCTACGAAGAAATGATCAAGCAAAACAAGGCACACGCTAAAACTTGGTTATATGGAAAAGAGAAAAGCTGGTCAGCCGATCTCGAAGCCGGCATCATCGTTTTCAATTTTGCGGGCGACCTAAGCGGCACCTCCGATTTCCAATCCATCGGCGTATATAACGAGAGCGAAAGCAGCTTTACCTGGGCATGGGCGCACAACTCAGTACCCCGCTCACTACGCAAACACGCCAAACTAGCCAAAGTCTGGGGACACCAACACGGCCACCCCGCTTTCACCACCAAAACGGTCCAATGCAGCATGGAAGAAGCCTGGCACTACGCAGCCGCCACCCGCAAATTAGCTGGCGCAAAAAGCGTATACCGAGGACGCGTAGGAAACCTTTACATCTTCATGACCACAGACGAAATCCACATCAACACCGAAAGTAAAAAAGCCCACTGGGCGACCAATCGTAAGGGGAAACGGTGGTAGATGCGCGAAATTACAGAGCGATATTTAAGCAAAATTTTCCATATAGGTCTGAAATGATCACCGATGAATTTGCAAATCAGATGGTGTAGCGAGCTCTCGGTCAAAACCAAAGCCGCGCGCGCGTGATAGAATTTCTCGACTCAATCAGGGTCACCTAACATCGTCAGGTCTGATTCAATTTTACAGCTGCCCGCCTTAATTTCAGCGTCAGCAACCCAATCGATTCGCTCGCTCTCGGGCACAGTTTTACCTATGCGATTTAGTGCTTGCAGCAGTAAAAAATCCACGTCATTTAGGCGAACTGTAACTCGCGCTTTTCTACTAAAATCCTTTAATACACTTTGCTTGACCTTTTCAACCAATTCAATCTTTGCCCAAGCTTTATCTAAGGCCAAACGTATAGACTCACTCGCACTTTCGGCAATCGTTTTTTCAACTACTGCAATCCAATCATGACACACCTGCTCAACGTTCTTCGTCAAGACCCGAATCTTTTCTAATTCATCTTCAAATTGAGATTTGATCTCGCGCAGCCCCTCTTCACGCCCTTCATAAAATCCCCGTTTTCGCGCATGATCATTAATTGCTTGTAATTGGTCCTGAATCTGAACCAAAACGCTCGATTTAATTTCTTCGAACGCAGAATTTTTTCCATCATTACCGCAACTCGCGCTGGATAAATTTTCAGTCGAAAGCAAGTCACCAGACAACTTTGAAGCATCGCCTTCTACCAATAGGGATTCAATTTTTTGAACGCGGTACTTCGCAAGTGAAACGTTCTCCTCGGACACCAAAATCGATCGAAAAATTTTAGACATAAAAAAACCAAAAAGTAACAATTAAAAAAATTAAATTAAACGACGACCATGTCAAACTCAGATCCGTAATCGCTGGCAGATCATCTATTCGATTCACTGGAGAAGATTCAAAACTTTGCTATATGCGGATTATCCTACAAACGGCGGTTGGTCTGCGCGACGAAATTACGCAGTACATTGAAATATCCTCTAACAGACTACGACCTCATTCCCGCTTAGGAAATGTCTCGCCAGCGCAATTCACGAAACAGTATTGGGAGAGCGAAGAAGTAGTCTTGAGCTAGATGTTTTGTGTCCACTATTCACGCGCACAGCAGGTGTCGTCACCACGATCATATTCACCCGGTGCAAAATGCTGTACTGCGCTAGCATTGGGGTCAGCCGTGATATCGGGATGTCGTTAAAGGTCGACCTCACACACCGCCCTACATCCTCTCTAGATAAAGTGCAATACGAGCCAAAATATTCTCAAAGGAAGGTTGCCCCTTATAATATAAAGCTGCGGTCTTTTTATATTCAAATACAAACCGTTCCCGCTCCACCGTATCAGTCAAAGTAAAAGCAGGATTTTTCACCAAAATTAAGTTATCACCAGCCCTAAATCGCTGCATTTTTCTTTTTTCATAAAGGTCCGTGCCAATAAATTCTCGCACTGTCAGCAGATCCAATAAACAATACACATCATAATAATGTCGTAGAAAATTATTCGGAAAACTGGATGCTCCCTGCAGTAAACGATATTTGGTTGAAATAGTTTGGAGCTTCTCCACGAAAGTATATGTAGGGGCATAACACAGGACGTTAAGCGCGCGATTGTCTCGCATTTTGGTGCCATATTGACTGGCTAATTCGTAGGTCCAAGAGGATATCTGTACCGCCTCATTTGGTGCCGTATCATCAAATCCTAACTCCAACAACACACCTTCCTTCACCCCAGACAATGAATCCAGTGCACTGGGATATTGAAGGCGTATTCCTGCACTACGCATTTTTACATCATCAAATGCAGTATCTCTCCCTACCGACAAAATACCATCAATTTTAATCGTACTGCTAAGCCACTCATAGAACTGACGACGCGATTCAATATGCGCAGTTTTATCCTGATTACGCCCTGTTTTAACCTTCATGCCTAACGGAGGTTCAATGCGAATATCAATATCTTCTGAGAATCGATGTATAACACCAAATCCTTTTGATAAGGATGTCCCGCCTTTTAACTCAAACTGCAAACCAAGGTTTTGTAAGCCCCACAAGCAATGCATGATCCAATAGTCTTTTTCAACTAAAACAGGATCAACTCCATGGCGGTCTGCGACGACAGAAATTAAGTCAGCAAAATCATTAAGTTCATGAAGAAATTTAAGCATCTCGCCATTCCATTACCATTTTCTTCGTTGCAACTGAACCATACGCCAGCAATGCACGTTGATATTCAGCACGGTTAAATAAAGCTTGATGACTCCTAGCCAAAGCCAATATAGCAACTTTATCTTCCGCCAATTCACCTAAATTATTAAGTAAATCAACAAATAAAAATTCATCTGATATTTTTTCTGGAAATCTAGACTTCACACGAAAATCCAAAGCTCTATTACCAAATGTAAAACGACCATGTCGTTTATGGTTATAAACATAGGTCGTATTGTAAAGCTGCGTAGTACCTAGCCCTAGAGAATTGTAATTTGATGGCGAAAAAATCAAAAAATGACTGTCACGCAAAAATGTGCTTACCAGATCACTATCACTTGGAGGAAGTGACCCAAAACGAGATTTTCGTGGCGAGTAATACAAACCTTGCGCGAGCTTTTTAAGATATCCATTGTTGAGCAATTCACGTAAATGACGATCTATGGCCGTTGAAAATTTAGTCAAATCCTCTCGACGATAGACCTTGCCAGCTTGCAGAGACTGCGCCAAGCTGTTTAATGACTTTCCTGTTAAATCTGATTGTGTAGAGCTCATAATAAAAACCTCATTGAAATTTCATGCAAACTATAGCATTAAATTACGCTCTCAACTCACAAGTACCCATAAGGCTGATTAAAATTTCCGTGGAACATTGTCTCTTAATCCCATTAAAATTATTAATATTGAAATGATTATAGGAGCTACCGACCGTTGGGCGGGCATCCATGTGAATTTTTTCGGATTTCGACAACGCAAGCTCCTAGGGAAGCGCGGATTTATTCGGTACGCGCATTCGAGCCCAAAATGGGATAAGTTTGGTAGCAACATTACCGCAGAGCTTGGCTAGAGCCAAGCAAGGGAATTTGCTGCCAAAATCGCCCACGAGTTTAGCTTTTGTGCCGAACCCGGAGGGAAGTCCCATTTTTTCGTTGATCAAGGTCGAAAAATCAGTTTTCAAAAAAATGGGGTTTCGCGCTTGTTTTACAAAGTATTAATCAATGTTTGCGAACACTGCTTAAATACCTTGAATGCTTCCGCAAAATTTGGCCTATTTACCCCATAAATGAGCGGCACTAATTTGGTTTGATATTCAATTTTTGTTTGCTCATCCGTTTCACACATCGTGAGCGCTTCCAGTAAACATTTCCGTGGATTTTGAACAAACTCGCTATGCTGAGAGAATTCGTCGGCATCAAATTGAACCAACTCTTTAAAATGCAATTTCGCCTTCGCCAAAGCGCTAGCATCCACCCCGACTATGCAGTAAATATCATAGATATGCCGAACAAGAGCCGCGTCCCAATTCTGTTTCATATGACCGCTCCGGTGTTGCGCATATCTACGTAAGAACGATAGAATTTTTTCGGCTAAAGTTTCCTCTATCGCGACACACGAAAAAATAAATTCTGGCGCATTTATCTCTGCCAACTGATGTATTAAAGTACCAAGCGACACAGACACTGGAGCAAATATCGGTGTTCGCAAAGTAAATTCCAAACTCAAATGCGGACGCAAGCTAAGATCGTTTTCGTACCACGACTGATAACTCCAGGTAGTTGAAAAATAGCGATTCTCATTGAAGGTAATGAAGCCAGCAGCATCAGGAACATATCCCAATCGCTCCATCGCTGCAATAACGGCTTTCTTAAATTGACCTAAATGCTTTTTAATGACATTGCGTGCCATCATCTTCTCACCAATAAGCACAACCTTCAGATCAACATCTTCGGACATACGTTCAATGAGGCCATGTGCTTTAGACAGGCTAGTTCCACCACAAAAAATCAATCTCACGTTGGGGAAATCTAAGCCAGCAAGCGTGTGTAATACTTCTGTGACGTGAATATCCTTCTCAAGAATTGCCGCGGTCAAACCCCCGACTTCCTTTTCTGCCAGTACTGCATCAATCAGTTCCGATTGTAGCTTACTGATGATTCTCATATACGCTCATAAGCAATGGACTGCTTACCGAATCCGATTTTTCGAATGATCCGATTTTTGCCTATATTCACGATATTACCTGCGGGGATTTGCATGCTCACCCCAGCGTTATATTCTTGCGCCATTTGACTAGGGTAGATTTTTATTCCTAGCTTACGCAAAGCAATCGGTGCCAGCATACTGATTGGTTTGACGGGAATAGCTGCACCAGACAACACGCTTTTTTTCGCCTTGGCATAAACACCGACACCTAATTTGACGATAATCCCGCGTTGAATCAAACTACGTAGCGCACGACTGACTTGTGCCTCGCTCCCCATCGACACAAACTCGCTTCGAACAAAAACATCATCTTTACGGAGTGCCAATGAGCGTCGCATTCTTTCTTCTGTAATCATGTCAAACCTCCCGCTATCACTTACCTACCAATAATAAGCTAATTCATTGATTAATAAAAGGATTCATTTACAAATTACACTCACCATAAGAATTTTAACGAAGAAGTTTCACCAAAGAAATGAGTGTGAGATGATCACCGCTCATTTGCAGCCAATTCATCCAATTCCAGCGCATCTCTGCAAAATTTAGATGGATTTTTACTTATTTTATAAATAAAATCACTCAACTTAATCACCCACTCAAACGCCCCCCCCAATCCCTTCATCATCTCCCGCAACAAAGCATTGCTCACCGATTTATCCAAACTCTGCAACGAA
>JAHFQV010000049.1 GCA_023259175.1 Oxalobacteraceae bacterium | reverse complement strand
GAGGAAACTCGGGGCTTTTTGTTTTTCCAATAGGAACTAAGGCCGTGTAAGCGGGTCAAAATACGCTCAATAACAATATCTCGGGAGCACACTATGTATCCACGCTTTACAGTCCTTTTTAATGCCCTTCTCATCGCAGGGTTAGCGACGAGCGCCGCGCAATCGTATGCAAACACATCTACATTGAAACAAGTCGATGCAAAAACAAACGCCGCAAAAAAGCAAACGCAATCTAACTCCGGTATCGACCTGCAATGGATGGATGCCAGTGTCCGACCGCAGGATGATTTTTTTCGCTATATGTCGGGCAAGTGGTTAGACACCGCACAAATCCCTAGCGACCGCGGGCGTTTTGGCTCCTTTGACCAACTCTCCGAACTCTCAGAAAAACAGTCCGCCGACATCATTAAAAATTTAGCCAGCCATACCGATTGGAAGCCTGGTAGCAATCAACAAAAGATCGCCGACCTCTATGCCAGTTTTATGGATGAAGCACTCATAGAAAAGCTCGATATTTTTCCGCTGCAAGCGGACTTTGCGCGACTCGAACAGTTACACGATAAAGCGCAACTTCCGGAAGTCATGGCGACCCTCGCCCGCGCTGGTGTCAGCACGCCGATAGGAAGTGGCGTAGGACAGGATGGGCGAGACTCTTCAAAATATGCGGTCTCACTGGGGCAGGGTGGTTTGAGCTTACCGGATCGTGATTACTACCTCAAACTCGATGATCCGAAATTCAAAAAAATTCGCGAAGCCTACTTAGTTCATATCGAAAAAATGCTGAACATGACGGGTCGCAAGGATGGCGCACAAGCCGCACAAGAGATACTCGCACTGGAAACGGCACTGGCGAAAATCCAGTGGAGTAATGTGGAAAACCGCGACCCGGTCAAAACCTATAACAAGATGACCCTCGCGGCGCTCTACCAGCTCTTGCCCAATTTTTCGTGGAACGATTATTTCGCCCAAACCGATATGGCCAGAAAAATGGACTACGTTATCGTGCGCCAACCGGGCTATTTCAATAAACTACAACAAGTCATTGATGAAACGCCGATCAAGGCTTGGCAAAACTATTTTCAGTGGAAACTCTTGCGCGCCTATGCCCCTTTCTTGAGCAAACGATTTGTCGATGAAGACTTTGCGTTCTCGAGCGTCACGGTGCGCGGTATTCCCGAAAATCAGGTGCGCTGGAAACGCGGTGTGGCACGGGTTGAGGAAGGACTATCGGAAGCCTTAGGTCAACTCTATGTTGAAAAATACTTCCCTGCGGCGAACAAAGCACGCATGCAGGCCTTGGTCAATAATTTACTCTTGGCTTACAAAGACAGCATAGAAACCTTGCCGTGGATGAGCGCTGACACCAAAAAAGAAGCGCTGGCGAAACTCGCCAAGTTCACACCCAAGATAGGCTACCCCGATCAATGGCGCGACTACAGCGCACTGACGATCAACAAATACTACCTGATCGGCAATATCAAGGCCGCTCGCGCTTTTAATTTTCAACGCATGGTCGATAAACTGGGCAAGCCTGTGGACCGCATCGAATGGGGCATGAGCCCACAAACAGTCAACGCCTACTACAATTCACGCCTCAATGAAATTGTCTTCCCAGCGGCGATTTTAATGCCGCCCTTCTTCAATCCAGAAGCAGATGATGCGGTCAATTACGGCGGCATAGGTGCTGTCATTGGTCACGAAATCAGCCACGGCTTTGATGACTCTGGCAGCCAATCCGATGGCGAAGGCAATCTGCGCGACTGGTGGAGTAAAGACGACAAAGAAAACTTCGCAAAACTCACCAATGCAATGGCCGAGCAGTATGGTAACTACAGCCCTTTAGCAGGTTATAAGGTCAACGGCAAATTGACCTTAGGTGAAAACATTGCTGACAATTCCGGTTTAGCAATCGCCTACAAAGCTTACCAAATTTCCCTCAAAGGCAAAGCCGCACCGGTGATCGATGGCTACGCTGGAAATCAACGCGTTTTCATGGGTTGGGCGCAAGTCTGGCGCGGCAAAGCACGCGAAGCCGAAACCATACGCTTGCTCAGTGTGGACTCACACTCACCGGCCATGTTCCGTGCAAACGGACCTTTGAGCAATCTGCCCAGCTTCTATGAAGCCTTTCAAGTTAAAGAAGGTGACAAGATGTACGTGACACCCGAAAAGCGGATTACGATTTGGTAAGCTTCACGCTAAATAGAACTTACACAAAATTGCGCTGGCTAGGTGAGAAGCCGGAGGCTGTGCTTTAGTTTAGCAAGCGGCGAACTCAACAACGCCAGCGTCTGTTTTGCGTAAATCTTACTAGGTTTTCTTCTTCAATTTCAGTTCTTCAATAATTTGCGCAGCCCTCGCGGCTGCGGCTTGTTTCACTTCGGCGCTGGCTTGTTGTGCCATGTCGGTACGGCGGAACCACTCGGCGCTAATATTGTCGCCGAGCTGGTCGGAAACGAGATGCCATGCGTAGGCTTCGGTCACATTTTTTTCCTGATAATAGACCTCGGCGATGATGCCCGCTGAACGAATATTACCCGCGACCAATGCATCCTTAAAGGACTGCTTTGCTGCGTTTGGATAGTCGAGATTACGATCAAATTCAGGATGCGTAAGTTGTCCCTGCATTTCGAAATAATATTTCTCGCCGATATGCACCATCGCATAGGCATCACCCGCTTTAGCCATTTGCCGCAAAGTCTTCAAGTCTTTGCTGTAGTACTCGGTCGGCACCATGTAACCGAGTTCTATCATTTTTTTGCGCCTAGCCGCCTCTGCAGGAGGAATAATTTCCGGCTCGGGCGTGCCAAGGACCTCTGGTGATTCAACGGCCAGCAATTTATCATCGGGTAATTTTCCCGTCCCGTCCGTTACCGCTTGACCCAGCAAAAAAGGCGATCCTTGCCAAGAAGCGCTTGCTTGCGCGCGATCAGTCGCCTGGATGTTGGCGGATTGCTTGACCCCAGACCCTGGTGTCAATGCCGTCGCCTGATGCGCCAATTCAGCGGCTACACGAGCGTCGCCGCGATTAGCATCGCTGAGTAAAAAATAGGCTAGCAGCGCCAGTATTACGACTAGCGGAACGGACCAAAGGCGTCGAATTTTCATAAGCTAACCCAATACTGAGTAAGAATTTTGCCGTAAGACATACACTGCGCAAAAAAATATGAAAAACCTCGGTAGGGTGCGTCATGGCCCACTGCTATCCTCACAGTAAAAAACTGAGGCCTAGGCCGCACCCATCCTGTACGATTAATCTTCTCTGCATCCTTGCACAGCAATTTAAATTTACACCCGCGGCAAATTATTCATGCACTTCACCACGCCATTACTATAACCCCAACGTGTGTAATAGTCGCGTTGTGCAGGCGTACCATGATCACCACCAGCATAAGCCCGCGCCGTACTGACCGCCGTTGCGAGGAAGGAAGGATATCTCAGGGTATCGACGGCATAGCGAATAAAGGAGCCGCCCGCGCAATCTGCCTGCAACTCCATATACGGCTGACCGGGATTGATATTGTAGGTAAATTGTATGCTGTGACCCCATTCATGTCCGATAATCGCTTTGGCAGCATAATTGCCGTAAGTCGATTCAGCATGCTGTAGAAACGCAGTGCCAACGCTGATGGTATAAGGTCCACAAGCATGTGCATCGGGCACACCAGGCTCGCCACAGGCGCGCTGATCGACATACACGGTGGGGTTGGCATAGCGTCCAAAAACGCCGCGAATTTCGGTGGCCGTTTTACTGATGTAAGCACCATTCACCGTCATTGCGTAGGCGACTTGCGCTACGCTAATTAAGGCTAGCGTGATTGCTGCTACTTTGATGACTTTCTTTTTCATTGCTATCTCCGTTTTTTATTGAATCACAAGCAGGCGAAATCAAAGATGAAAGCCTGATTCGCCAATTCCATTGGACTTAACCCAAGGCTTCAGAGTGACTTCGGCACAAGAGTCGCGAGTTTGAAGAAGGTTTTTCCTCACCAACAGCGCTAGTTAAAACGATTTCGCCGAAAGTGCAAAGTTTATTTAAATATGCCTATTTTGCATTTTTTAAAAACGGATTTGAAGAACCGAATCTCGCCTCAACGCATGGTCAAAAAAACAGCGCTTAGGCAAAATTAGCGTCAAAATGCATGTGGAATATCAAGCGCTATGATTTAAATTATCACAGCAGCTTTAACTAAAATAAGGAGGGGTAAGGACAGAGGAGTCGTTGTTTTCTAAATAAATTTACGCCAAACCTGCCATCTTTCTTTCCCCTGAAAAACATCAGGCGAGTCCATCGCAGCGATATTTTGCTCACAAATGAAATACGGGGAAAGCAGTGCATCCAATGCCGCTTGGCTAATCGTAAAGGGTGGCCCAGGCTTGGTCGAAGGTGCCGAAACGTCCTCCTGCACGAAGAAAAATCCCATCAGTCGACCACCGGTTGGTAGCAAACGACACCAGGCATCCACAACCGCAAGACGTAAATCGGCTGGCAGAGCGCACAAAAACGCGCGCTCATAAATAAAATCGAAAGGAAATGGCGCTTGATAGTGGAAAAAATCAGCTTCTTTAATGAAGTCCGCCCACGCCGGTAAGGCTTTTTTAGCACGCGCCACGGCGACAGCCGAAAAATCAATCGCCTCAAGCTGCCAGCCCAACTGCGAAAAATAAGCAATCTCCGGTCCATCACCGCAACCGGGTATTAGACAAGCCTGTGCAGGTTTTAGACCAGCGACATAGTTTATTAGCTCCTGCGGAACCGCAATTCGACTCCAAGGTGTAAATTCTTGCTCAAAACGTTGATCCCAAAAAATTGCTTCACGGGGGTTCTTCGCAGAAAATTCCTTCATGATTAATCCGAACGCTGACTAGGGGTGATAATGAAGGTAAACCATGGTCAAGGCCGCGCCTAGCGTGGAACCAAATCCAACGTAGATCATAATGCGAATGAAATTGGTGATCCCTTTTTGTTCGCGCAATAATTCCAGCAGGACTTGGTTTTGCGCATCGGCTTGAGCCGATTGATTTAAGCTTTGATGCAGCAAGCGCGGCAACTGCGGGATTATTTTACTGTAGTGCGGTGCCTCGAGCTGCAAGCGGTCTAGCAAGCCACGCCAACCGATCTGCTCACTCATCCAGCGTTCCAAATAAGGTTTCGCGGTCTTCCACAAATCAAGATCCGGGTCCAATTGCCGTCCTAGCCCTTCAATATTGAGCAAAGTTTTCTGCAAAAGTACCAACTGCGGCTGCACCTCGACATTAAAGCGCCGTGAAGTTTGAAACAAGCGTAGCAAGACCTGTCCAAACGAAATATCTTTTAAGGGGCGATCAAAAATCGGCTCGCAACAAGCACGCACGGCTGACTCTAATTCATCAACCCGCGTCTCTCTGGGTGCCCAGCCCGATTCGATATGCGCTTCGGCCACACGCTTGTAATCACGTCGAAAAAAAGCTAAAAAATTCTGTGACAAATAGTCTTTGTCATAATCATTGAGCGTACCGATAATGCCAAAATCAAGCGCAATGTAGCGCCCAAAAGTAGCTGGCTCCGTCGATACTAAGATGTTTCCGGGATGCATATCCGCATGAAAAAAACCATCCCGAAAAATCTGGGTAAAAAAGATCGTCACGCCATCACGCGAGAGTTTTTCCAAGTCCACACCAGCGTCACGCAGACGATCAATTTGCGAAATCGGAATGCCCTTCATGCGCTCCATCACAATGACGGAAGCTGAGCAATAATCCCAATACATTTCAGGTACGATCAACAAATCTGAATCGGCAAAATTGCGCCGTAACTGGCTGGCGTTAGCAGCCTCACGCATCAAATCGAGCTCGTCGTGCAAGTATTTGTCAAACTCGCCGACCACTTCTTTAGCCTTTAAACGCTTGCCATCCGCCCACAAAAATTCCAGCCAACCTGCCGCTATTTTCATCAAAGCGACATCACGATCTATGCTCACTTTCATACCAGGCCTGAGCACTTTTACCGCAGCCTCGCGACCGTCTTTGAGGACGGCAAAATGGACTTGGGCAATCGAGGCAGAAGCGACGGGTTCGCGTTCGAAATGGGCGAACAATTGATCGGGATGCGCGCCCAATGACAGCTTAATCTGCGCAACAGCAAGCTCAGAATCGAAAGGCGGGACTCGATCTTGCAGGAGCGCCAATTCGTCCGCGATATCCGGTGGCATCAAGTCACGGCGAGTGGACAGTACTTGTCCGAATTTGACGAATATCGGACCTAAATCTTCCAGCGCTTTACGTAGGCGTTCGCCGCGAGGTGCGGACAGGTCGCGCCAAAAAAAAGCTACTTTCAGCGCACGTGCTGTGCGTGGCACACGCAAACCCGATACCGCAATTTCATCAATACCATACTGGATGATGATACGAATAATTTTTAAAAGGCGCAGCGCATTGAGGATCATTTTGGCGAGTCTTTCATCTTCTCTAATTTTTCGATACGCTTCATCAAACGTTCGACTGCGTCACGACTCTGGTTAATTTGTTCGCCGAACGCCTGCACTAGGCGTGGCCGCACCAGCATGGGATTTTCTTCTAAAAAATATTCCGCAAAATTTTCTTGCAGGCTAGCGTGGGTGGCGCTCGCATGTTGCAAAGTCGCTTTACCAAAATTACTTAAGCGCTGCGTCAACACATCGCCCAGCCAAGGACTTAAGTCGTCCTCCCATTCCCAGCGCAACTCGCGGCTCAATTGCGCCAGCAAATTCGCCAAATCCGCATCGCCTTCGATTTTCACATAGGAGACCGCTTGCTCGGGCTTGTGTGCGATTAAGACTAGGTCGGCGGGCTTGATGTACAAGCACACATCAAAAACCGAAGCCGCTTCCTCTAAAGCTTCGAAAGTGCCTGCCGCAGTAATCCGCAAATACCAACGCTGCAAGTCAAGATCGATGCAAACGCAACGATCCGCGTGCTTTTTTAAAAGCTCGCCAGCCCAGGCTTCCTGCGCAAGGACGTGATTGAGAAATAATATGAAAGGTTTAGAAATCATGTTCATGGCTTACGCCAACAGGGAAAGCTGAAGTTTATCCTAAAACCCCTATGATACGGTGTAATCGCTAGTGCGAGAAAGCACAAACGACAAGCCGAGTCTTGTCGTTTGTTGTGCTACTCAATGAACACACAATCAGCACACAATTAGCGATCATACAAAAGCTAATTTAAGTGCTGAATCCCGGCTAACATCCAATTCCCCGAACCATTCACAGGTTTCGCTAAATTCCAAACTTCTGCAAAATTTTGTGGGCTTGGATCATCCCCTTCTTTCACCACACCTGTGAATTTCACGCTGGCCAAATAATCGTAGCTTTGCGTTTCTATACCCAGAAGTTCGGCATCCAAAGTCACCACATCGGTCACATTTTTCGCTGCACCACGTTCTTGCAATTGCAATCGCAATTCAGCAAACATTTCAGGTGAAGTAAATTCACGTATGTCATTGATGTCGGCTCTATCCCATGCTGCTTGCAGTCTTAGATAATTGGATTTAGCGATCCGCAAAAAACCATTGACGTCGAAGTCAGCAGGCAGCGCCCAAGTCGGTGTTGCGCCAAAGTTCTGTTCAGCCCCTACATTCGCAACGGAAGGCGCTGGACTAAAAACGGAATTAGACGATGGTGCAGAGCCAAACATAGAATTTGAGGGCGCTGTTTGATTCGGTACGGTTTGCATGGAATTAAACAGGCCGGGCGCACTCGGATTCATGCGATTGCGGAACATGCGATACGCCATGTACAAGAGTCCTGCAAACAAAAGCAAAGTCATGAAAGAACCCATGCCTTCGCTCATACCACCAAAACCCATAGAGTGGAATAAACTCGCCAAAATCGCTCCGCCTATCAATCCGCCGACGATGCCTTTCCAAGGTGAAGGTGGTTTTGCTGGCAAAGCCGTCGCGCCCGCAGCAGGGCGCGCAGCAGGCGTGGCCGCTGGCGCTTGCCGCGTCACGTTGCCAGATTGACGGCCTATCGAACCACGTCGCCCCATCCGTTGCGCATCAGCGTCCTGCATCACGGTGCTCATCGCGCCGACCAACAACAACACACTTAGTATTAATCTCAACATGGATTTCGCTACCTATCTACTTATTTATAAAAAACCGAGGTTCACCTAGTTCTGCGCTATGACCTAACATCGCTCAGTATTTGCAACCAACATGTAAAGCCGCAACGCCGGCCGTTAAATTAAAATAATCCACGCCATCAAAACCGGCTTGCTGCATCATGGTCTTTAGCGTTTCCTGATCCGGGTGCATACGGATCGATTCGGCTAGATAGCGATAACTATCGGCATCGTTGGCAATCTTTTGTCCCAACCAAGGCAAGACCTTAAATGAATAAAGATCGTAAGGCTTTTGCAGTGCTTCCGGCACTTTGGAAAACTCTAAAACCAATAACTTTCCACCCGGCTTTAAGACCCGCTGCATTTCAGCAAGCGCGCGCTCTTTGTGCGTCATATTACGTAGGCCAAATGCCACGCTGACGCGATCAAAGTAATGATCTGGAAACGGTAATTTCTCCGCATCACACAGCAAGGTGGGGGTCATCAAGCCCTTATTCAAGAGCCGATCACGGCCGACGCGTAGCATGGATTCGTTAATATCCGTATGCCAAACCTCGCCGTTTTTACCGGCTTGCTTGACGAATTCTTTGGCCAAATCACCGGTACCACCAGCAATATCCAACACTTTAAATCCGGGGCGCACGCCCGCCTTTGCAATGGTGAACATTTTCCAAACGCGATGCAAACCGGCTGACATTAAGTCATTCATCACATCGTATTTTGCAGCGACCGAGTGAAAAACTTCGGCGACTTTGTGTACTTTCTCATCTTCCGCTACGGTCGCATAACCGAAGTGCGTGGTGTTTTCTGACATATTTCGCCTTTCAACTGAGTTCAACTGAGCTCCATTAAACTCAACTAAGCCTTAAAAATTGCGAGCAAAAACCGAATCGCTCAATTTCATTTCTCCAATCTAATTGGAACAATGCCCGCCCTGCTGCACACGCATGAGTGTATCGCGGCCACTCTCGCCCACAAAACCAGCAGCGTGCAAACGCGCCAAGTAATTTTCCCAAAGCAGGCTTTGATGTTGACCTAGCCAATATAAATACGCCCAAGTAAAAATTCCCGTTGCATGCCCATCAGAAAAAATCGGCTTAATCGCATAGTGCCCGACCGGTTCTATCCCCGTAATATTGACCAAGCGCTGCCCCGTTTGCAAAACTTCTTGTCCCTCACCATGCCCACGCACTTCCGCTGACGGCGAATAAACACGCAGTAGTTCGAACGCGATTTCAAATTTTTGACCATCGTCAAAATGCAGTTCAAGCACTCTTGCTAGCGTGCGTGCATTGATCTCGACAGGATGAACTGGTTGCGTGATGGCTGGGGGTAGTTTGGACATGGGAAAAAAATTATTGAGATTATTTGCTCGCACGAATAATACATCTCGATTCAGAATTACGTTCAGCAATATCGCGAGTCAGCGCAAACTTTTTAACTCCAAGTACGGAAAACTTTGGCGACTTCTAAACGAAGTTTTGGCAATAGCGCGCGCCGCTCTTCGACATTCTTCGATTGGCGGTCGGTGCTGGCCCAAATCGAATCAGGAAAATTCGCATCGTCCTGATAGCGTGGAATCACATGCCAGTGCAAATGAGGCGTCGCATTGCCCAAGCTCGCCAGATTAATTTTATCGGGACGCATGACTTTGCGCACCACGTCTTCAAGCTTACTCAATGCTTGCCACATCGTTGCGAGATTAACTTTGGATAAATCCGTCATTTCGCGGGCGTGACCATTCCAGATTAACCGACAATAGCCTGGATAATTCGCATCATCCACTAAGACCACACGAAATAAAGCCGTTTTAATGATAACTTCGCCTAGATCAGGCCGACACAATTCACAATTCATAGTTTTTTGATTTTCATAGTTAGCGTAAATTTCTGCGCTATCGCAATCACTACTCAAAATTTGCATAACAACAGATAAGATATAAATTTTATCATATCAAAGCCTAAATTACGTAACCACTTGTCGTCTACTACGCAAAATAGCGCGCTAAACTAAAACGCGTTCTATGCCCCCGTTGTTCGCCTTTGCCACATAATCCGGCATCCAATTTTCGCCCAAAATATGGCGCGCCATTTCGACGACGATGTAATCGGCATCCGTGCCACTATCATCGTTGTAGCGCGACAGACCTTGTAGGCAGGAAGGGCAGGAAGTCAGAATTTTCACATCACCCGTAAAGCCATCGGCACGCAATTTATCCGCGCCTTTTTGCATCTCTTCTTCTTTGCGAAAACGCACCTGCGTCGCGATGTCAGGGCGACCCACTGCGAAGGTGCCTGACTCACCGCAACAGCGATCATTTTTTTCGATCTTGACTTGATCAATCGTCGTAATCAAAGCATTGATGGTCTTACCCGATTCCTGCAATTTCATCGGATTGTGGCAAGGCTCGTGATACATGTAACGGGTGCCTGTGACACCTTCGAGCTTGACGTTTTTTTCCATCAAAAATTCATGGATATCGATAATGCGACAACCGGGGAAAATTTTATCAAATTCATAGGTCGCCAATTGGTCGTAACAAGTGCCGCAAGAAACCACCACGGTTTTGATGTCGAGATAATTGAGCGTGTTCGCCATACGATGAAATAGAACGCGATTATCCGTCATCATTTTTTCGGCTTTATCAAACTGCCCAGCGCCCCTTTGTGGGTAGCCGCAGCACAAATAACCCGGTGGCAAAACTGTTTGTACACCCACATTCCAGAGCATCGCTTGCGTCGCCAATCCTACTTGCGAAAACAAGCGCTCTGAACCGCAACCCGGGAAATAAAAAACAGCCTCGGTATCGGCAGTGGTGGTGTGTGGATCACGGATAATCGGTACCACTTTATCGTCTTCAATGTCGAGTAAAGCACGCGCCGTTTTCTTGGGTAAATTGCCCGGCATTTTTTTATTGATAAAGTGAATCACCTGTTCTTTGATTGGCGCTTTGCCGACAGTTGCGGGAGGTGTCTTGGTCTGGTATTTAGCCAATTTCTTCAAAAAATCATGTCCGATGCGTTGCGCTTTGTATCCCCAATTAATCATCACTTGTCGGGTCGCATTAATCGTCGCTGGGTCGGTCGCATTCAAGAAAAACATCGCCGCGCTGGTGCCGGGATTAAATTTTTTCTGTCCCATTTTACGCAGGAGATTGCGCATATTCATCGAGACATCGCCGAAATCAATATCGACCGGGCAGGGATTAGCGCACTTGTGGCAGACGGTACAGTGATCCGCAACATCGGAAAACTCATCCCAATGCTTGATCGAAATGCCGCGCCGCGTTTGCTCTTCATAGAGAAAGGCTTCGACCAATAAAGAAGTCGCCAAAATCTTATTGCGTGGCGAGTACAAGAGATTGGCGCGCGGTACGTGGGTAGCGCAAACGGGCTTACACTTACCGCAGCGCAGGCAGTCTTTCACGCTATTAGCAATCGCGCCTATATCGCTTTGCTGCATGATCAAAGACTCGTGTCCCATCAGGCCAAAGGAAGGCGTATAGGCGTTGCGCAAATCGGCCGCAAACTCGGGAAGATTGAGCAACTTCCCTTTATTAAATCGTCCCTCAGGATCAATCCGCAATTTGTAATCACGAAATTCCTGGATCTCTTCTTCCTTCAAAAATTCTAACTTGGTAATGCCAATGCCATGCTCACCTGAAATCACGCCATTCAAGCTACGCGCCAACACCATGATACGCGCTACGGCATGATGCGCCACTTGCAGCATCTCGTAATCATCAGAATTGACAGGTAAGTTGGTATGCACATTGCCGTCACCCGCATGCATGTGCAAAGCCACAAAAACACGGCTACGTAAAACTTTTTTGTGAATGGCCGTGCACTCTTCCAAGATCAATTTAAAGGCCGCACCATTAAAAATTTGCCGCAATAAAGCACGTACCTCGGTCTTCCACGAGATCCTGACGGTGCGGTCTTGTACGATGGAAAACACGCTCGCATCTGACTGCGTTTGCAAACGTTGCTCAAACACGAAATCGAGTTTATCCAAACCCAGACGGCTCAATTCTGTTCTGGCTTCCGACAAAGGCGTGTCTAAGTGTTGCAACAAATAGGTCCAACGCATCCTCACTTCGTTGAGTAGTTGATCGGCTTGCGTAACCCTGTCTTCCAATAATTCTGCGGCGGGGATATCGTCACCGTCAGCGTCTTCGCTCTTGCCTAAGGGCAGACCACCCTTATTCACAAAAGCCTGCAAAGCGTCGATACAAGCCAATTTATTTTGTATCGAGAGTTCAATATTAATGCGCTCGATGCCGTCGGTATATTCCCCCATGCGATCGAGCGGAATCACCACGTCTTCGTTAATTTTAAAAGCATTGGTGTGTTTAGAAATCGCCGCAGTTTTAGCGCGATCTAACCAAAACTTTTTACGCGCTTCTGGACTGACCGCCACAAAACCTTCACCGACACGGGTATTGGCAATGCGTATCACTTCTGAGGCTGCCTGTGCGACCGCATTTTCATCATCGCCAACGATGTCGCCAAATAGCGCCATCTTGGGTATCACTCCGCGTTTCGATTTGGTCGTATAGCCCACCGCCTTCAAATAGCGCTCATCAAGATGCTCTAAGCCCGCCAGTATCGCACCGCCTTTTTGGGTTTCACCATCGAGATAGGATTTGATCTCTACAATGCTCGGTATCGCGTCGCGGGCTTGCCCGAAAAATTCCAAACAAACTGTGCGCGTGAACTTGGGCATCTTATGCAAAATCCAGCGTGCCGAGGTAATCAAACCGTCGCAGCCTTCTTTTTGCACGCCTGGCAAACCAGCGAGGAATTTGTCGGTCACATCTTTGCCCAAACCTTCTTTACGAAAGCGACGACCAGGAATATCGAGTTGCTCAGTTTTGAACGCTGACTTGTCGCCTGGGTGCGTCCATTCCAATTTGAACTTAGCCACTTCAACGTCGTGAATCTTGCCGAGATTATGCTCAAGACGCGTCACTTCTAACCAGTCGCCATTCGGGTCCACCATCTTCCACGAAGCGAGATTATCGAGTGCAGTTCCCCACAAAACAGCTTTTTTGCCACCTGCATTCATGGCGACATTACCGCCAATACAGGAAGCTTCCGCCGAGGTCGGATCGACCGCAAACACAAATCCAGCTTTATCAGCAGCATCAGAAACCCGTTTAGTCACCACGCCAGCGCCGGAATAGATCACCGCATAATCTTGCTCCACACCTGGCAAGCGGGTCATTTCCACCGCACCTAATTGCTCTAGTTTTTCGGTATTAATCACGGCAGAGAGCGGTGTCAAAGGAATCGCCCCACCGGTATAACCGGTACCGCCGCCACGTGGAATGATAGTCAGTCCCAGCGTAATACAAGACTTCACCAAGCCCGCCATTTCGTCTTCGGTATCGGGCGTCAAGACCACAAACGGATATTCCACCCGCCAATCGGTCGCGTCGGTCACATGTGAAACACGGCTTAATCCATCGAATTTAATATTGTCTTTTGCCGTGTACTTCGCCAATAACTTGCTCGCCTTTTTACGTAAGTCGTAGGTGTCGCGAAACTCTTGCGAGAATGCAGTCACTGCTTTACGCGCTTCCATCACCAAGCTCTCTACGCTGCTACTTCTATCCTGATCTTCGATTTGATTCGTATTGGCAGCGACGCGACGTTTATCGATTTCATGCAAGCGATGGTTTAAAGCGTCGATCAATGCCTGACGACGTTTCGGATTTTCCAGTAAATCATCCTGCAAATAGGGATTGCGACGCACCACCCAAATATCGCCTAAAACCTCATACAACATACGTGCCGAACGCCCGGTTTGGCGCTTGCCGCGCAAACTATCGAGCAAAGCCCAAGCGTGCTCGCCTAAGAGCCGTATCACAATTTCACGGTCAGAAAATGAGGTGTAGTTATATGGAATTTCACGCAATCGTGAAGGTGTCGCGGCAAAAGGCAAATCAGAGCTTAAGGGCTCTAGGCTCGTAGGTGGGACAGGAGCATTCATTGAGAGTGGTGTTGGACGGATTTTAAAAACTCATTCTAGCGCATTGCGCTGCACAATGCAGAACTAGCCCTTGGTTTTATCCCGAGCAGAATTTGATATATCAATCATCTCCACCAAAATACCCAAAACCACGCAGAAGACTTAGCTCTTTGAAATCGAAACTGTGTTTAGCGAAAAACCACCTCGACTAAGCTGTAAGTCCGATACCACAATCCAGCGCGTCTAGGCTCCAAATTAAGCGCGCCTTACCTCGAAAGACATGCAGCTTGGAAATATTGGACTACAATAAATTTGATTGACTCCCTCGCACAAAGAAAGTTGTGTCCCCTCAAAAAAGGACATTCCATGCACAAAACAGCACTCCCTAGCCCATCGCAGGCACAGCTGCTGGAAATTGACGAGCATCTGCATACTAAGCCCGAGCAGGCTTACGCCCTCTCCGAACAATTGCTAGCGAGCTCGCGGCAACAGCATAATCCCATGCTTTTTATGCAGGCCGCCGTGCGCTATGGCATTCTCATGGACCATTTAGGGCGTTCGGTCGAGGCGCGCAATATCTTATTTGAAGCTTTGCAGCACGCGCAATCAGGCCATCATTTTGACTATGAGGCTCAGCTACTCGAACAAATCGCACGCAGCTATTACAGCGCCGGGATTTACCACGAATCGATACAATATTGGGGTAAGGCGGCCGAAATCGCCGATCAAATTGAGGGCATCGCGGGCACTTGGATATTGGCAAAAATTGGCCTCGCTCAAGTCTATTTTGCGCTCGATGATTTTGAATCGGGACTCGTTTTACTCAAAGAAGGCGAGACGCGGATTGTTTTACAAGACGACCTTTATCTATCGGCCAAGCTTGAAATAAATCTGGGCGTAGCACTAGAAAAACGTGGGCAGCATCACGATGCTTTGGAAGTTCTGCACACGGCCGTCGAAATTTGCGAGACCCATCGTTACTTAGATTACGCCGCCGAATCTCACTTCAGACTAGGCCAAGTCTATCTCGCACTCGACGAAAAAGACCAAGCTTTAGCCCATCTTGAAAAAGCCGGACAGTTTGCAAAGACCGTCAACTACCGTTGGGGCTACACCAATATCTTGGCGACCCAAGCGGAAGTTCAAGCCAGACTAGGACATTTTGAATTGGCGATGCGTTTAATTCATGAGGCGCAAGATATCTCGCGGCAGGACAATTTTCTGCATATGCTGATCGATCAACACTTGGCGGCAGCACGCTTTGCGCAGGCCATGGGCGATAGCAACATCGCCCTAGCCGAGTTCTTAGCGGGCCGTAGTTGCGAGCAAAAAGTCATGGAGGGCGCAAGCCGTCGTAAGCACAAGGAATTAGAGGAGCAATCGCGCTTTAGCAATAGCCCTAGCGCTCGCTTGGTCGCGCTATCAAATCACCCTGAAATTGAAAACGCTCGCTTACAGCATAACTTTGAATTAATCGCGCGCGAAGCCTGTTCAATCCTACGCGCTGATCGCGCCAGTATCTGGCAATTAAATGATATCCATACCGTCCTGCATTGTCGCACCCTTTTTTCCGCGAGCACTTCTTACATTCTCACCGATTTAAACATCACCGAAACCGATGCCCCGCGCTTTTTTGCGTGGTTTCGCGAAACACTGCCACTGGTCGCACACAATGCCATGAACCACCCATTCACCTTCGAATTAAGCGAAACTTACCTCACGCCCCATGCGGTCGCTTCCATGCTAGGTCAACACATCGAAATTGGCAGTCAGTCCAGCACATTTTTATGTATTGAAAGCTGTCACAAGCAACGCAACTGGACTCAGGACGAAGTGGATCACTGCAGGCAAATAGTCAGCATACTCGGACGGGCATTGGTCTGTGACGAACGTAAACACTACCAGGAAAAGATAGGCGCGCTTAACGCGCAACTATTGCACATCAACGCGAAACTCGAAAGCCGAGTAGCGGAAAGAACGGCCGCGCTGGAACATCGCAATATCGAATTAAGTAATCTCAATTTACAGCTCACGGAGATGCAAAATCAACTGCTACAATCCGAAAAAATGGCATCGATTGGTCAGTTGGCCGCCGGAGTTGCGCATGAGATCAACAACCCTATCGGCTTCATTTCAAGCAACCTCTCCTCTCTCGAAAGCGCCGCCCAGTCACTCTTAGCGCTGTTGCGCGAATACGAGATCATCGAAGCTGAGCTACCCGAGAACGGCAAAGCGAAAATCGCAAAAAGTAAGCAGGCTTACGATTACGAATATCTACAGGAAGACGTGCCGCAACTTATTTTCGAATCCAAAGAAGGCATCGCCAGAGTCACAAAAATCGTCAAAGATTTACGCGAATTTTCCCATGTCGATAGTGACGACAAAGGTTTTCACGACATTAATCAAGGCATACTCTCCACGCTGACTTTGGTCAATAAAGAATTACAAGAGAAGGCGAAAATCACGACCGACTTAGGCGAAATTCCTTTGGTGGAGTGCGCATTAGGTCGCCTCAATCAAGTATTTCTCAATTTATTGGTTAATGCCGGGCATGCTGTTGAACACAGCCAAGGCGAAATCAAAATCGTCACTCGCACCATAGGTGAAGAAGTGCGTATCAGCATCAGTGACAATGGTTGCGGCATCAAACAGAAAGATTTAAATCGTATCTTCGATGCCTTCTACACGACCAAACCAATCGGTCAAGGCACTGGACTTGGGCTCTCACTTTCCTATAGCATAGTGCAAACTCATCAAGGAAGAATCGAAGTCGATAGCGTCGAAGGTCACGGCACCCAATTCCATATTTGGTTACCGTTAACCCAAAATAAAAATCAAGAAACGCTGTAACTTCGCCGATAATTCCAAACCCTCAGACTATTTTAGGCAGCTTCGAGCTAGCCATTACTCATAAGGATATTCGCGTGACCGCCACTGTTTCCTCTCAAAAAACCACCGTTATTGTGACACCCTATAGTGGCGATTATCGGATCGATGTGCTACTTCCTTACGACTCGGCGCGTTGGAATTTCGGACAAGTAGTCGGCAGCAAAATCACGGTCACATTTAGCTTTAT
Organism: Oxalobacteraceae bacterium; assembly: GCA_023259175.1. GTDB lineage: Bacteria > Pseudomonadota > Gammaproteobacteria > Burkholderiales > Burkholderiaceae_D > Undibacterium. The sequence continues at coordinate 9,993 of JAHFQV010000049.1, read as the reverse complement.
GCAGACCGCGCCCAGCTATGCCGATGCGTCGGACAAAAAAGGCTTTAGTGTTTTTAATGATGCCCAAAAAGTCGCCACGCGTGAAATACTCCATCAAATATCACTACAAATCGGCATCGATTTCCTTGAACTTAACGAGACCAGCAGCAACTTCGGTGTCATCCGCTTAGGGAATAATAATCAAGGCAGCGTCAGTGCGGGCTATGCAATTTATCCCGACACTCAAGACACCCGTAACGCGGGCGACCTTTATATCAACAATGAAGACCCCGACAATCTCGTCAACATCACCCCGGGTTCGGGTGCATGGGCCACGCTGGTTCACGAAATCGGCCACACCCTAGGCTTAAAACATCCGGGCAACTATAACGCGGGTGAAGAGGCATCAACCACGCCGGATAATTATTTAGCCGCCAGCGAGGATACGACCAGCAACACCATCATGTCCTATATCGATGTACGCCAAGGGCAGCAACGTGACTTTTTTGGGAAGTACGATCTACTGGCGCTCAATTATTTATATGGCGCACGCCCCTTCCACGCCAGCGATGACCGCTATAGTTTTCAGTCCAGTGATGGTCGAGTGCTAAAGATCATCAATGACACAGGCGGCATCGACAGCATCGACGTTTCCGCTTGTGACAGTGAGGCCAGCATCGATCTCAATCCAGGCGCAAATAGCTCCATCGGGCGTACAGAAATCGGATCTGCGGCGCGCAATAATGTTTCAATTGCCTTTGGCAGTCTGATCGAAAACGTCGTCGGCACCCGCTACGATGACACGTTTTTAGGTAACGATCTCGCCAACGTATTACGCGGTGGCGGCGGCGATGATGTCATCGATGGCGGTGCGGGTCAGGATACGGCACTTTACCTCGGCAAACGTAATGATTTTGCCTTAAGCTTGAGTGCGGGCGGCTTCATCGTCAAGGATAGCAATGGCAGCGAAGGCACGGACAAATTAAGCCATATCGAAAACCTGCAATTTGCCGATATGAATATCAATTTAACGGTCGCTGAAAAAGCTAAATCAATTTCACCGGCGGCCTTACAATCCATCATCGAACTCTACATCGCCTACTTCAATCGCGTCCCCGATGCCGATGGCATGGCGTATTGGATCGATCAATACAAGGCCAATGCCACGATAGAGCAAATCGGAAAATCATTTTACAACGCCGCAATCAGCCCGCAGTTTAGCGCGCTGACACACTATTCAGATAGCATGAGCAATGTCGATTTCATTCGCATCATCTACGCGAATGTGTTGGGGCGTAACGAAGTGGATCAAGGGGGACTCGATTACTGGAACAAATCCTTAACCGATGGCAGCCAAACACGCGGCACCTTAATTAACACCATTCTCTATTCCGCACATGGTTTCAAAGGGCGCTCCGATTACGGCTACGTCGCCGACTTACTCGACAATAAATTTCTGGTAGGTCGTTTTATCGCGATCGATCAGGGCATCAACTACAACACGGCCGAAGAGAATTATAGCCAAGGTGTAAAAATCGCAGCACTTATCACCCCCACCGATACCTCGGCAGCCATCAATTTAATCGGCGTACACGATGCGGGATTTCACCTGACCTAATATCACGGAAATCATGGAAATTCCGCAGTTTGAAAATCTCAGACTATAATGTGGGGCTGAGGATACGGGCTGAGGATAACAGCCAATTCCCCCCACAGAACGATAGTTGAGCGCATTACCGTGTAAGTTCAGCTGCGTTGAGCGAAAATTTGTATGCAAGCCCACCGGCCTGCCCCCACATTTCGCCCACACCACCCTCTCGCCAATTTGCCTAGCCTCGCGCCTGCAGACTGAGTTCATGATGAGTGATTGAAGAATTTAAAACGAGCTTCGTGATGCCTACAGACTATCTGAAAAAAATATTGACCGCCCGCGTGTATGACGTGGCTTTTGAAACGCCCCTAGAATATGCGCCGACCTTGTCCAAACGCATGGACAATCATATTCATTTTAAACGCGAAGATATGCAAAGCGTGTTTAGCTTTAAGCTACGCGGCGCGTACAACAAAATTGCGCATTTAACGCCGACTGAACTCAAACGCGGTGTCATTTGCGCTTCCGCCGGCAATCATGCACAAGGTGTTGCACTCAGTGCCAAACGGGTTGGATGCACTGCAGTGATCGTCATGCCAACCACCACGCCACCGGTCAAAATCGACGCGGTGCGCAGCCATGGTGGCGAACAAGTCGAAGTCGTGTTACATGGCGAGTCTTATTCCGATGCCTATGCACATGCGCTGGTCCTAGAAAAAAAACGTAAGCTGACTTTCGTGCATCCTTTTGATGATCCCGATGTGATCGCCGGACAAGGCACCGTCGGCATGGAAATTTTGCGTCAACATGCAGGCTCCATCCATGCCATCTTCGTTGCTATCGGCGGTGGCGGACTTATTTCTGGCGTTGCCGCCTACGTCAAAGCTGTGCGTCCCGACATCAAAATCATCGGCGTACAAACCACTGATTCCGATGCGATGGCGCGCAGCATTAAAGCCGGAAAACGTGTCACCCTGACCGATGTCGGTTTATTTTCCGACGGCACGGCCGTTAAACTCGTCGGCGAAGAAACCTTTCGCTTAACGCAAAAATATGTCGATGAAATTTTAACCGTTGACACCGATGCGGTTTGCGCCGCGATCAAAGACGTATTCCAAGATACAAGAAGTATTTTAGAACCGGCTGGCGCACTGGCGGTAGCGGGCTGCAAGGCCTATATCGAAAGAGAAAAAGCCGAAAAACGGCCAGTCAAAAATGCCGCCATGATCACCATCGCCTGCGGCGCAAACATGAATTTTGACCGCCTGCGCTTTGTCGCCGAAAGAGCCGAAGTCGGTGAAGCACGCGAGGCGGTTTTTGCCGTCACCATTCCCGAAGCACGCGGCAGTTTTAAACGTTTTTGCGAACTCGTTGGCCCGCGTAATGTCACTGAATTTAACTACCGCATCAGCGATAAAAGTGAAGCCCATATTTTCGTTGGCATTCAAGTGAGTAATCGCGAAGAGTCTGGCAAGATCGCAAAAAACTTCATCAAACATGGCTTTCCAACGCTAGACCTGACCCACGATGAACTCGCCAAACTGCATATCCGTCATTTAGTCGGCGGCAAGAGCGAGCTCGCCGACAACGAATTACTGTATCGCTTTGAATTCCCAGAGCGTCCCGGTGCCTTAATGCGTTTTCTCGACAGCATGGCACCGAACTGGAATATCAGTCTTTTCCATTACCGCAATCATGGTGCAGACTATGGACGAACACTGGTTGGGCTACAGGTACCGAAGAACGAAATGAAAGCCTTCAAGGCATTCTTAAATGGCTTAGGCTACCAATATTGGGATGAAAGCGAAAATCCCGTTTATAAACTTTTTTTGGGTTGAATCTTTCAATACCAAGCCATGGACACTACCAATAATTCCGCCCATCAGTCGCAACTCGGCAAAGTATCGAGCTACCAAACAAGCTATGATGCAAGCTTACTTTTTCCGATTTCGCGTGCAGAGAAGCGCCAAGAATTAGGCCTGATTTCGGCTACAGGAGAAACCAAAACCCTGCCCTTTTTTGGCATGGATTTTTGGAATGCCTACGAGGTGTCTTGGCTCAATTTGCGCGGCAAACCCCAAATCGCGATTGCCAGTATTTTTGCACCCGCCGACTCGCCCAATATCATCGAGTCGAAATCCTTCAAACTTTATCTCAACTCTTTCAATCAAACCCGATTGAGTGACCCACAAGCCTTGCATGCGCTACTGCAGACTGATCTCTCTGTAGGCTTTGGCAAAGATGTGCAGGTAACGCTCTACGCACCAGATCAATTTCATCAATTGGGTTTTCAAAGCTTTGATGGCTTACTGCTCGACCGACTCGACATAGAGATCGACGCTTACCATCCGGATCCGAATTATTTAAGTGCCGATACCAGTCAAAGTGCGGTGCATGAAAAATTGGTGTCACATCTACTCAAATCCAATTGCCTAGTCACAGGCCAGCCCGATTGGGCTAGCGTGCAAATCGAATACCTGGGTGCGCCGATTGAACACGAGGGCTTATTACGCTACCTGATTGGCTTTCGCGAGCACAATGAATTTCACGAACAATGCGTGGAACGTATTTTTGTCGATATACTAAAACATTGCAAACCGCAAAAACTTTCTGTATATGCACGATATACTCGACGTGGTGGCCTGGATATTAATCCTTGGCGTAGTAATTTCACCACAGGACAAATGCCAAAAAATCAAAGATTAGCGCGTCAATGAGGATTTTTTGAGCATTTACCACAATCTGTTACATTTCAAGTCATCATTACGGGTTAAAATATCTTATTTAACAGGCATGCAAGCAAATTACCAGCGGATTACTCGCCGATTACCAGTCGATTGCCAGTCGATTGCCATCTGACAATTCGACATCCGCCCAAATGCAGCCTGCTTCGATATTAGATTTATACTAAATTACATTCGTCTACCGAGGTTTGGAATCGGAATTTGCCTGTAAGACTCATTTGAAGTGAATTTGTGAAAACCCAGCCTCAACATCAGCATTCGCCCTTCGAGTTCATGTCACCCATGCACTGGCAAACACTCATGGAACAACATGCGGACGATGCCTGTTTTGTCTTTGTTGATGGCACCATTATTTTCGCAACACCACAGGGTCTAGACTTACTCGGCGCAAAAAAACAAAGCGAAATCACGGGGCTCAGGTGGAACAATTTTTTACACTTCGAAACCGATAACCCGATCAAACAGCAGCTACTCTCTCACAAAATTTTAGCGATTGTGCCTCATGCTGAATTTTGCGTTTTAAAAACACGGCAAGGCACTGCAATTAGCACGGAAGCACGGTTAAAAACCATGCACTTTAAAGAGCAGCTGGTGCATATAATCTATCTGCGCAATCTCGAAAACCAAGCCTACGCACAACTGCCCAAAGCACTGGTACTGCCACTCTCCCATCAAAATTTAAGTCACGAAGCGCTCCATCACGAAAAAGAAATTCTCGAGATGATCGCCTTAGACAGTCCACTAACGCAAATCATGCAGGACGTTTGCGACCGTATGGAACGTCTGCTGGACAATGGCTCGGTCTGCACCATCATGTTGATCGATCCAGTGAACCGACTTTTTAACATGGCGGCCGCCCCCTCCATGGCCGCCGAATTTTTAAATGAATTTGATAGGCTCGATATCGGCTTGGATGATTGGACCTGTGGACTTGCCGCCCAGTCCGGTCAGTTATATGCCGTCGACAATTTAAAGGCCTGCCAATTTCCCGACACGGTTTGCCAAATCCCCTTGCGCTTCGGCTTTATTTCCTGCTGGTCAGTACCGATTAAAACAGCGTTCGGCAAAGTCTTGGGTACCATCGATGTTTATCACGCCGAACAACGTAGCCCGAGCGACGACGAGCAAACACTGATTATCGATGCGATGCACGTGATTGCATTGGCGATTGACAAAAAAAATCTAGAGCAAAGTTTAGCCAGCAGTGAAGATCGATATCGCTCTGTCGTCGACAACCTCACCGAAGGCATCATGGTAGTAGCGCCAGGCGGAAAAATCTTAACCTGCAATCCGAGCGCGCAGCGCATTCTCAAAATCAAACACATTGCGCAAGCCGGAAGACGACATCGCTATTTCAAACGTATCTATCGAGAAGACGGCAGTGAAGTCAAAATTGGTGACGATCCCGCCTCAGTCGTATTTAGAACTGGGCAAGCGATTTCCAATTTATCGATAGGCTTGCAATTGCACGATCATTCGGTGGCTTGGCTCTTGATTAATGTGCAGCCCATCGCCTCTATCCGCGATCATCAAAGTCGGGAATCGGTACTCATTTCTTTTACTGACCGCACCGAAATTCGCGAGACCGAAAGACAACTACAATACATCGCCACCCATGACGCATTAACTGGGCTACCGAATCGACATCAGTTACAGCAGCGCTTAAGTTACGCACTTTCGCACAACTACAATCAAAATGTTGCTGTCATCTTTTTGGATTTAGATCATTTCAAAAGCGTCAATGACACCGCAGGCCATGCCGCTGGTGACGGACTTTTGTGTGATGTCGCAAGACGCTTAAGCTCCTGCATCCGTGCCACCGACTTACTGGCGCGCTTAGGCGGCGACGAATTCGTCATCGTGGTTGACGAATTTAGTACTGCACTTCATTTGCGCGAACTTGCCGAACGCATTTTACACAAAATGCGCGAGCCTTTTGTCGTGGACGAAAACCAATATCACCTAGGCACATCGATAGGCATTAGTGTCTATCCGCAAGACGGCAACGACGGCCCGACCTTATTGCGTTGCGCCGATTCCGCCATGTATTTAGCAAAAGAATTGGGGCGTAATAACTACCAATTTTTCACCTCGGATTTGATGATACGCGCTCAGCACCGCTACTCGCTTGAACGCAACCTCAGACGCGCGCTGACCGAAGACGAATTCCACGTTTTCTACCAAGCCAAAGTCGGCATCGCCGATGGAAAAATAGTCGGCGCGGAAGCCCTCATCCGTTGGCAAATGCCCGACGATCAACTCATCGATCCAAATGAATTCATTCCATTTGCCGAAGAGATAGGCTTGATCGTACCGATAGGTCGTTGGGTACTCAAGCAGGCCTGCCAACAAGCGCTGATCTGGCGCAAAAAATATGCGCCCGACTTTATTATTAGCGTCAACATCTCGCCCAAACAATTCCAAGACCCGGAGTTGCCCAGCTATATTCTGGATGTCTTACAGGAAACTGGCTTACCCGGTTCCGCCTTACAACTCGAGATCACCGAAGGTTTGCTGATGGTCGAAGCCGAGCACTTAATCTCGGTATTCGAGGCCATCAAAAACATGGGTATCAGCGTTTCGCTCGATGATTTTGGCATGGGTTTTTCATCGCTGTCCTACTTGCAGCGCTTCCCCATCGACAATCTAAAAATCGACCGCTCCTTCATTCGTGAAATCCCCGAAAACAAAGACTCCGTGATACTGACTAAAGCCATCATCGCCATGTCGAAAGCTTTGGGAATGAGTGTGACAGCCGAAGGCGTAGAGAAGCTGGCGCAAATGGATTTTTTACGCGAAGCAGGTTGCCATGATATGCAAGGCTATTATTTTAGCGAAGCCATCAATGCAGAGGCATTCGATCAGCTCCTACAAGAAGCAGCGCAGAAACAACTACCCAAACGAATCGACTAAGACAGCGCAAATCACATCTCAAAGTGAAAACACTTAAAAAAGATTCTTCTGTGGCATTGTCCAAAAAAAGCCTATAATCCTATTCAGTGATGCTACGCGTTTGTCTAACAATTGAGCAACATGACTAATATTGCAAAAATAATACCTCTGGAAAACGTGCTTCTCGACCTTGATGTCTCTAGTAAAAAGCGCGCGTTTGAACAAGCCGGACTTCTCTTTGAAAACAACTGCGGCATCGCCCGCTCCATCGTATCGGAAAATCTTTTCGCCCGCGAACGCCTAGGCACGACCGGTATCGGATATGGTGTGGCGGTACCGCATGGGCGTATCAAAGGCTTAAAAAATCCCATCGCCGCTTTTGTTCGCCTGAGCGTTGCGATTCCTTTTGAGTCGCCTGATAGCATTCCGGTCGATCTTCTAATTTTTCTGCTGATGCCGGATAACGTCACCCAGCACCACTTAGAAATTCTCGCGGAAATTGCGGAGATGCTCTCGGATGAAGATTTTCGATTGCAGTTGCGCGCTTACGCTGATGCCAGCTTGGTGTACAAAGATTTGATTACATGGCAATCGAAAATGCCGAGAGCGGGCTAGGCCTCAAATTTAAGAGCCTTCACTTTCAGGATACAAGCGAGAATATCCATGTGCGTTTGCGATTTTTCTTGATCTTCAAAATATGAGCGCGTCCCATGCCACTGTGCACTGAATTAACCATACAAAAAATCTTCGATGACAATCGCGATCACTTGCAATTAGGTTGGTTTGCCGGTTTTTCGGGCGGCAATAAACAAATCATTGACGATGCCTCCGCCTCCTCTGATCAGGTCGGCCATCTCAACTTAATTCATCCTGGGCGGATTCAAGTCTTGGGACATCAAGAACTCAATTATTTCCATCGCCTATCCACCAGTTCGCGTGGCAACCTGATCCGCGAACTCGTCGCAGGTCAGCCGCCCGCCCTCATCGTTGCGCAAGGCCTAGAATCACCGCAAACCTTTTTAAACGTTTGTGACGACAATAATATTCCCCTGTTTTCAACCCCCTTACCTGCGGCGCAAGTCATCGATTATTTGCGGGTCTACCTGTCCAAAAAACTCGCGCCACAAGTCACCATGCACGGCGTCTTTATGGATGTGTTGGGCGTGGGTGTTTTGATTACTGGAGAATCGGGGCTCGGTAAAAGTGAATTAGGACTCGAACTCATTTCACGTAGTCACGGCTTGGTCGCTGACGATGCGGTGGAGTTTTCCCGCATTGCACCGAATATGATAGAAGGCCGTTGCCCACCCATTTTGCAAAACCTTTTAGAAGTACGCGGCTTAGGCCTACTCGATATCAAAGCAATTTTTGGCGAAACTTCGGTGCGCCGTAAAATGCGTTTAAAACTCATCGTACATCTAGTTCGGCGCAGCACCCTAGAAGAAAATTACGAACGCTTGCCTATCGACTCGCAGACCGAAGATGTACTGGGTCTGCAGATCCGCAAAGTCGTCGTCCCCGTTGCGGCCGGTCGCAATATCGCGGTGCTGTTGGAAGCGGCGGTACGCAATACCATACTACAACTACGTGGCATCAACACACTAGAAGACTTCATGGAACGTCAACGACGCGCTATGGATGAAACAATGGGCTAAATCGCTATGCGCATCGTCCTCATTTCCGGCATTTCTGGCTCAGGTAAATCGGTTGCGCTCAATGTTCTAGAAGATGCAGGCTACTACTGCGTCGATAATTTACCACCGAGCTTACTAATCGATTTGGTCAATACCTTAGAGTGGGAAGGGGTCAATCAGGCCGCGATGGCGATCGATTCACGTAGTGCACATTTGCTCACTATCGTACCGGCCGCAATCGAGCGCTTACGGCAACTCGGGCATGAGGTTAAGGTGCTGTTTTTAACAGCGGGCTCCGAAACATTAATCGCCCGATTTTCCGAAACGCGGCGCAGTCACCCTTTATCGCATCACTTACAACAGCAACAGCTTTCTAGCCTGCCACTGAGCCTCACGGAATGCATACAAAAAGAAAGAGAGCTGCTCGCACCTGTGCAGTTTTTAGGACATGTCATCGACACTTCACATCTCAGTGCAAACGTGTTACGAACTTGGATTAAAAACGAAATTGATGTAGAACAAGCGGCCTTGATTTTAATGTTTGAATCCTTCGCTTTTAAAGTCGGCGTTCCGCTCGATGTGGACTTCGTATTTGATGTACGAATTTTACCCAATCCCCATTATGACCCGCAATTACGCGCGCAAACGGGCTTAGATGCACCCGTCATCAACTTCCTTGAAGCACAAGCCGCCGTGCATGAATTAATTTTAGATGTGCGCCAATTTATTGAAAAATGGCTGCCCGCATTTAAACGCGATAATCGCAGTTATTTAACCATAGGCGTAGGCTGCACAGGGGGGCAGCACCGCTCCGTTTACGTCGTCGAAAAACTCGCACAACACTTCCAGCAAACTGAGCGAGTGCTCATACGGCATCGCCAAACCCACCCCCAAACTCAAGCCAAAATCGCTTAAACGGCCACCACTTCCCGCATCTTTTTTGCGACAAATGACAAGCTCAGTACGACCAAGCATAGACACACCAGCAGCGCCGGTATCATCGTCGCTGAAGCCAACAACTCGCCCTTCAAGACTTGATTCATCATCTGCGTTTGCGCCATCACCGGAACCCACGCTAACCAGCTCGGCTCTTTGCCTGGATTCAAAATAAAATACAGCGGCAAAAAAGACACTGTCAAACTCAGCAACTGAT
>JAHFQV010000048.1 GCA_023259175.1 Oxalobacteraceae bacterium | reverse complement strand
CGCTGAATGTACTTACTTGCGCCATGTTTCTATCGGTCTTGCCTTTTTTACTTACTCGTGTCTTTGTGTGGAATAAGCCCAGCGCATCCCCTGCCTTTGAGCGGCAATTTAGACTTCTAATACTGCTCACCTTTTTATTTTTGCTGGTACCACCCGTTGCTTTGGCATTGACTTCAAGCTTGCACCCCCTTAGTTTGGACATGTATGCCTTGCACTGGGATCAGGCCGCTGGTTTATTACTCGCGCCGAAAATTGTCGCTTGGGTCAATGCTGTGCCTGGTTTGCAGGCTGCCGTTGAAAGCTGTTATCGCATGACACCGATCGGTTTTTTTGTGGTTGTTCTATTGCAGATGCATCGTCGTCCCGCTCATGTCGCAAATGCCATGCTGACCTGGGTTTCCCTTACATCACTGGCTTTTCTCGCATATAATTTTTTCCCTGTCGTAGGCCCACAATACATCTTTGGAAGTGGTTCATTTGTAAATAGTCTAGCACATTCGAATGAACTTCCTTTGGTGCCTGTGGCGGCTGGCATGTTTCCAAGAAATGGTGTGCCGTCCATGCATTTTGGATGGCTACTTGCTGCAAGCATACTTTGGTGGCGCACCGGTACGGCGTGGTGGTCGCGTCTCTTGATTATTTTAATGACCGTTTCTACTGCGATAGCTACCTTGACCTTGGGTGAGCATTACGTCGTTGATTTGATCGTTACAGTTCCATTTGTACTGGCTGCAATTGCTTTATGTACCACAAGCATTGCTTGGAAGGATCGTGCCTCGACAGTAATTTGGGGTTTGCTTACTTGGTTGGTTTGGGTTTTGGTACTGCGTTATTCCGTTGCATGGGCGGAAAAGCACGCTTGGTTTCCTTGGGTAATGATTTTGCTGACGGCACTTGTTGTTTGTTTTCAGACACTCCGTATTGCTGGCTTTGCGAGGCTCTTTGCAAGTTATCCTGAACCCCTTGCACACGCAGCCAGCGAACCCGTATTAACACAACAAACACAACAAGCGCAACAAACACAACAAACGCAAAACCCCCAAAAGAAATTTGAACGTAAGATCGCTTTGATGTTTTTCTTTTCGGGCTTCGCCGCATTGGTTTACCAAGTTCTATTTGCGAAGAAATTGGCCTTGGTTTTTGGCAGCACTTCCACAGCCACTATTACAGTGTTGGCTACTTTTTTGGGTGGTATGGCGATAGGTTCCTTAATTGGCGGGAAATTGGTGCAATTGCGCCTACGCCCGCTTCGGACTTATGCTTTGGTAGAGGGGGGCATTGCGCTCTATTGCGTCTTCACACCATTTATTTTTGATTTTGCGCAGACGATTTACGTATTTATGGCAGCAGGTTCCTTACCGGAGGCGGGCATCTTGACCTTACTGCGGGTTGCGCTGGGTGGTATGGTATTGCTCGTACCCACTATTTTGATGGGTGTAACTTTGCCATTATTGGCAAAAGTATTGGAAACGCCCAAGGATCTTTTAGGCCCCAAAGTGGCTTTACTTTATTTTGTGAATACTTTAGGCGCAACCGTTGGTGCATTGCTGACGAGTTATTTTATTATCCCTTTGCTTGGTGTAAATTCAACCACACTACTAGCGGCGCTTTTTAATCTTTTGGTTGCCTTGGCTGGACTTAAATTGGCGAAGGTGATGGGAGATGCTCCTGTATTCGAGCAAAGAGATCAGGACGGTAAAGGAATCTCGGCAAACGGTAAAATTGTTTTGTGTGCCTTTTTTGCTTTGGGAATCGGCGGCCTTTTGTCTCTTGGTATGGAAGTGGTTTATGTACACATGCTTTCCATCGCGGCAGGCAATAGTACCTATGCGTTTGGCTTGATGTTAGCGACGTTCTTGCTCGGCCTTTCCGGAGGGGGAGAAATGGCACGTCGGGTGATTTTGCAGCGATACGGTTTCAGTGTTCGCTGGCTTGCTCTTTGTTTCATTGGCATTTCATTGTCGATAGGATTAGGACTGAGTTTTTGGAACGCGATACCGGACTACTTCGCTAGTTTTTCACTAGCACCTCAGCACAAAAGTTTTGTCGCAATGGAAGCCATACGCGGACTTATCTGTGCCGCAATTATGTTGCCCCCAACGATATTTATTGGTGCCGCTTACGTATTTGCTATGGATATTCTTACATCATCAGCGAAGAACTCAATACGTATGTTGTCGGTCGGTGCTGCCATCAATACGCTAGGTAATATTTTGGGTGCGCTTTGTTTTGGGTTCTTCATATTGCCTTGGCTGGGTGGATTTGTAGCCGCTAAGTTAATTATAGGTTCCACGTTTTTAGTTGGGATTGCGATCAGCTTTTTAGGTGAATATCGATTCAATATTCGCTCCTCGGCTGTCGCTGTATTGAGTTCGATTGGGGTCATCGCGTCGATGCAAATAAATTTGGATTATCAAGCGCTGAGCTCCGGTTCCAATGTTTATTTTGCGCATCAAGCGTGGGGTGAGGTGCTAGATCACGCCGAGAGCATCGATGGTGGACTTACGTCGGTCACTCGAGTTAAAGGGAGTGAATATAAGACCCTACTAACAAATGGTAAATTTCAAGGGAATGACGCTTGGCAGGGCGAAATGCAAGCGCAAATTGGATTTGCCTTTGCACCTTTGGTCTATCAAGAAAAGCGGGATCATGCACTGGTGATCGGTTACGGAACTGGGGTGACGAGCCGTGTATTTCATGAGGCTGGATTTAAGCAATTAGATATTGCTGAGTTGAGTGGGGATATCGTGAACATGGCAAACGCGCATTTTAGTGATGTGAACAAGCGGGTGTCGTCATTGCCGAACGTTAACTTACATATTACCGATGGCCGTAATTTCCTTTTGTTGACACCTGATAAAGTGAAATACGATGTTATTAGCTTAGAAATTACATCGATTTGGTTTGCAGGCGCAGCGTCACTTTACAATAAAGAGTTCTATGTTTTGGCAAAATCAAAAATGCACCGAGATGGCGTATTGCAACAATGGGTGCAACTCCATCATTTGAGCCCAGCAGATATTTTGACGGTGATTGCAACACTCAGGTCAGAATTTCAATATGTCTCGTTGTTCGAAATTGGCGGACAGGGGGTTTTGATCGCGAGTAATTCAGAAGCGCGTAGCCATCCCAATGACTTATCGATCTCAGCCTTGGAACAAACAGAAGGTTTGCAACAAATTCGCGAGCGTTTTGATGGGAAAATTTCGGAAATTTCAAAAAAATTATTATTAAATCCAGTACAGATTGATCAGTATCTTAAGAAAATAGGGGGCGATCCCGAGCTATGGATATCGACGGATGATAATTTAAGTTTGGAGTACAGTACTCCAAAAGGGAATGCACGAAACGCTGAAGTATCCTATTCGAAAAACAAAAAAGTATTGAGTGAATTTAGTAGTAAGAGCACCAATTGAGTCTATGTGCTTTTGATAGGGGTGGGGGGCAGCATCGGAAAATGTTATTACGGCCGCGCGCTCTCCCTCTCCCGTTAAGCTAGATAGGCTAAATAAGCCGGATAGAACTTACACCTGTGCCGTCCACTCCCCAGACTTTCCGCCGCGTTTCTCCAAAACGCGGATATCGTGCATGACCATGCCGCGATCGACCGCTTTGCACATATCGTAGATCGTTAATAAGCCTATTTGCACCGCAGTGAGTGCTTCCATTTCGACGCCGGTTTTGCCTAGGGTTTCGACTTGGCTTGTGCAAATGATGTTATGGCTTTGTGGCTCAAGTAGGAAGTCGACTGTGACACGGGTGAGGGCGAGTGGGTGGCATAGTGGAATGAGTTCGCTGGTGCGTTTAGCGGCCATGATGGCGGCGATACGGGCTACGCCTAGGACATCGCCTTTTTTTGCGTTTCCATTTGCGATTAGTTCAAAAGTGTGCGCTTGCATTTTGATGCTGCCACTGGCTAGCGCGATGCGTTTGCTGTCGTTTTTGTCGCCGACATCGACCATGTGGGCTTGGCCACTGGCATCGAAGTGGGTGAGCGCATCATTGTCTGCAGTGGTTTGAGTCGTTTTGCTCGCCATTATATTTTCTCTCAATATTTCTTAGTATTTTCTTGGTATGGATGTTCGCTGGGTCAGGCTTTGGTTATACTCTCACGTCAATGCTAACCATTGTTGATTTTGATAGATTGCGATCATAACACCGTGAAACCTGATTTACGTTTTTTTCAGCATCGCTTGCTGCGCCTCGTCGTTCTGGCTTGTTTCTCCTCAACTTCTGTTTATTCGAACATTGCCTTTGCTCAAGCGCAAAAATTGCCTACCTTGGGTGACACCGCACGAGGCGATTTGTCGCCCGTGATGGAGCGTCGTTTGGGTGAACAAATCATGACGGAAGTTCGACATGATCCTGATTTTATCGATGATGGTCCGGTCAATGAATACCTCAATAAGTTGGGCAATAGCTTGCTTGACAAACGGCCCGACGCGCGCGGTGAGGACGCTTACGAATTTGAATTTTTCGCGGTGCGCGATCCGGTGTTAAATGCTTTTGCGTTTCCGGGCGGTTTTATTGGTTTTCATTCGGGCTTGATCCTCGCAGCACAATCGGAATCGGAATTGGCTTCGGTCATGGGGCACGAAATTGGCCATGTATCGCAACGCCATGTGGCGCGTATGTTGGGCAATCAAAAGCAGGATGCTTTAATTCCTTTGGCGGCTTTGTTGTTGGCTGTTTTGGCAGCGAAATCCAGTCCTGATGCAGCGATGGCTGTGGCGATGGGTGGGCAGAGTTTAAGCTTGCAAAGGCAGCTTAGTTTTAGTCGTGATGCCGAGCGTGAGGCAGATCGGATTGGTTTTCAAATTCTTAAAGATGGTGGTTATGACCCGGGCGGTATGCTGGCGTTTTTCGGACGTTTGCAGTATTCGACTCGAAATTATTCAGACAATGCGCCTTCGTATTTGCGCAGTCATCCAGTCACTAGTGAGCGTATGGCCGATATTCAAGGTCGCTTGTTTAACGAGCGATTTAAACAGCGCACGGATGGATTAGATTTTTATTTGACGCAAGCAAGGATACGCGTTTTGCAAGACAGTAAGGCGCAAGGCTTGGCAGATGCGATTATATTTTTCGAAAACCAAGTGAAGAATGGAAATGAGGAAGCGCGTTTGAGCGCGCAATATGGCTTGGCTTTCGTCGCTTTTAAGAAAGCCGATTTTAATACTGCGGAATTGAAATTGAATGAACTGATGCAGCGCGTTTCGCAACTAGCTCATCAGAAAAAATGGTTACATGAAACCAGTGCCTTCGTTAGCTTGGCGATCGATATTGAAATGGGTAAAAAGCACCCCGATTTGGCGCTGAAAAAAGCCAAAGAGGCGATGAGTGAATTTCCCTTGGCTCGTGGTTTAATCCATCAATATGCGGAAGTGCTGATTGAGGCGAAACTTCCTGAACAGGCCGAGATTTTTCTGCGTGACCAAATTAGCCTGTATCGGCACGAGGCGAAATTGCAGCATCTCTTAGCCAAAGCCTACGCAGTAGATAATAAAAAAGCGCTGCAACATATGGCCTTGGCTGAAGCGTACGCATTGGAAGGCGCTTTACCCGCCGCTTTGCAACAATTGGATTTGGCGCGTCTTGATCCTGACGTTAAATATTTCGACTTATCGGTGATTGATGCTCGCGAAAGGGAATGGAAGGAGAAACATCGGGAAGAATTGGCGGGCGAGAAAAAGACCGGTAAATGATGAGCTTTGCATCACGCATTGTCTCGTGGTTTTAAGCAGTATTTTTCTTGAAGTATTAAATGTTCAAGCGTCGTTTTTTCTACACTTACGCTAGTACCTTGAACCGTCATTCGGATACCGATATTTTGACCTGGACGTGCCTGCAAAACATTTTCTAAGTCTTGTTCGCTCAATGCTTTTCCCTGACAGCAGAGGGCATCGAGTGCGTAGCCCAAATCACGATCATCCACCTGCGCTAAAACGTTTTTTGACCTCAAAACGAGTTTGCCTTCGCCGATGATGTAGGCAGCGCTCGGTGGCGCAAGCATTTCTCCGGTATGAAGTTGCCAGAGTCCACGCTCACCGACATGCGCAATGTAAGGCGTGGCAAGTAGATCGACATAGACTTTTTGCGGTCCATTTTGGAAGTACCAGCAGCCCTTTTCATCGACTTGATAATTGCGATTGATGAAGTCGCGTAAGCCTGCATTGCGTATCGCATCTCCTGCTAAATTGAGCGCTTGTGTACGTTCATCACGCATACGCCACACACCGCGCTCGTCTAGCGCCAGCCAGCCGTAGCAATGCGGAACTTTGGGCCATTTCAGCATGGCTGCTTTGACGATTTCATCCATGATCTTGAAGAAATTGACTTATTTTTTCTGGCAAATTCTGCGCTAAAGAAGGCTTGTTTTTGGCATGCAGCGTGAGCTTGCTAAATCCCGCATGACCACCGTGAATCGGGTAATCCAGTGTAACGAATTTTGAGGCATTTTGGGGTAGATATTGCGCCGGCATAAAGGGATCATTTTGTGCATTGAGCACCCAAGTTGGGATGCTGATCTCGTTTAAGACGTGGCAAGCGCCGGCGCTGTGCCAATAATCATCGACATCGCGATAGCCGTGCAATGGGGCGGTTACAACATCATCGAATTCGTACAAAGTGCGTGCGGCGAGCATTTTCTTTGCGTCGAATAAATTTGGAAACTGCTTTAATTTTTCTAGGCATTTTGGTTTCAGCGTTTGCAAAAAATTGCGTGTGTAAATGTGATTGAAACCGCGCGATAAGGCGGCACCACTTTGGGTTAAATTAAGCGGTGCTGAAATGGCGCAAGCCGCGTCGATGAAGCTGGCCTGTGTTTGCGCTTCACCTAAAAAACGCAGTAAAGCATTGCCGCCTAAGGAAACGCCACAGGCGTAAAATTTTCCATTTGGGTTTTTTGTTTGGTGGCTTTGATGCAAACGACGTGCAATCCATTCGATTTCTGCCGCATCGCCAGAATGATAGAAGCGTGGATTTTGATTAATCTCCCCAGAACAGCCTCGAAAGTGCGGCACTGCCGCCGACCAACCCAAGCTATGCAAATGGGCCATCAAAGCGCGCGCATAATGGCTGTTGCTGGAACCTTCAAGGCCGTGAAATAACACGACGAAAGGGCGATCTTTGTCCCCGTCAATAAAATCAATGTCGATAAAATCCGCGTCTGGCGTGACCCAGCGTTCACGCCTGTAATCGACTATGGGGCGTTTTGCGAAGAGTGCCGGTAGTAGGGTTTGGGTATGGCCACGAATGAGATTAAAACGGCTTACGGTCGATTTTTGCGCGCTGCTGGGCATAGGTGATCAACTTCAATGAATTTAATGTAAGACGCTGCTTTTGCTTGCTTCTTTTGGTGCTTTGCCCGCCGCTACCGAGGCGTGATGGCAGCTGATGCGCCAGCCGCGGGGTGTTTTGATATACACATTGGTGGCGATGATGTGCAAATCTTGCTCGGGTGCGTTCGCATGATGAAATAATTCAATGAGGCTATGCACCGCGGTTAATACATTATGAACTGCATGGAGTGCAGTGGTATGGATATGCACGCTGCCATTTTCAAATATCGTTTCCCATGAAGCGCGGATCGCGGCATGACCGATCAGGCGTGGTGAGTTCGGGTGTATGCATACAATTTCCTCGTCTTCAGCCCAGAGCGCCATTAAAGATTCGAGATCGCCGCGCGAAATGGCATCGTAAAATGCCATCTCAACTTCATTAGCACTTCCATTGAATTGTTTAACAGGCATAGCGCTCGATCCAATCAAATGAGGTACAGCGTCTGCGATTTTGGTATCGCGTTTTGCTCAATGCCCTTTGAGTTCTACGCCGGCGGCGAGTGCATAGTGGGTTCCACAGTAAGAGCAAGTGGCGGAGCCGCCATGTGATAAATCAAGGAAAACTCGCGGGTGAGACGACCACAAAGGCATCGCAGGGTTAGGGCAGTGCGCCGGTAAATCTTTGGCTTGTAGTTCGACGGTAGAGCTTGTTTTTTGGGGGGGCATGATTTTCTCCTAGAGCTTAGATGGCTATTTTAGCGGATTCCTTTTCAATAGCGTTAGGCATTTCCGTCGGGCGATTGCACCAAGCCAGATCAAAGCACAAAACCAATCAACACAGAGACACAGAGACACAGAGACACAGAGAATCCTATGAGAAATTCATAAAATCAAACATAAACCCAAAAAACAGTCCGAAATCGATGCGCTTGATTTTCCTCTGTGCCTCTAGTTGCAGCATACTGCTCACCTATGTCGAAGGGGTTTTACTTACTTTACTTCGTACTTTGTCCTCGGCATTTCCGGCGCTGTTCAGCAAGGTTTATCAATTATCGGTAAAATGTCGGCCTCAGCTCTGATGAGCATTTTCCTCGCGATTGATGATGAATAATTGGAAATCTGCCGCTTTTCGCACCGGCGTTAAAACCAGTCTTCCCTCTTTGTTCGGGATTGCGGCATGGGGCGTTGTGGTTGGCATTGCGATGATCAAAACGGGACTAGGAATTGGGCACGCTATCATTATGACTTTGGTGGTTTTCGCGGGTTCAGCGCAGCTCGCAGCCTTGCCTTTAATGCTCGCACATACGCCGGTTTGGGTGGTATTTGCGACCGCACTGATTGTCAATTTACGATTTTTAATTATGTCTGCTTTGATTGCGCCACGTTTTGCGCATTTGTCGTGGATACGCCGTGTTTGGCTGGGCTTTTTGACTGGGGATGTGACAGTAGCCTTGTTTACGGAGCGTTATCCCGAGCACTGGCAATCGCAGGAGCAAGCCGAGGAGCAACATGCTTTTTTGAATGGGCTCATTCTGCCAAATTGGACAGCATGGCAATTGGGTTCTTTGATTGGAATTTCTTTGGGTACGCAAGTACCGTCGGATTGGGGATTGGGATTTGCCGGAACTCTGGCAATTTTGTGTGTGATGCTGCCCTTGATACGCAGCCGTGCTGCATTGACTGGTGTCGTCGTCGCCAGTGTTTTGGCAATTGCTTTGTTTTCTTTTCCTTATAAATTGGGTCTCCTCATCGCCGTTGTGATCGGCATGTTCTGTGCAATGTGGGTGGAGGAACGTGGTGCTGATGGCCTCGACACTGAGTTTGTCGAGGAGGGTACACAAAACGCAAAGGAGTGTGATGGACGATAGCTATGTCTTGATGGTGATCGTAGTTTTGACGGTCGCTACCGTGATTGATCGTAGCGCTTTGTGGCTCGCGGGGCATCATGTGAATTTGCCGCGCAGAGTTCAGGAAGCTTTACGTTTCGCGCCTGCTTGTGCTTTGGCCGCGATCATTGTGCCGGATTTGTTCCTTGAAAATAATCAGATGACGTGGTCATTACACAATCCAAAACTATGGGCTGGCCTGGTGGCGGGTGCTTTATATTTGTGGCGACGTGACATGCTGCTCACCATCGTCGCTGGTATGCTCGTTTTTACAATTTTCCGACTTTATTTTTGATTCTTCTGTTTCGAAATGAGCAAAATTGAGGGGAATTTGTGCTGTGTTTTGGTAAAATACCGCAGTTGAAAAAATCCTTGTTTCCTCAATTTTCTCAATTTCCTTCGTTTTGCATCGAAGTTTTGAACGCTTTGCTGCGAAATTACTTGCCTACGGCCGCTAGCACTTAGTTACTTAGCTTGGTTATTAACCGATATTCCTAAACTTCATCATGATGCAATTTCACCGTCTGAGCGAATTAATCGCCTCCCAGCAACTGCAAGGCAAACGTGTTTTTATTCGTGCCGATCTAAACGTGCCGCAAGATGATCAAGGGCAGATCACCGAAGACACACGGATACGCGCTTCGGTTCCCGCGATACAGCAAGCCTTACAAGCGGGCGCAGCCGTGATGGTGACATCGCATTTGGGGCGCCCAACTGAAGGTGAATTTAAAGCCGAAGACAGCCTAGCGCCAGTCGCCAAGCGTTTATCCGAACTCTTAGGCATGAACGTGGTCTTGAAACAAAACTGGCTCGATGGGGTGGAAGTGGCTGTTGGCGAGGTGGTATTGCTGGAAAATTGCCGTGTTAATCCAGGCGAAAAGAAAAATGACGATGATTTAGCCCAAAAAATGGCCAAGCTGTGCGATGTTTATGTCAACGACGCATTTGGTACAGCACATCGCGCCGAAGCCACGACTCACGGTATCGCCAAGTATGCACCGATCGCCTGTGCTGGCCCGCTACTTTCCGCGGAATTAGACGCTTTGGGTAAAGCCTTAGGACAGCCTGCACGCCCTCTGGTTGCGATTGTCGCGGGTTCTAAAGTATCGAGCAAATTAAGCATACTCAAATCGCTCTCCGAAAAAGTAGATCAACTCATCGTTGGCGGCGGTATCGCCAATACCTTCATGTTAGCGGCGGGCTTGAAAATTGGAAAATCTTTGGCCGAAGTCGATTTGCTGGATGAAGCGAGAACCATCATGGCAATGATGAGCGCGCGCGGCGCAAGCGTACCTATCCCTAGCGATGTCGTTTGTGCTAAAGCGTTTTCTGCCAGCGCAGTAGCAACGGTGAAGGCCGTCGCTGATGTGCAAGACGATGACATGATTTTAGATATTGGCCCTGATACCGCTGCGGCCTTGGCTGCGCAAATTCGTCAGGCTGGCACGATTGTTTGGAATGGGCCAGTGGGTGTTTTTGAATTTGAACAGTTTGGAAATGGTACCAAGGTATTGGCTGCCGCGATTGCAGATTCCCAGGGCTTTTCGATTGCCGGTGGAGGCGATACTTTAGCTGCGATTGCAAAATATCAGATCACAGAAAAGATCGGCTATATCTCGACCGGCGGTGGTGCTTTCTTGGAAT
Source organism: Oxalobacteraceae bacterium (assembly GCA_023259175.1). Classification (GTDB taxonomy): domain Bacteria; phylum Pseudomonadota; class Gammaproteobacteria; order Burkholderiales; family Burkholderiaceae_D; genus Undibacterium. The sequence continues at coordinate 16,358 of JAHFQV010000048.1, read as the reverse complement.
TTTTGGAAGGCAAGACTTTGCCTGCAGTGGAAATTCTATTGCAAAGAGCAAAGGAGTGAGCACAGTATTTTAGCGGTAAAAAGAATTGAGAATTGAGAATTGAGAATTGAGAATTAAGAATTAAGAATTTTGATTTGTAAGCTAACCCACATGAAATGTATCCATTAGGAGATTCAATGTTACGCGGAACCAAAATTGTAGCGACAGTCGGCCCAGCTTCCAGTGATTTAGACACTTTAGTGAGCATGCTTAAGGCGGGTGTGAACGTAGTTCGTTTGAACTTTTCACACGGTAAAGCGCAGGACCATATCGATCGCGCAAATCTGGTTCGACGTGCAGCGGAAGTTTGCGACGTTGAGATTGCCATCATGGCCGATTTACAGGGGCCGAAAATCCGTATCGGTAAATTTGAAAATAGCCGGATACAAATTGAAAATGGCGATGCGTTTATTCTGGATGCGGATTGTGATTTGGGAAATCAGGAACGTGTTGGCCTCGACTACAAAGCCTTGCCGCGCGATGTCAAACCACAGGATGTGCTGTTGCTAAATGATGGCTTGATTGTTTTGGTAGTCGATAAAATTGTCGGTAACGAGATTCATACGACCGTTAAAATTGGTGGTGAACTGTCGAATAATAAAGGCATCAATCGACAAGGGGGTGGTTTAACTGCGCCTGCGTTGACGGCAAAAGATATGGAAGACATCAAAACGGCGATGTCTTTTCAAGCCGATTATGTGGCCGTGTCTTTTCCAAAAAATGCAACGGACATGGAGATGGCGCGTCAACTCGCCAATATTGCGGGAGAAGCCCACAATCACAAACCCATGTTGATCGCCAAGATCGAACGTGCTGAAGCGATACCCTTGTTGCAGGAAATTTTAAATGCCTCCGACGGTATCATGGTTGCGCGCGGTGATTTGGCGGTGGAAGTCGGTAATGCGGCGGTGCCAGCGCTGCAAAAGCGCATGATTAAAATGGCGCGCGCATCGAATAAATTGGCAATCACCGCGACGCAGATGATGGAGTCCATGATCGTCAATGCGGTACCGACCCGCGCCGAAGTTTCTGACGTTGCCAATGCGGTGTTAGATGGTACTGACGCGGTGATGTTATCGGCGGAAACGGCATCGGGAAAATATCCGATACAAACCGTGGAAGCAATGGCAGCGATTTGCGTCGAAGCGGAGAAATTTCAGGAATGTAAGCTCGACGCGGATTTCTTGAACCTGCAATTTACCCGCATCGACCAATCGATTGCTTATGGTGCTTTATTTACCGCGCATCATTTGCGTGTGCAAGCCATCGTCGCATTGACCGAATCGGGTTCAACCGCATTGTGGATGAGTCGTCAAAGCATTGATGTACCACTTTTTGCCCTAACACCTAGCGTCGCAACGCAAAGAAAAGCGGCGCTGTATCGCAACGTACAAACCTTTAAATTACCGTACTCCGCCGACCGCGATTTCGTCTTAAAAGAAGCCGAGAAATTGATGTTGTCTAAAGGCGTTGTGAGTAAAGGCGATACCTTGGTGGTCACTTGGGGTGAACAAATGGGTAAAGTCGGCGGAACCAATGCGATGCGTATCGTTAAAGTGGGTGATTAGCGCGGCTTGGTGCAAAGCCGCGCTGCGCCAGCGTAAAAGTTTTTTTATTTGGAGTTAATTTATGGCACTCGTATCTCTACGTCAATTGCTGGACCATGCTGCTGAAAATGCCTATGGTTTGCCAGCGTTTAATGTCAATAATCTCGAGCAAATTACGGCGATTATGGAAGCGGCCAATGAAGTGGGTTCACCCGTGATCATGCAAGCCTCGGCTGGCGCACGTAAGTACGCGGGTGAAGCATTTTTGCGTCATTTGATTTCGGCAGCGGTTGAAGCCTATCCGCATATTCCTGTCGTCATGCATCAAGATCATGGACAATCACCCGCGGTATGTATGGCCGCAATCAAATCCGGTTTTACCTCCGTGATGATGGATGGTTCGCTGATGGAAGATGGTAAATCGGTTGCCAGCTATGACTACAATGTAGCGGTATCGCGTGAAGTCGTTAAATTTGCGCACTCGATTGGGGTGACGGTAGAAGCCGAACTGGGTGTGTTGGGCTCATTGGAAACGATGATGGGTGATAAAGAAGACGGTCATGGTGCCGATGGCAAAATGACGCGCGAACAATTGCTCACCGACGTGAACCAAGCAGCCGACTTCGTTAAGCAAACCCAGTGCGACGCATTGGCGATTGCGATTGGAACTTCGCACGGCGCTTATAAATTCTCACGCAAGCCCACGGGCGATATTTTAGCGATTGATCGTATTAAAGAAATTCATGCGCGTATTCCCAATACCCATTTGGTGATGCATGGTTCGTCTTCAGTGCCACAGGAATTACTGGCTGAAATTCGCCAGTTTGGCGGCGACATGAAGGAAACCTATGGTGTGCCTGTCGAAGAAATCGTGATTGGTATTCAAAATGGCGTGCGTAAAATTAATATCGACACCGATATTCGTTTGGCGATGACAGCTGCAATTCGTCGCTATATGTTTGAAAATCCTAGCAAATTTGATCCACGCGATTATTTGAAGCCCGCGCGCGAAGCGGCTAAATTAGTTTGTAAAGCGCGATTCTTAGCATTTGGTTGCGAAGGGCAAGCTGCGAAAATTAAAGCCATTCCTTTGGAAAAAATCGCAGAGCAATATAAAGCAGGTGCATTGGCACAGCTTGTGAATTAATTGAAGTCGATATAAACCTCGCAGCGTCTTGGTGCTGAGGGGAAGGCACGTTTTTAATTGTTTTTAAGTGAGTACATCATGTCAGAAAAAACTTTAGTCGGTATCGTTATGGGCTCCACTTCCGATTGGGAAGTGATGAAAGAAGCTGCACAAGTGTGTAAAGATTTTGGAGTGAGTTATGAAGCGCGTGCTTTGTCTGCGCATCGCACTCCAGACGAAGTGGAAGCTTGGGTTGCGGATATGGAAAAACGTGGTTGCCAAGCCTTTATCGCGGGTGCGGGTGCTGCCGCGCATTTAGCAGGTGTGGTCGCATCTAAAACCATTTTGCCTATCTTTGGAGTCCCGATTCCCTCCAAATATCTGAAGGGCTTGGACTCTTTATTGTCCACGGTGCAAATGCCTAAAGGTATCCCTGTCGCTACTTTGGCCATCGGTGAGGCGGGTGCTGGCAATGCAGGTTTGGCGGTCGTTGCGATGTTAGCCTTGAACGATGTTGAACTGCGTCAGAAGTTGCTGGCTTTCCGTGCATCACAAGCGGAAAAAGTACGTAACTCGGTTTTACCTGAGTTGAAATAATTAGACCATCATCAGCGTCCTAAAATCCTTCGGAATTCATGTGCAGAGAATCGTAGATAAGGATTTTAGGACGCATCTGCAATAGAGATCGCTAGATCGCAAAATTGCAAGATCGCAAAATCGTTATGTCGTTTTACTGAAAGATAAATCATGGCTGGAATTCTCGAAACAAATTTGAAATCACTTCCTTTTCTGCATCGCGGTAAAGTGCGTGATCTGTATGCGGTCGGTGACGATAAGCTGTTGGTGGTGCAAACTGATCGCTTGTCTGCGTTTGACGTGATTTTGGATGATCCCATTCCAAACAAAGGCAAAATTTTAACGTCCATGTCGAATTTCTGGTTTAAGAAATTTGGCCATTTGATGCCAAATCACATGACGGATATTGATCCAGTGTCTTTGGTCTCCCCGGAAGAACGTGAGCAAGTGGAAGGTCGCGCCATCGTCGTGAAGAAATTCGTACCGCTGGGTATCGAAGCGATCGTTCGTGGCTATATCATAGGCTCGGGTTGGAAAGATTATCAAAAGACAGGTGCGATTTGCGGCATTGCTTTACCCGCCGGTTTGCAAGAGGGTCAAAAATTACCAGAAGTGATTTTTACACCTTCTACCAAAGCACCAATGGGCGCGCATGACGAAAATATTTCCTATGCAGAAGCGGAGAAAATTGTCGGTGCCGATATCGCGCGTCAAGTGCGCAATGCCGCCATTAACTTGTACACCCAAGCCGCAGAATTTGCCGCGACCAAAGGCATTATCATCGCTGATACCAAATTTGAATTCGGCTTAGATGCGGCCGGTACTGTACATTTGATCGACGAAATTTTAACTCCCGACTCTTCTCGTTTCTGGCCAGCGGCCAGCTATCAAGTCGGCATGTCGCCACCTTCGTTTGATAAACAATTCGTGCGCGACTGGTTGGAAACGCAGGCTTGGAATAAAAAAGCGCCTGCGCCGGCATTGCCTCTGGAAGTTGCGCAAGTAACGGCAGATAAGTATGCCGAAGCGCTGCGTTTGTTGACTGAATAAATCTGCGTTTTTCTGTAGTAAGCTTGGGTGCGTTCGACGCACCCATTTTAATCGTTGACCTGAAATTTTTATGCCCGCCCAAGTTGCTGAAATAACTCATGCCGCCGCACTACTAGAAGCGGGTCGCTTAGTCGCGTTTCCCACGGAAACGGTGTATGGACTAGGCGCGGATGCGGAAAATCCAGCAGCCGTTGCCGCGATTTATCAAGCCAAAGGCCGCCCGTCTAATCATCCCGTGATCGTACACATCGCACCGGAAGCGGAGATTCGTTACTGGGTCAAAGCGCTGCCTGAGGAAGCTGAAAAATTAATCGCCGCCTTTTGGCCAGGCCCCTTGACCTTGATACTCAAACGTGCCGACCATATTCCCGATGCGGTCTCAGGTGGGCAAGATTCTATCGGCCTGCGCTGTCCTTCCCATCCGGTCGCGCAAGCACTTTTGCGCGTCTTTAAAGGTGGACGTGGTGGGCTTGCAGCACCCTCTGCAAATCAATTTGGGCACGTGAGTCCCACGACTTCTGCACACGTCATCGAGGAGTTTTCGGAAGAACTCAAGAGCGGATTGGTTGCGACGGTTTTAGATGGCGGACAAAGTGAAGTTGGGATCGAATCGACGATTGTTGACATGAGTCGCCTTACGACTCATGGCCCAGTTCTGCTGCGCCCTGGCCATATTAGCGCTGCGCAATTGGAACAGGTGTTAGGCATGACAGTCAATGAGCCGGATGCCGCCGCCCCGCGCGCATCCGGTACTTTGGAAGCGCATTATGCGCCGAGCACCCCCGTGGTTTTGATTGCGCCTGAAAATTTGGATGAGACTATTCGACAGTTGTTAGTCGCCGGAAAAAAAGTCGCAGTGATGGCCTATCAAGGACATGTTCAGCATGCCGCTTTGCAGGCCTGGTGTCAACTTAATGCCGACCCGGTTACTTACGCCCATGATTTGTACGCCGATTTGCGTCAACTCGACCATGTTGGGGCAGATATTATTTTGGTTGAAGCGCTTCCTGCAAGTCGCGAATGGCAAGGTGTTGGTGACCGACTGCGTCGCGCAGCCTTCGATTCGCAAGGCGTTTTGCAAAAACTCTTATCCACGTAAAGAATGCCTTATCGGAGTTGTGTTGACATGCTGTTGACACGTAAACTTGATGTGATCGGATAAATCCAATCGGTGTTCGTCTCGAACAATCGCCGGAAGATCGTCGCAAAATAATTCTCAGGCACAGGATTTGCTACGTTTAATTTTCCACAGACACTCATCCGGAGTTGAGAAATGAAAAATAAATCCCAAATGAAAGTAGCAAAAATCACGATCCTATTGCAGCTTGTTTTTGCCCTGAGTTCTATCCAGTCAGTTCAAGCCCAGCCTCTAGCGACACCCAAGCTGCAAGCGGCTGCGAATATGGATGCGACTGCGCAAAGCTATCAGCAAAAATGTGCCGCCGCGAATGGCTATTTTCAATATGGTACGGTCAATGCGCCACCCAATAGCGACTATCCACAAGTGACCAACTATAGATCGGGTAAAAAACGCCAGGGTATTCCTTTGTCACACACCCATATTGAAATCACCTCTGCGATAGATGGCAAGGTCTACGATGTGGCGATCGATAATGTTTTTGCGAACGACTATAGCCCTAAAAAATTCGTCGTTCCACCCTCCTATGTCAAAGGGATTACTGCCAATAGCACGCTCTATCTGTGCAGTGGTAATCCCAGTAAAGTGCCTTATTCAGAGAACGAGGGTATCGCTAGCCTAGGCTTTGATTGGGTGCACACCAATTGTGCGGCGAGTGGTTACAAAACTTCCTTCGATAACGGTTTTATTTATACCGATAAAGCCGTGAATTTAACGAATAGTCAGACCTATTGTTATTTGTGGCCCTCAAACTAAAATTTTTATTCTTTAAGAAAGCGCTTCAATGAGTTGATCTGCATCATCAACGACGCAATGCGCGCCCTCAAATGGGTAATGTCGAGTGAGCGCATTGCGTATGACTATGCAGCGTAGTCCTGCGCTGATGGCCGCTTGTAAGCCGCGAGGTGAATCTTCGATGACGACGGTTTTGTCTTTGCCTAGCCCCATTTTTTTCAAGCCTAGCAGGTACGGATCAGGGGCAGGTTTGCTGTTGGGATAGTCTTCTTCGGTGACGACAAAATCAAAATGCTGCAATACATTCGTGCGACGATGTATCAGTTCAAAATGGTCGCGACGTGAGCTGGTGACAATACCCATGCGATGCGACTGCGCGAGTGATTCGACGATATCACTCATGCCATCGATCAGGAGATTGGTGCGTGAATTGAGCAAGTCAGCGTAGTAACGATTGCGCATCTCGCGTAACTGCGCAATCTCTTGAATTGAGTAACCACGCGCTGCCAATAAATGCCAAGCACCGATGTTGTCGCATAAGAACCAATCGAAAAATTGGCTGTGGCTCAATTCGACTTGATGCTCGGCAAAGAGCGTGCGATTGGCTTCATAAAAGAGCCCCTCGGTATCGACTAAGACCCCATCGTTATCCCATAAAATGCCGTTGGATTTCACTTGTAACGGATTTTCATAAAGAGGATGAAGAGCGCGAGTAGCAAAGTAATGCCATTGGCGATGATGATGGGCATCGCATGCAGCAACAGACCGTAAGCGAGCCAACAGCTCACGCCTGTCACCATCATGCAATACATACCCAGTGAGACGCCTTCAGCGCGTTTGCGTTTCCAGGTAAGCCAAGCCTGCGGCAAAAATGCGAGCGTTGTTAGACTGGCGGCGCAATAGCCGACTAGCTCACTTAAGAAATTGTCCGTCATGAAAAATTAAAGCTTCCTGCGGCGCGTAAGCACATTGTTCGACCTCACCCACAAAAATAACGTGATCGCCTTCGGGGTAGCGACTACGATTAAAGCATTCAAACCAAGCACTGCAACCATCGAGAATGGGGAGGCCGGTGCGGGATAAACTAAATGCTACGCCGTGAAAACGGTCGCGTTTGTTGCTGGCAAATTGTTCGGCGAGTGCGGCTTGATCCGCGCCCAAAACATTGATCACGTAATGCGAATTTTCGTGAAAGATGGGCATGCTTTTGGCGGCGTTGCCCAAACTCCAGAGCACCAAAGGCGGGTCTAATGAGACCGAGTTAAATGAACTGGCGGTCAGCCCAAAGAAGGTCCCATCGTCGAGTCGGGAGGTGACTACGGTCACGCCGGTAGGAAATTGCGACAGGGCGCGTCGAAAATGTTGACGATCAAAATCAGGGTTTTGGGCCAAGGAACGGGACTTTTGCATCGGTTTTCCGCGAGTTTTTTCGTAATTATCCCAGATTTTCGAGCGAAAGGTGGCTTATGCCACGGTGAGCCTAATCAATGGGCTGGGCTTGTGTTAAACTTGCGCCCTAAATGTGATCCGTGTTTAAACTTAAGTACTTGATTTTAAAATGGAATGTCTCATGTCTTCTAAGAAATTACCTGCCTTCTTTGCGGCTTTTTGCTTGGTTTGGACTTGTTCGCTTTTCGCAATGCAAATCGAACGTAATTTTCCCGCGGGGATTAAGCGCGGAAAAATGACCGTCACGGAATATGCCGAGATCGCGATTGATGGAAAAATTAGGCTACTCACACCGGGTTTGATTATCTACAACGAAGACAATATGAAGCAAAATGTTGGAAGTCTGGATGTGCGAAATGTGCCGGTCTTCTACAAGCAAAATGAATACGGCGAACTTGAAAGAATTTGGATATTGACCGCCGAAGAAGCGCGTCTGCAACTACCCAAATCAGGTTCCTAGAACCTATTGAAAATGCGATGTTGTTCATCGCTAAGAAATGAAATTTATGTCTACAGCAGAAAAAGAAATCCTCCAGAAAAAAGTCTACATCAAAACATTTGGTTGCCAAATGAATGAGTACGACTCCGATAAAATGCGTGATGTTCTCGCCGCAACCGAGGGGATGGTCAAAACGGATACGCCCGAAGAGGCTGACGTGATTTTGCTCAATACTTGCAGCGTGCGTGAGAAGGCTTCGGAAAAAGTGTTTTCCGATTTAGGTCGTCTGCGCGAATTGAAGCGCCAAAAACCCGATTTGCTCATAGGCGTGGGCGGCTGCGTTGCTTCCCAAGAAGGCGAAGCCATCATTAAGCGCGCTCCTTATGTGGATGTGGTTTTTGGACCGCAAACTTTGCACCGCTTGCCGCAATTGATTAGAGATAGGCGTGAATCTGGTCGCTCGCAAGTGGATATACGCTTTCCTGAAATCGAAAAATTTGATCATCTTCCACCTGCGAAAGTGGAGGGGTCGAGCGCCTTTGTCTCCATCATGGAAGGCTGCAGCAAGTATTGTAGCTATTGCGTTGTGCCTTATACGCGCGGCGAAGAAGTGTCGCGACCATTCAACGATGTGCTAGTCGAAGTGGCGGGTTTGGCCGAGCAAGGTATTAAAGAAATTTCGCTGCTAGGGCAAAATGTGAACGCTTATCGTGGCGCGATGGATGACGGTGAGATCGCCGATTTTGCCTTATTGCTTGAATACATCGCTGAGTTTCCACAGATAGAACGCATACGTTTCGTGACTAGCCATCCAAAAGAGTTTACCCAACGCTTGATTGATGCTTACGGTAAAATTCCGAAATTAGCCAATCACGTTTATCTGCCTGCGCAACACGGATCGGATCGCATTTTAGCGGCGATGAAACGTGGCTACACGGCATTGGAATATAAATCGGTGGTGCGACGTTTGCGCGCAGTGCGACCTGATATTACGATTTCTTCCGATTTTATTGTTGGCTTTCCGGGTGAAACCGATGAGGATTTTGATGCCCTGATGAAGTTCATCGGCGATCTCGATTTTGATAATAGTTTCAGCTTTGTTTTTAGTGCGAGACCCGGTACACCGGCGGCGAGTTTGGAAGACTTAACACCAGCCCCTTTAAAGCTCAAGCGCTTACAGTTTTTGCAGTCGGTGATTGATGCCAACGTCAAAAAAATTAGTAATGCCATGATAGGCACGGTACAAAAAATTTTGGTTGAAGGACCTTCCGTAAAAGACCCTAATGAATTGCAAGGGCGCACAGAAAATAATCGCGTGGTGAATTTTGCGGGCGGAAAAGAATTGATCGGCACTTTGGTGGATACCCGCATTACGGTGTCCTATAACTATTCCTTGCGTGGCGAATTGATCTGATTTTTTGATTGATTGCGGCCGCATTGCAAATTGCATTTTTTTGAGAAAAAACGAAGTGAAAACAAAAACACCCGTTCCAGTTTTGTATTTCGTCCCGCAGCCTTTGGATAATTTGCGACTGGCGCATTTGTGTGGACCCTTGGACGAAAATTTACGGCAAATTTCGGCGGCATTGGATTTGTCGATTTTTCGACGTGGTGAAAAATTTATCGTCAGCGGTAGTAATGCAGTGCAGGGTTTGGAGCTGCTTGAAAAATTTTATGCTTTGGCAAAAAAAGTCATTAGCATCGACGAAGTGCAATTGGCCTTAGTCGAGCAGCGGGCGGCTTATAGTGCGCAACGTAGTGCCGAAATGGCGGTCAGTCGACAAGAACCAGAAACCAATATTGTCGAAGCAAAGGTAAAGCGCGGCAGCCGAGCCAGTCGTGCCAGCAGCGCCCAAGCTGCGATGGAAATTGAGCATGGCGAAACCGAGGAGGGCAGTGTAGAAAGTCCGATACTGCGCACCCGACGCAGTGATTTGCGAGGACGCACTCCACATCAAATCAGCTACCTGAAATCGATCTTGGAGCACGATATTAGTTTTGGTATTGGCCCTGCTGGAACCGGTAAAACCTATCTTGCGGTGGCCTGCGCAGTTGATGCCTTAGAGCGTGATGCGGTCAAGCGCATCGTGCTCACGCGGCCTGCGGTGGAAGCGGGTGAACGACTGGGTTTTTTGCCGGGTGATTTGGCGCAAAAAGTCGATCCGTATTTGCGCCCTTTGTATGATGCGCTCTATGATTTACTGGGCTTTGATCGCACGCAAAAAATGTTTGAAAAGCAGGTCATCGAAATCGCACCTTTAGCCTATATGCGCGGCCGTACTTTAAATCACTCCTTTATTATTTTGGATGAAGCACAAAATACGACGCCCGAGCAAATGAAAATGTTTTTGACGCGTATCGGTTTCGGCAGCAAAGCGGTGGTGACAGGCGACTTGACTCAAGTTGATCTACAAAGACATCAAAAGAGTGGTTTGGTGGATGCTTGCCAAGTGCTCAAAGAAGTGCGTGGAATTGCATTCAATCGCTTTACCAGCGTCGATGTTGTGCGCCATCCAATGGTCGGAAAAATTGTGGATGCCTATGAAGAGGCCAATCATTTTCAAGATCAGCAAGACGCTGAAATCGTGAATCTCAAACACGCCACCGCCTTAAATAAGCACAAAAGAAGATAAGTAGGTTCGCCGGAATGAAAACAAAAAAACCAAGTTTGCGCCTGTCGGTGCAATATGCCGATCCGCGTTTGCAAAGTCTGCTAACCCGCCCTCTGCTCAGGAAGACCGTGCAAGCGGCCTTGTTCTTTCCTGCCGAGCTCACCCTCAGAATCGTGAACGCTGAAGAAGGCCGACAACTCAATCATGATTATCGTGGTAAAGATTACGCGACCAATGTGTTGACCTTCGCCTATACCGAAGAGGATGAGGCGGAAGTGACGCAAGCCGATATTATTTTGTGTACCGAGGTACTCGAAGCGGAAGCCGCCGAACAAAAGAAAAGCATCCTCGCCCATGCCCAACATTTAGTCGTGCATGGCGTACTTCATGCGCAAGGCTACGATCACGAGGATGAAGAGGAAGCAGAAGAAATGGAAGCTTTGGAGATTGAAGTATTAGCGACGCTAGGCATCGCTAATCCTTATGCTGGTGAAGACTGAATTTTAATTTAGGCTATTTTAATTCGGGCGATACAAACATCACCCCAACTTCGCGGCATGTTCACGGGTTGCGTGAAATACGATGCCCGGCCAACGTTCTTGGGTGAGTTTGAGATTGACACCCGAGCTGGCTAAGTAGGCCATATTCCCTGCCGCATCAAAGGCGATATTGCCGCCCGCACTGGAACGTTCGAAATCGGCCAGCATCTTCTTGTCGTCGCAGGTAATCCAACGTGCGCTGCTAATACTGGTGCCTTCAAATACGGCATCGACACCGTATTCATTTTTGAGTCGGCTGGCGACGACTTCAAACTGCAAGACACCGACCGCGCCTAAAATCAAATCGCTGCTCACAACGGGCTTGAATACCTGCACCGCGCCTTCTTCACCTAACTGTTGCAGACCTTTTTGCAGTTGCTTGATTTTGAGTGGGTTTAAGATGCGCGCAAGGCGGAAAAAATCGGGTGCGAAATAAGGAATGCCGGTAAATTGCAGTAGTTCACCTTCGGAAAAACTATCGCCAATTTGCATATTGCCGTGATTCGGTAAGCCGATAATGTCGCCGGCGTAGGCTTCTTCAACTTGCTCGCGACTCGCTGCCATGAAGGTGACGACCGAGGAGACTTTGATGTCGCGATTAAGGCGTAAATGTTTGAGTTTCATACCGCGTTCGAATCGTCCCGAGCACACTCTCAGAAAGGCAATACGGTCGCGGTGAGCCGGGTCCATATTGGCTTGAATCTTAAATACGAAACCGGAGAAGGGAACTTCGTTGGGTTCGACATCGCGCACCGTCGCATTGCGTTCGCGCGGCGCAGGTGCCCAGTCGAGCAAGGCATTTAAAATTTCACGAACACCGAAATTATTGATCGCAGAGCCAAAAAAGACCGGAGTTTGGGTACCCGCTAAGACCGCGGATAAATCGAAAGGGTGGGATGCGCCATGCACCAGTTCCACTTCCATTTTGAGTTGTTCGATTTCGAGCGGGAATAATTCGGCAAGGCGTGGATTGTTGATGCCTTTGACGACTTCAAATTCTTGATCCGCACGTTCGCTGCCCGCTGCGAATAGCATGATCTCGTCTTTTAGAATGTGATACACACCACGGAAGGTTTTGCCCATGCCGATAGGCCAAGTCACGGGCGAACATTGAATTTTTAAAACCGATTCGAGTTCATCCAATAATTCTAAAGGGTCGCGGGTTTCACGATCCATTTTATTGACGAAGGTAATAATCGGGGTGCTGCGCATACGGCACACATTGAGTAACTTAATCGTTTGTTCTTCCACACCTTTGGCGGCATCAATCACCATCAAGGCGGAGTCAACCGCAGTTAAAACGCGGTAGGTATCTTCGGAAAAATCCTGATGCCCTGGGGTGTCGAGTAAGTTGACAACGTGATCGCGATACTCAAACTGCATGACCGAACTGGCCACCGAAATACCCCTTTGTTTTTCAATTTCCATCCAGTCGGACGTGGCATGGCGACCACTTTTACGCGCTTTCACGGTACCTGCCAATTGAATCGCACCGGAGAACATCAAGAGTTTTTCGGTGAGCGTGGTTTTACCTGCATCGGGATGGGAAATAATACCGAAAGTGCGGCGGCGTGCGACTTCTTTACGAATGAGTTCGGTCGAAACCGTATTGCGTGGGGTGGCTTCGCTAGGGTCTGAAGTCGTGGTGTCGAGTGCGTCATTCATATCGGATGTGGGCTGGTTCATTGCGGCTTGCTGTGAAAATGGGAAAAAGCCCGCAAGTTTAACACGGCGGGCTTTCTAAGAGACTGAATTGAAAAGGGAAATGCTACTTTTCTGTGGGAGCTTGTTTCTCCGGATACATGACCACTTGTATCATATTGCTAGTATCGAGATAACGTTGTGCGGTTTTTTGTACGTCTTCCACCGTCAGTTGATCAAGTTCTTCATCCAGGTGTAAAAAGCGTCGCGGATCCGAGTGTAGCAAGGCGGAGGCGCTTAAATGGCTTAGCCAAGTTGAGTTGGTCTTGAGCGCTTCGCGATTATTTTTGCGTCGATTTTCTTTGAATTTGTTCAGTTCTTCCACCGTTACGCCAGCCTCTTTGAGTTTAGCGATGATGTCTAGGGTATGCGCAATCAATTTGTCGACATTTTCTGGTGCGCAGGGTAAAACAAAAATTTCGGAATAGGCTTGATAAGGCACTCGGGCGATATTTCCAGTGACGCGAGGGCTATAAACTGCGCCCAGTGCTTCGCGCAGAGCGGCGGTTAAGCGTAATTGCAAGATGTCGTTCATCGCGTTAAATCTAAGACGCTCACTCTCGCTATAAGTGGTTTCACCATGGAGTTGTATCGTCACCACGCTCTTTTGTTCTTTGCCCGCGAAGACATCTTTTCGTATCAAGCCTGTGCGTGGACGTAGACCATGATCGACCACTTCAACTGGAATCTCGTGGGTATCTAAACTGGCGAGATAGGTTTCGATTAGGGGCTTGATTTTGTCGACTTCAAAGTTGCCGACGATGACAAAGGTCCATCCTTTTGCGCTGGAAAAACGGTTGCGATAAATCTCTAAGACGCGTTCAATATCGATTTTGTCGTAGTCTTCAGGACGCTCGATTTTGGGTGTGCGTGGATGGTCTGGATAAGTCGCTTTGATGAATTGTTCTTGAAAGATCGCTCCCGGCTGTACCATCACATTTTTGACTGCCTCTTGGCGTTTGCTAATGTAAGCTTGAAATAAGGCAGGGTCTTTACGTGGCGCATGGAGAACCAGTAGCATGGTTTGAAACATGGTTTCCACATCCCGTTTATTGCTACTGCCGGATACGCTTTCTTCGATGCCACTCAAGTTGGCATTGATACCGATGCTTTTACCGGTCAACATTTTGCCCAATTCTAAGGGTGTAAAATTTTGATAGCCCATTGCGCCTACCAGTGTGGGCGTATATTGAGCGGTAAAAAAATCAGCGTCAGATTGCAGGGCAAGGCCGCCAAAACGGGTCGCTGAGAAAAGTATCTGATCGTCTTGATAATCGCTGGGGCGCAGTATCACCGTTAAGCCATTACTGAGTTTGAGCTCAGTCGTTCCCATCGCTTTATCGCTGCTTTCTGCGATGATTTTTCCTGGGGTCGGTTTGTGTTCTAAGAGTTCTTTCGGTAGCGCTTTTTCGGTAAATGCAGTGACCGGTTTTTCTCTTGCCTTGCCTAGCATGGTCATGAGATCGTCCTTGGTCGGAAGTTTGCGATCCGTGTTTTCACCGCCGATGAAAATAATAAGAGGCTCTTTTTTACTCAGGAAAGCGGTTTTCGCAAATTGATTGATTTCATCTAGGCTGATGCTATCGACGATTTGTTTGTGGAAAATATGCTCCCTTTCCAAACTGGGCAGGGTCTCACCTGTGAGGAAGTTGCGTATCAGTTCAGCAGCGTGATCAGACGAATGTATTTTTTCGCGCTCTTTGTACGAGTTCTCCATCTGTTGCAAATTATTGAGCTTGGCGCGATCAAATTCGGCTTGGGTAAAGCCAAATTGCGCCGCCCTTTGATTTTCTTCTGTGAGTGTATCGATGGCGGCTTGCAAGCCGAGTTTGCCGATACTGGCCGAGGCGCTCGATTCACTGGTGTTGCCGATAAAACTGTGTACGCCGCTATTGGCACCGAGGAAGGGCGGCTCTGCGACTTGGCTACGTTCGGATAAACGTTGACTCAATAAGGTATTAAAAAAACCGCGGATTCTTCTTTTGCGATAGGCCGAGTAATTGCCATTAGGCTCGGTTTCGAAACGCGCATAGGTAATGCCGACTTGATCAAGCGAAATTTCTTTGTCAGTGACGACTAAGGCTTCCGACAAGGGCTCTTTGGGAACGCCGAAACGGGTGCGGGTACGTGGGTGTTGGGCTTTAGGGATGCCGGCAAAATAATGCTGAATCAAGGCTTCGGCTTTTTTAGGTTCGATGTCGCCCGCGACAATTACCGCCATGAGATCAGGGCGATACCAATCTTTGTAAAAGCGTTTAATAGCTTCTGGTTTGAAGTTTTGGATGATGTCTTCTTTGCCGATAGGTAGGCGTAGTGCGTATCGGGAATCGTGATAGAGCTTGGGATAGGTGATCTTGTTGATGCGGTCGCCAGCGCCTTTACCCAAACGCGCCTCTTCCAGCACGACACCACGCTCTTTGTCGATTTCTTCGGTTTCGAAATTCAAGCCCTGCGCCCAATCGGATAAAACCAGAAAGGCTTTATCGATATTTTCTGGCTTATTACTAGGCACGGGCAGGATAAAAACCGTTTCATCAAAGCTGGTGTAGGCATTTAAGTCTGCACCAAATTTAATACCGATGGATTCGAGAAAGGAAACCAATTCGTTTTTCTTGAAATGGCGGCTGCCATTAAAGGCCATATGTTCGGTGAAGTGGGCGAGGCCTTGCTGGTCGTCGTCTTCCATGATGGAGCCGGTCTTAATGACGAGTCGCAATTCGACGATTTGCTCCGGCTTTTTATTTTGTTTGATGTAGTAAGTCAAACCATTGGGCAAGGTTTTTTTGATGATGCTCGGTGACACTGGAATTTTGTCGTTGAGCTTAAATCCTAGTTTATGCTCGAGCGCATTTGTTTGATTGGCGCGCGCGGCAGGAGTGCTGGCTAGTGCGAATTGTGTGCTTAGGCAAAAAATGAGCGAGGCTTTTAAAAATATTATTTTCTTCGAAAAAATAGGCATAATATGTTTTCATAAAATTATTTGAAATCAGTGGCGAAAGATACGGGGTTTTGGTTTAAAACACAAGTGAAAGTGGTGAGACTATGGCGCGACGCATTCTGTTGAGCATGTTGATGATCAGTGTTTTCTTTACCCAAAGTGCATGGGCGTGGGGACCCGAGGGACATAGGATGATTGCGCGCATCGCCGAAGATTTATTGCGCGGTACGCCCAGTAGTGAGCGGATTCGTCAACTCGGCGCGGGGGTGAGTTTGCCGTCGTGGTCGGTATGGGCTGATTGCGCACGTAATGTAAATCCAGATTTGGCTTACGCTTATCAAATCCGCTCGTCACATTCATTCTGCGCGCAATTCGAAGATAAGGAGGGGCAACAAGCTTTGCGCGATTATGTGCAGCGTTTTGATAAGGCCTGTGCTTTGACCACGAAAGCAAAGGCTTGCCATAAGCA
>JAHFQV010000047.1 GCA_023259175.1 Oxalobacteraceae bacterium | reverse complement strand
GATTATCGCAGCTGATTGGGGATGACATGTCACGCCGCACCATGCAGCGCAGGCTGGCGTCACTGGTAGCCCAAGCGCGTATTCAGACGATCGGTGAATCGCGTGCTTTGCGCTATCAACTAGTTCCCGCCTTGAAGCCCAGCCCAAGTTACCTATCGATCCGGCAAGCAAGGCATGCAGTGCGAGAAATGGATGAGCTTTATCCGCCTATTTCACCTGAGGGCGAAGAGATCAAGGCTTATGTGCGTCAGCCTCGTCAATTACGCGCTCCCGTCGGGTATAGGCTAGATTTTCTTGAACAGTACTACCCCAATCAAACAGCGTATCTCCCGCAAAATCTGCGTGAGCAACTGCACGCATTGGGGCGCTCGCCAGCAGACCAGACTCCGGCTGGCACCTTCGCACGAGACATCATCAATCGTTTGTTGATTGATCTGTCGTGGGCATCTTCGCAATTGGAGGGCAACACCTACAGCCGACTCGATACCGAGCGCTTGATTGAATTTGGTCAGGCAGCGGAAGGGAAAGACGCGCTCGAAACCCAAATGATTTTGAATCATAAAGAGGCCATCGAATATCTGGTGCGCGACTCCGACAATGCGAAGCTAACGCCAGAAACGATCATCGCCTTACACGCCTTCCTTTCTGATGGACTAATGGCCGATCCGTCCGCCTGCGGCCGCATCCGTCGCCGCGCCGTGGAAATTGGCGGCAGCGTTTATTTGCCAGTAGCCTTACCGCAGCGGCTTGAAGAATTGTTTGGCATCGTCATTCAAATGGCAGCCGAAATTCGCGATCCATTCGAGCAATCCTTCTTTTTGATGGTGCATCTGCCTTACCTACAGCCCTTCGAAGACGTGAATAAACGCGTCTCGCGCTTGGCCGCCAATATTCCCTTTATACGCGATAATTTGTGCCCATTATCTTTCATCGATGTGCCGCAGCAAGCCTATGTTGATGCCATGATTGGTGTCTACGAGTTAAACCAGATCGAACTTTTGCGCGATGTTTTCGTCTGGGCGTATGAACGCTCATGCCAACAATATGTCGCCGTCAAACAGAATCTAGTACCCCCCGATATCTTTCGCCTGCGATACCGACATGCGTTAACAGAGCTTGTGGCAGCGATTATTCGTGGTGACGAAGCCGCCACTGAAACAGCAGTGCGTGCCAAAATCCCCACCGTCGTAACCGAAGCAGACAAAAATCATTTCATCAAATTAGCACTCGCCGAATTTAGAACCCTACACCCCGGAAATGCAGTTCGCTTTGGGATTCGGCCCTTGGAGTTTTCTGCTTGGCGGGAGCGACATGTGGGGGATTTTGTGGGGGATTGAATGATGAATTGTGTTGATACATGACCGGATACTTTTCTTCCTTTTCCCAAATCCGGCGATGCTTGGCTAAATTTCGATTATATTGAGGCGCGTGATCAATGCGGTCACGACGATCAAGCCAATCTGTCGGATAGCTGGTGCTACCGCCCGAATAGATCCATCACTGTTTTTGAATAATCAAACTTGCTTAGTGGGACAGAGCCGGTGCATATTCTCAAGCTTGAAGTATCGTTCTACTTGTTGGATATTCCCTCGTTTTGCTGTTTCAGATAGGCGCAGAACATGTCTGCCATTATTTCAGCATAGGTTTTGATCTCTCCTAGGGTGCGGGGGTGGCTGGAAAAACTACTGCCAACTGCGCTCAGCGTCGTGAAGATCAAGTCTCCCGCTAATGTCCGCGTAGTCTCCGATGCCTTGGGTAGAACCTCTTCCATAAACAGGGCGACCGTCCTATCCGCCGACGCCCGAGCCTGTTTGGCTTCGGGCGCATCGCGATAAAGAGGGGCTGCATCGTTAAGCGCCACGCGCATTTCGGCTTCCTCACATTCTGAACGTATGAATGCATGGACTAGGGCGCGCAGGCGATCGAGCGGCGGTTTCGCAGCATCTTCAAGAATATTGCGCAGCATCTCAGTGGTTTGCTTCCATTCGCTTACTTGCAGTTGAAACAAAATTGCTGCTTTGTTTGGAAAATACTGGTACACAGAACCGACACTGACACCCGCCTTCTCCGCCACGCGTGCGCAAGTGAAGCGACGTGCGCCTTCCGCTGCCAAAACTAAGGTGGCCGCTTGCAGAATGACCGCGACGAGTTCAGTTGAACGGGCTTGTTGAGGTTGTTTTCGAGAGGAAATTTGGGGGCGGGGTTGCTTGGTCATGAGCGGAAGAGCGCAAAAATAGGTAAGGAAAAGGGAGGGGCGAGGCGACTAAGAGCGCTACATAAAACATGAACTATTGATCGCATTTTAGCGTAAATTATACTAGGACTCAATTGCCTGTAATGCCGCAATAAACTTCTGCTAGCAAGAAGTTCTAAAGGCAAATGTGTGAAGTGACTTCAGGGGGCGGCTTTCTTGTCCCTTGCTTACGCATTTTTATTGCTATACATGCACTAATGCAATGCAAAGTACAGCAGCTTTCACCATTAATTTCCTGATGAAAATGCGATCTTACAGTGCCAATGCACGATCCAACTTTAGATTTTATTTCGGATATGTCGCGCTTCTATTGGTAAAAAAAGGACTGTGGCGTGACAAGGTTTGCAGTCTGAAAACGCGAACCCTAATGCGAATAGAAAATGCGATTGATTAGTCGTATTATTTGCCTAAACGCGAATCTTTAATCGCGTTTAGGCAAATAATGCCTTTGACTCTTAAATTTGATACGGAACTCTCTATGAGCAATACACTCACCACATTTCCACTGAATTCCTTGCTGAAGCGCCTGTTTGCAGAAGCGGACGCGGCGACCAGTCCAGCGATCGCTGGGCTCTCACGCGCAGAGCAAGCGCGCATGATGGGCAGCAAGACCGAGTACCTGACTTTCTATAGCCTTCTGAAGGACCTTTGGTTGCCCGTCTCGCAGGAAACCGGCACGCTGTTATACATGCTGGCGCGCAGCATGAAAGCGCGCAATGTCATCGAGTTCGGCACATCGTTTGGTATCTCTACGCTGCATTTAGCCGCAGCCTTACGAGATAACGGCGGCGGTCGTTTGATTAGCAGCGAATTTGAGCCTTCCAAGGTGGCTCGGGCACGTGAGCATCTGGTGGAAGGCGGCCTAGCTGATCTGGTGGAGATTCGCGAAGGCGATGCGCTAGCGACATTTGCGACCGATCTTCCCGACACCATTGATCTGTTGCTGCTAGATGGCGCCAAGTCGCTTTATAGCGATGTCTTGACCTTAGTCGAGAGCCGTCTGCGGCCGGGTGCGCTGATCGTGGCTGACAACGCCGACCAAAGCCCCGACTATGTGGAACGGGTGCGTTCACTTCGCAATGGCTACCTGTCTGTGCCATTTGGCGAGGACGTGGAACTCTCCATACGCTTAGGCTGAATCAAATTCAAGCGACACTGGTTTGATGACATAAGGATTGCAGCTTAATCGCCCAGCGAGGCGCTGTGCGACGAAACCGAGAAGCTTGGCAACACGTTCAATTTCATAAGTCAATCAATCCTTAGTCCGGCGCTATGCGCATGAGAATCTGGGCTAGGTGAGGGTCGGTTATTGATAGGCATGTTATTCATTAAAATTAATTTAGGAGTTTTCTATGCAGGTATTTGTTACCGGAGCCACAGGATGGGTTGGCTCCAAGCTAGTTCAAGAGCTCATCGGTGCTGGCCATCAGGTCACAGGCACGGCTAGAACAGACGAAAAAGCGGTTGCGCTAGCTGCTATCGGTGCGCAAGTGTTACGCATCACGCTGGACGATATCGATGCTTTACGCGAAGCTGCGGCGGCATCCGACGCAGTAATTCATACTGCGTTTAACCACGATTTTTCCAAGTTTGCTGACAACGCAGACCAGGACCGGCGCGTAATCGAGGCATTTGGCAGTGTGTTCGAGGGATCTGATCGCCCGCTATTGGTGACATCAGGTCTCTTCGGAATGTGCCGTGGAGCGCTCGAGTCTGAAGTTCCCGACCCAGCGAGCACACGGAAATCTGACGCAACTGCGAGAGTTTTGGCTCTAAGGGGGGTACGTGCCGCATGCGTTCGCCTCGCACCGTCCGTGCATGGGATCGGTGATTACGGCTTTGTTCCTCTGCTAATCCGCTTGGCGCGGCAAACTGGCGTGTCAGCTTATCTAGGTGATGGCCAGAACTGCTGGTCTGCGGTTCATCTGCAGGATGCGGCACGAATTTATCGCCTAGCGCTTGAGCGAGGCGTGAACGAGCTGGCTTACCATGCGGTTGCGGAAGAGGCTATACCATTTAAGGCGATTGCTGAAATGATAGGCCGCCACCTCGACCTACCCGTTGCATCACGTGGGCGTGAGCACTTCGGCTGGTTTGCAATGATGGCAGGTGCAGATATGGCGGTTTCGAGCGCGCGCACCCGCGATTTGCTCGGTTGGAAGCCAGAAGGTCCGAGTCTTCTAGACGATCTTGATCAAGCCAGCTACTACGCTTAGACATCTTTCCATGCGCAAAGTGAGCGGTTAATGCGACTAGTAATTAACCGTTCTCTAGGGTCACTGGGATATCAATTGAAAGTGGTATCCGAGTTGGCCATAAGGCGTCAAGTCCAACGCCTAGCTGTAAACGCGCTGAGCTCGACCAGCACACTGGTTTAATTGATGTGCAAAGTCGTTTTCGTGATTTCGCCATTTTCCACCACGTTTTTGCGCCAAGAACTATGATCATTCATGGTGATCCAGCGCCGTTCTTCGCTCCGATAAAACCAGTCTTTGTCCTGTTGATACAGCACTTGTGCGCCGCTGGTTTCAAGTATGTTGAGAATTTCATTGCCATGAGAATTGACTTCATCAAAGTCGGTGGTCGCACGTTGTCCCATTTCGCTATACAAAGAATTGAGTTCCAATAATAAGCGATGCAGTTGTCTATCCATCGTCGTCGCTTTCATGCCTATCGCCTGTGCTTCTTTGAGTAGAATAGGGTAGCCGTGCGAAGGATATTTCGAATTGAGCACGGTGGCAATCTGCATCGCAGTGACTTCGTCGTCGACGTGGTGCGATAGGATTTCTTTGCACAGCATAATCGACAAGGATTCTGCTCTATCAACCGCGCCAATCACGAGTGGGTGGACGTACTTAAACAAATGTCGATAGGGATTAATGCCTTCCTCTTTGTTTTCCTTCTGCCATAAACGAACGGCACGCGATAATTCATCCAAGCTCACGCTCACTCGGTCATTGTCGCGGTCTATCGGTGATAAATCGTGGGTAAGCGAAGTATCGACTGCAGAAAGATAGGCCATCGGTCCCATCTGAATTTCATTTGCACCTATCGCCACCATGGTCGCGGCAGAGGCGCATTCCAAAGGAACGAGCGCGGTGAGGCGTTGGCAGTATTGACGCAGCAAATTAACGATACGCAAGGCGGCACGCCCGTTGCCGCCATTGGATTTGATAAACAAGAAAATCTGTTCTTGTTTGCCGACATGCTCCAAAATTTCATGCAAAGCCACTACATCGTCACTGCAGACAGTGCCGCGTGGATTATTCCAATACGTAATTATTGTTCCACCCAAGGTATGACCAATTTCTTCAACCAAGAGCTGGGTTTTTTCAAAAAGGACGGGTGGTTGTTTAACGATAGGCGTTTTCTTTTCTTCCACAATTTTCTCGCTTTTCTATTTGAATAGAAATCTATTTTACCGTGTTACACTGGACTTTCGTGGTCTTTTTGAGATGGTATTTTGAGATTCAAGAAATTTGAAAATTGTTTGAATCCTTAGACTCCGCCGTATATACTTGACCAACATTTTTTTGAGCGCCACCATTCGCTTCAGGCGTAGTGCAGACTGGCAACGTGGTTCACCAATATTCAATTTTAAATTTTTTAGGCGTAAAACATGAAGTCTTACCTTGCCATCTTTGGCCTTATTTTTTTCGCGGTTTCTTCGCAGGTTTTTTCACAAGAGAAGACTGATCCAAATGTACAGGATCCGGGTGAAAAGGCTATGCCCGAGGCTGCAGCGCTTCCACCTTCAACTGATGGTATCTGTATGATCCGTGGCGTCCCCAGCGCTCAGTACACCTTCATCAAGAATGTGAAGGCCGCGAAAGGTAGCTATGGCGCATCGAGCGAATTGCTTCCTGAACTCGCCAGGATGGCAAAAGCCGCTGGTGCCGATGCCATTGTCGAATACTCTGGTTCACAGCGTTTCGGATTTTGGCCATGGCGTTTGATTCGCCCTGTCATCTATGGCAAGGCTGTCAAATGGGCGGATCCAAGTAGCATTGATTGCGCAGCCTTGTCCGCTAAGGGCGAGGTCGAACATCAAGCCGAAATGAAACGGCGCGATGCTAGTCGCACCAAAGGAAAAGCAAAAGATGCGGCAGCCAGTGCTGAGACTACGGTCGCACCGACACCCGCACCTGAAGTTCAATCCAAATAAATTTTATTGCTCGGGTAGTTCGCTTCTTGCGCCAAATTCACCCGCCTGCGCGGGTGGTGCGGGAAATCTTGTTTAGCCTTCCCGATTCCTACTCTGAAAAATAAACGAGATTTCGTCCGCTTTCTTTGGCTTGTGCTAGCGCGATTTCTGCGCGTTCGAATACGCTGTCTTCTGTTTCGTGGGTGCGGCATTCTGCCACGCCCATGCTGACGGAAATATTGATGCGATGTTTGCTTAAATCTGTGGTGCGCGAGAAGTCGTAGCCAGCGATGCTGGTGCGCAGATTTTCGGCGATTGAGGTGGCTTTTTCGAGTGAGCAGTTTTTGAGCATGAGTAAAAATTCTTCTCCGCCCCAGCGGCATACAATATCGCTTTCGCGTAAAGCACGTTTAATAATTTGCGCTAGTTCTTTCAAGCAGTGATTGCCGATTAGGCGGCCATGTTTGTCGTTAAATTTTTTAAAAAAATCGATGTCAATCAGCGCCACGCAAACGGGTAGGCGAGAACGCTCGCTGTCAAGTAATGCTTGTTGAAAAACGAAGTCAAAGGCTTGTCGGTTGAGTAGGCCAGTAAGCGAATCCGTGGCAGCCGATTGCTCTAGTTTGCTAAGGAAATGGCGGGTTGAAAAAAAGCCTAAGACTAGAATGAGTAAGAAGCCAAAACCCGCGATGGCCGACCATAGCAAGCTGGCGTCCTGCTGCAATTGGATATCTTTTACCAGTGGCTTTTCTATGAGTAAGTTCCAGGCTAATTGCGGAATAGCTTGGTTCAGCGCTAGGGTTTTTTCTTGGCCTTGGCCATATTCGAGTGCTTGCGCTTCGACCGAATTACTGGAAAAAATAGTCGGGCTCAAATGCTTTAATGCGGCGAGATTCTGGGCTTGTTCGTCCTGTCTATTTTTCGAGAGTGCGCTCGCTAAAACGAGATTTCCTTTTTGATCGACGAAGTTTATTCTGACTTGATAGCGGGTTTGAAGTTGTCCTATGAGTTGACGCAGACGATCAACTGAAAAGTCGAGTTTGAAAACGGCAAGGGCTTGTTTTTTGTCGTCAAATAAGGCCTCGGTTTCGCTGTGCAAGCGGGTGTTCTGACCGGCTTGCGTGCTGTAGTTGATGCCGTGTTCAAGCGTTGTTGTTGGTCGGTTTTTGAGAGCCGCCAACCATTGCGCGTTGGCTTCTGCATCGGAGATGGTTTTGACGCCGGCATGGGTATCAAATACTTGTTGGGTGTCGACGACCATCAAGCTGCAGTGTTCCGCTTGTAGGCGGGCGCACAGGGTTTTGAAATACGTTTGTAGGCTGTTGCTGTCTGCCTCACTTTGACTTAGCCAGTGTCGTATAAATGGATCTGTCGTGACTTGTGTGACGCTGTTTTGTACGGTCGCTAGGTCTTGTTGCAACTGTGTCAGTAGGGATTGGTTTAGCAGTGGCAAAGCGGTGTGCGCAATGAATTTTTGCTGCAATTCACGGTTACGTAAGCTACTTAATGTGAGCACCGCAAATAAAGTAAATGCAAGGATGCATGAAATCCAAATCAACTGGCTATATGGTTTGAGTTTACTCATATTGTTTGATCACCTGAGAGCAGCAAAAAATAGGGTCAGGGTGCTACGATGGAGCGGGGTTTTTCATGATCTTTTGATGATATTTTTATGATCTTGTCGGTGAGTTTCCTTAGATTCTTAGCTTGAGGCTGGGATCAGTTTTTAGGTTTCATGTAAAGATCATACTATAAATGTTCAAAAAATTTCCTTAAAACCCTGTTTCTCGCATAAATATGTCCCTGAAAAAACATCGAACTGGTTAAAATGAAACAGCTTGATGAAAGGGCTTGTCGTCTCGGCAAATTAATATGATTCCTCGTCTTCGCAATGAAGTCGGTTACCACTCAGTATAAGGAAAGTGTGTGAAATCAAATATTCAGGTATCTTACAGCGAGGGCGCTTCGTATTTGTTGGCGCTTTTTTGTTTGGGCTTAGTGTTAAAAGTGGGTTTGCTGCTGGCGCTTTTTTCTGGTCTATTGCAATACGCTTTGGTGCGACTCTTGGTGCCAACCATCGAGCGTCGATTGAGCACCCGAAAAGCGCGACTCATTGCGGTCGGATTTTTGTCGTCCTTGATTATTTTGGCCTTAGCGGCGACGATTTGGGGTGTGGTTATTTTTCTGAAGAGTGAGGCAGGTAATACGCAGAATCTTTTGCAGAAATTGGCGGATGTGATTGAGGCATCGCGCTCGCAATTACCACTTTGGTTAACCAGTAATTTGCCAGCCGATGTCGATGGACTGAAACGAATTTTGCTCGATACTTTGCATGAACATGCGGCTGAAGCCAAGAGTTTCGGGCAGGAAGCCGGACACGCTTTGGTGCATATTTTGTTGGGGGTCATTATCGGCAGTATGCTCGCCTTGCAGGATGTCGGTGCTACGCTGAATGATAAACCTTTGGCGCAAGCACTCAGGGCGCGGGTGATGAATCTGGCCGAAATTTTTCATCGCGTGGTGTTCGCGCAAGTGCGCATTTCGTTGATTAATACGACTTTGACGGCGATTTTTCTCGCGATTGTTTTACCGCTTTGGGGCATCCATTTGCCGCTGCTTAAAACGACCATTGCGATCACCTTTGTGGTCGGCTTGATTCCGGTGGTTGGCAATATTATTTCTAACACTGTGATTGTGATGGTGAGTTTATCTAACTCTTTGCAAGTGGCGATTATCGCTCTGGTGTATATGGTGTTGATCCACAAGCTGGAGTATTTTTTGAACGCCCGCATCATCGGTTCACAAGTGAATGCACGACCTTGGGAATTGCTCACTGCGATTTTGGTGATGGAGACTTTGTTTGGCGTGCCGGGTGTCGTCGCCGCACCGGTTTTTTATTCTTATGTGAAGCGCGAATTGAAATTGAAAGAATGGATTTAGGAGAGCAAGATGATTTTGGAACTAGCGGATATTCGTATTCACCCAGGGCAGCAGGCGCAATTTGATGTCGCGATCATGCGTGGCCTGAATGAAGTCGTCGCACATGCTCAAGGTTTTCGAGGGTACAAAGTGAATCACGGTATCGAAAATCCTGAGCGTTATGTGTTAATGATTTTTTGGGAGACTTTGGAAAACCATACGCTCGATTTTCGAGCTTCGCCCGCCTTTACACAATGGCGGGAAATCGTGGGCGGTTTTTTTGCCGCGCCACCGCAGGTCGAGCATTTTGATTTGTTGGGAAAATCGGCTGCATTGTAGGACGACCGAAACGCTTTGAAGTCTTGGGGAAAATTCACTTAAGAAAGTCAGGGTTAAAAATTGCTTGAGAATGTGAAAAATGCCCCAAGCTGTAAAGATCACTGGATATAAAGGTTCACATGGTTCCGCATCTCACCACCGCTCTAAACGGCCCTTTACTCGATTTTGAGAAGAAAATTCTGGAAGCGACACCTGCCATCGAGCGCTGGTTTCGCTTGGAGTGGCAGGAGCATACGCCGCCGTTTTATTGCTCAGTTGATTTGCGTAATTCCGGTTGTAAATTGGCACCTGTCGACACCAATCTTTTCCCCAGTCGTTTTCATAATCTCGCAACCGAGATGTTGCCTTTGGCGGTACAAGCTTCGATGGCTGCGATTGAAAAATACTGTCCGGACGCGCGAAATTTACTACTGATACCCGAAACCTCACCCTGCAGTGAGTCCTATTGGCATAGCCTTGCAAGGCAAATGCAAATCTACCGTCAGACCGGTTTGAATGTACGCTTAGGCAGTATCGACCCGGCTCTGCGTGAGCCTCGGCAAATCGTTCTGGCCAATGGAGATAGCTTGACGATCGAGCCTTTACAGCGCTCTGAAAACGGACGTAGGCTGGGCCTGAAAAATTTCAATCCTTGCACGATCATAATTAATAACGATTTGTCCGATGGGATACCGGCGATTTTGCAGGACATCCACGAACAAACCATGTTGCCACCGCTGCACGCAGCGTGGGCGGTGCGTCGTAAGAGTAATCATTTTGCGGCTTACGATGAGGTCGTGAAAAAATTTTCCAAAATGGTGGAAATCGATCCTTGGATGCTCAATCCATTTTTTGCTAAATGTGCTGAGGTTGATTTCGACACTGGTGTGGGTTTAGATGCCATGATAAGTTCGGTCGATACCTTGCTTTCTAAAATCAAGAAAAAATACAAAGAATACGGAATTAAAGAAAAGCCTTTTGTCATCGTTAAGGCGGACGCGGGGACTTGTGGTCAGGGCATTATGACGATACGTGAATCGCGCCAATTGCGGCAGTTAAGCGAGCCGCAGCGCCTTAAAATGTCGGTGACAAAAAATGGGCATCCGATCCGTGATTTTATCGTACAAGAAGGCATTTATACTTTCGAACAAGTGCACGACACGGTCGCCGAACCGGTGGTGTATATGATTGATCGTTATGTCGTCGGCGGATTTTATCGTGTGCACCAAGATCGCGGCGTTGACGAAAATCTCAATGCTCCCGGCATGCAATTTGTGCCGCTCGCGTTCGCACAACAACATGCAATTCCCGATATGCGGGCAAAGCCAGGTACGGCTGCCCCGAATCGTTTTTACATGTATGGTGTGGTCGCGCGCTTAGCTTTGTTGGCCGCGTCCTTGGAGTTGGAAAAGACAGACCCTAACCCTGAAATTTACTAGCGTTGATCATAGATTGGATGCACGATGAAGTTTGCATTTCTGACTGACCCTTTGTCGGGTTTTAAAATTCACAAAGACACGAGCTTTGCCATGATGCGTGAAGCGGCGCGGAGGGGGCACCGTATTTTTGCGTTTGGCCCAGAAGATTTGGCGCTGGATAGGGGCATCGTTTCGGCCAGTGTGCAAGAAGTGTTTTTGACAGGTGACGCCAGCAATTGGTATCGCTTGGGGGCGATAGAAAACTGTGCGCTGACCAGCTTTAATGCGGTTTTGCAACGCAAAGATCCGCCCTTTGATATGGAATACATCTATGCGACTTATTTGCTGGAACACGCCGAACGGGCGGGGGCGAAAGTGTTCAATCGACCGAGCGCAATTCGCGACCATAATGAAAAGCTGAGCATTACCCAATTCCCGCATTTAATTGCACCGACGCTCGTGACGCGTGACGATGCCCGCATTCGCGCTTTTTTCGCGGAGCATGGCGATATTATTTTAAAGCCACTTGATGGGATGGGAGGCGCGGGAATTTTTCGAGTGACGGCCGAGGGTCTGAATCTGGGCTCGATAATTGAAATGCTGACGGATCAAGGCCGTCGTACCATCATGGTGCAAAAATACATTCCAGAGATTGCGCAAGGTGATAAACGCATTTTATTGATAGATGGTCAGGTGGTGCCGTTTGCTTTAGCAAGAATTCCACAACAAGGTGAAGTGCGTGGAAATTTGGCTGCGGGCGGGCGTGGGGTGGCGCAGGCTTTGTCGCATCGGGATAGGGAAATTGCCGAATATCTTGCGCCGATTTTAGCCCAACGCGGTTTGTTGCTGGTAGGATTGGATGTGATCGGCGATTATTTAACGGAAATTAATGTAACGAGTCCGACCTGTTTTCAAGAGATATTTGATCAACAAGCTTACGACGTTGCCGCCATGTTTATCGATGCGCTCGAAAGCGCAAGTGCGCGCAGTTGAGGATGGTATGTTGGGTTTATTATTAGTGACACATGCACCATTGGGAAAAGCGTTTATTCAGGCGGCGACGCATGTATTTCGCGCCCAGCCTGAATATCTAGAAGCGATAGACGTGCTCGCCGATCAAAATGTCGAGGAAGTGAAGCTAGGCGTGGAAGATGCGATAGCGCGCTTAGATCGTGGTCAGGGCGTATTAATTTTGACCGATATTTTTGGCGGGACACCTTCGAATTGTTGTCGTCAATTGAGTCAGGCACATGAAGTTGCCGTTGTCGCGGGTTTGAGCTTGCCCATGTTATTGCGTGCCATCACTTATCGAAACGATCAACTCGATGTGGTGGTTGAGATGGCGATTACAGGTGGGCAAAATGGCGCAACGCGTATCGAAGATAGGATACGTATTGCAGCACCTCAAAGTTGAGCGACGCTTATTGAAATTTATCCTTGTATCGATTGACCCCTATTTGAAAAGCGAAAGAACATGATTCAACAGGACGTGGAAATCATCAATCAACTTGGCTTACACGCCAGAGCATCGGCGAAGCTAACGCAACTCGGTGGCAAGTACAAAAGCGAAGTTTGGTTGACGCGCAATAGTCGACGCGTGAACGGCAAATCCATCATGGGCGTGATGATGCTCGCAGCGGGGAAGGGTAGTAAAATTTTGATTGAAGTCAATGGCGAGGATGAGCAAATGTGCTTTGATGCGCTGCTGGCGCTGATTAACGATAAATTTGGCGAGGGCAATTAGGAAAGCGCGGATTTATTCGCTGCTTTGATAAGCACGAAAGCCCATTTTTTTGAAAATTGATTTAGCTGGTTGTATCGGTTGTTCTTCAAGTTTTTTTAAGGCGCGATTAAGTGGCTTCTTTTTCTCTTCAAGGTATTCCTGTTTCACGTGGCATTACGATAGGCCGCGCCCATTTGTTGCGCCCTGCGGCATTGGATGTTCAGCATTATTTAATCGCTCAAGAACAAGTCGAAGAAGAGGTGCTGCGGCTGCAAAAAGCGATTGCACAAGTCCAAAGGGATTTGCAATCCATCTGGTCTGAACTGCCCACGGATGCGCCGACCGAACTGGGGGCTTTTCTCGATGTGCATGCGCTTATTTTGTCAGACCCCATGGTGTCTGAAGCGCCGCTCGATATTATCCGCACCCGTCACTACAACGCCGAATGGGCATTGGTGACGCAGATAGATGCCTTGTCGGCACAGTTTGATGAAATTGAAGATGCTTATTTGCGTGAACGGAAAGCCGATATTGCCCAAGTCGCCGAACGGGTTCTGAAAATATTGACCGGAACCGCGCACCAATTGCCACGCGCAATGGGGGTCGATGAGCGTAATGCCAATATGATCGTGGTTGCGAAAGACATTTCGCCCGCAGACATGATGCAGTTTCGCGATGTTTCATTTACCGGATTTGTGACCGATGAAGGTGGACCCAATTCTCACACAGCGATTGTTTCGCGTAGTTTGGGAATTCCTGCTGTTGTCGGCTTGGGCAATGCCTCACACCTAATTGCGCAAGACGACTTGTTGATTATTGATAGCGATGCGGGTGTCGTCATCGTCGCTCCGTCGCCTCTTTTGGTTGCGCAATATCGTGATCGGCAGGCGATATTTCTTAAGGCAAAAAAGAAACTCGGCAAACTTAAGAAAACACCCGCCATCACCCGTGATGGTGTGGAAATTAGCTTGTTCGCGAATATTGAATTGCCCGAGGATGCACATGCTGCGATGGAAGCGGGTGCGAATGGAATCGGCCTTTTTCGCTCCGAATTTTTATTCATGGGACGCACCGGCGCCAACCATCAATTGCCGACTGAGAATGAGCAATTTATCGCTTATAAACAAGCGGTGGAAATGATGAAGGGTAGACCGGTGACGATTCGTACTTTGGATGTCGGTGCGGATAAACCTTTAGAGACCCACGAGCACAATATTTTAAATCCTGCCCTGGGCTTGCGTGCAATACGCTACTGCTTGAAAGAGCCGCAAATATTTATGACGCAATTGCGTGCGATTTTGCGCGCGTCGGCTTACGGTCAAGTGCATATTTTGATTCCTATGATCGCCCATGCTTTTGAGTTGGAGCAGTCCTTGGCGATGATTGCGCAAGCCAAACGTGAACTGCACGCCGAAGGATATGCAGTCGCTGCGCAAGTGCCTGTGGGGGCGATGATCGAAGTGCCTGCTGCGGCCTTAAGTGTTGCCATGTTCGTCGATAAATTAGATTTTCTCTCGATTGGTACCAACGATTTAATTCAATACACTTTAGCGATTGATCGCGCCGATCATGAAGTCGCGCATCTCTACAGTGACACCCATCCTGCGATTTTGCAGCTTCTGGAAATGACGATACAAGCCGCGCAAAAAGCGCAAGTTCCTGTCGCCATTTGCGGTGGTATGGCGGGCGATATTAAATTGACGCGGCTGTTAATCAGCATGGGCTTTCGCGAATTGTCGATGCCCTCGGCCTTACTTCCCGAAATTAAACAAGAAATTTTGAACACGAATATCACGCAATGCCGTCCTACCGTGAAGAAAATTTTGCGTTCCTTCGATCCAAATGCAATTCAAAAGCTGCTGAATCAGTTGCGAGGACAAGTGTGCGATTGATTTAAATCAATTGGCCTCAAAAAAAGTTCGCGCTCATCATCGCGATCTTGAATGGAAATTCCCAGTTAGGAAACGCATCGTTTCGGGGGTGATGATAGTTTCCAAGAAGAAATTTTTTATTTGCTAAAATCTGATTTAGAAGCAACAAATCCAGTGGTTTTTTGCCACCCCATGACTTGCCAACAGGCAAAAATGGAGTATATTCTAACCAAGCGGTTCGCATCTTGACCTTGGCATTTCCCTGCATTTTTCAGTAAGAATGACTCCCTCTTATTTTGATCATAGATAAGTCTCAATTTCCTGAAGTTGTACATGTTTAAGTAGGAATTAAAGAGTTTTATCTACCTTACTTGGCTGAAAAAACATGAACTTAACGTCGATGAAAGTAGGTAAACGTCTTGGTCTAGGCTTTGCCCTCGTATTGATACTGCTTATTGTGGTTACAGTGCTCGGGATTTCAAGCATGGCTTTGATACAGGGGCGACTTGAAAACATCGTTAATGTGAGTAATGTCCAGAGCCGCTTAATGATCGATTTACGTGCCGAAGTTTATGATCGCCACGTCTCTTTGCGCAATCTTACCTTGCTCGAAGATATTGACGATATGGCGAAAGATTTAAAAAAAATCGACACCCAGTCAAAGAATTATGGCGACAAAATCGGTAAGCTCACAGAGCTCTTAGCGAAGGACAGCGCCTCCTCAGAAGAAGAAGAAAAGCTATTGACCAAAGAGCGTGATTTGATGGTGAAATTGCGCGAACAAGAAAAATTGGCCGCACCTTTACCTAATCTCGCACGTGACCTTGGACTGGCAAAAAATCAGCAGGCTGCGACCATAGGCTTGATTAAAAAAATTCGTCCGATTCAGGACGCTTGGCTAAAGATTTTGGACGAATTAGTCGCCACCAAAGACAATCAAAACGTGATGGTCGCGCAGGAGGCAAGAAATGCCTTTGTTCGCGCTCGCAACATCCTAATACTACTAGGTGGCTTGGCGCTGGTACTAGGCATCATCGCGGCACTTTTCATTACGCGCAGCATTCTTCGGCAATTGGGTGGTGAACCCGATTATGCATCGGATATCGCAAGTCAAATTGCGGCCGGTGATCTGTCCGGCGTCATAGAATCCGAACATAATGACAGCGGCAGTTTATTAGCTGAGATGAAAACCATGCGCGATAGTTTGGTCAATATCGTTGGGCAGGTGCGCCAAGGCACCGATACCATCGCCACTGCCTCGCGTGAAATCGCTTCTGGTAATCAAGACCTTTCCGCTCGCACTGAATTACAAGCGAGTTCATTAGAAAAAACCACGGCTTCGATGAAAGAATTGACGACCACCGTGAAGCAAAATGCAGACAATGCGCGCGAGGCGAATAAGCTCGCCGCTTCCGCCTCCGATGTAGCACGGCAAGGCGGGGTAGTGGTGGCTCAAGTGGTCGATACGATGAGCTCGATCAATGAATCCGCCAAGAAAATTGTCGACATTATTAGTGTGATTGATGGTATCGCGTTTCAAACCAATATCTTGGCGCTTAATGCTGCGGTGGAAGCTGCCCGGGCTGGCGAACAAGGACGAGGATTCGCAGTAGTCGCATCTGAAGTGCGTAACTTGGCGCAACGCAGTGCCGCTGCGGCCAAGGAGATTAAAACACTCATAGGAACTTCGGTTGAAAAAGTGGAAGTGGGTAGCCGTTTAGTTGCGCAAGCAGGATCTACGATTGACGATGTCGTTACCAGCGTGCGTCATGTTACCGATATTATTGCGGAAATTAGCTCGGCCAGTCAGGAGCAAAGTACCGGGATAGAAGCAGTGAATCTGGCGATTATCGAAATGGATGGCATGACCCAGCAAAATGCTGCGTTGGTCGAAGAGGCCGCGGCGGCAGCCAAGAGCTTGCAAGATCAGGCGGGCGAGTTAGCCAAGGTCGTGAGCATCTTCAAACTCGATATCACCGAGCGTAACAAGCCACGCCCCAGCATGGTGCCGGAGCGCAAAGTAGAGGAGAGGGCAGAAGCGGCGAAGCCTGCAACGGTCGCGAAAATTAGTAAAGTCAAGTCCGCGCCGATGAAGTCAATAGCATCAGCGCCAGCTAACGTAAAACCTGCACCCAAGAAGGCGGCGCAGGCGAAGAAAAATGAAGATGATTGGGAGGAGTTCTGAAGCAGCGTCCCATCTACGTTCGTGTGCGAAATGAAGTTTGGGAATTGACTTTGGTGTTTTCTTTCATGAAGTGAACCGATTATGAACAGAACTTTATTGATCGTTTTAAGGTGCTTGAGTTTGGCTAGCTTGTTGATGAGCTTAGCGGTCGCGCATGCCAACGAAGTTCCACCGGTGATGGATAGCAAATCGTGTGATCCGCCCAAATATCCCAAAGCGGCCTTGATGAATGAAGAAACCGGAACCGTGACGATGGCATTTCTTATTGCTCCGGACGGAAAAGTGGTCGAGTCGAAAGTAGAAAAATCCAGCGGCTCGAAAAGCTTGGATAAAGCCGCATTGTCGGCACTCACCCTGTGCAAATTTAAACCGGGTACGAAAGATGGTAAGCCCGATCAATTATGGGCAAAAGTGGATTTTGTTTGGAAGCTTGAATAAGCCCGTGTGTGGGTAAATTTCACCAAGGGATTTCGTCCCTAGTCGAGGCTCGCTAATAATCACGCGCCATTCCCGCTCGGCGCAGCATCGCAGAGAAAACACTCGTGCTACCGCCGCCATACGTGGTGCGCCGTGCCAAGCCATGCTCGCTACGAATACTGTTTTCCGTGATGCGGTGGCGACTCGGTACCATGCCTACGGTTTCTACTTCTTCTGCAGCCCTTTCTAATTGCCCCATTGATGTATCCAAGGCATAGCCCTTCTGCTGTCGCGAGGAGTGTACCAACTCGTGTGCCAAGCCTACAAAGGCCGGACGTGACCCATCGGTAACTCCCGACGGTAAGCGTGGCGTGATCACGTCTGGATTAAAACTAACATGCGATGCTAAACCCGTGCTGCGCTGACTGCTACGCTCGGTACCCAAACGGTAAGCATCGAATGACATGCCAAATCGATCCGGCTCGGCACCCGCCGTATTGCCTGTGTTCCTCTGCAAACGAGCATCTTTAAAAATCACTCGCGAATGATTATCGAGGCGGCTGACATTTGGCGCCGCATTGAGATCCGTCAGTAACTTTTGTCCCATCGGTTGGCTGTCAATTTGATGCAAAGCGCGTCGGGTTTCCACCATAAAATCGGTAAAGCCTTGTGCGGTCTGGCCGCGCTGTCGAAACAGGGTCAAGTGATCGTGATCAGAATGCGCCGCTTGTGGCATTGCAGGTGTGAGCAGCGTGCGGCGCAATCGTCCTGCTTGCGCCTGTAGTAGTTCGGGGGTAAAACCAGCACGCGGCGAACGCGCGAGTTCTGGCACAAAAGTCTTTTCTCGCTTGGACAGTTGAGGCTGGCTTTGGGACTCGTTGGCCGATTTCAATTTGTCGGCCACGCGTTGACGTAAGCTGGTCTTGGGCATCTGGTTTACCTCCATGAATTAGCGCTGAAATTGCGCTCAATTTACCTCATCCTTACAGCACGGTCGGTGTGCTTCCGAACTTATTTGCAAATCTAAATTGAAATTTAGATTGAAATTTTAAATGAAATTTTGGCGAAAAGCAGACGTTTTGTAGTTACCTGTGGTGAAAAGTGCGCTAAGCTGAACTTTCTATGCGTGTCGCTAGATTCGCCCAGCGTTCCCCAAACAAGACTGCTTGAAAATGCACATTTTTCCACCCAATGATCGTGACCAGGAGATTCGCTTAAAGCGCTTTTTCATTGCGACGGGTGCCCATGGTTTGAATTTATTCTTCGTTTTTTTGTGTTGGGCGATGAATTTTTTGAACACAGCGATTGTGATGAATTACCTGATGTTTGTGTTGTTTCTCAATGCCGTGGTTTTCCTCACTCTGCGCAGTGGCCTGAATAAACGTTTTGCTGACCCTAGCCTGACTTTCCTACAAATTTCTTTGGCGGCCTTGCCCGGTCTCTACGTGATGTATTTTGCAGGTGAAGCGCGTGGCACCTTTTTGCTATTGGGTCTGGCGATGTTTGCCTTCGGCTTGTTTCGTTTCAAGACCCGTGATTTCGTTTTTTTAGCCATTGTCATCTTGACCGGCTATGCCAGCTTGATCGCACTTTTAATGAAGTTTGATCCTGTCGGACTGAAATTCAAAATCGAGCTATTGCAATGGATGGCCTTTGTCGTCACCCTCGTCGAGTTCAGTTTTTTGGCCGGATACATCGGCGACTTACGATCAAAGGTTGTGGAGAAAAATCAAAAACTCGCGATACAAAATATTGAACTCGAAAGCGCGCTGAAACGTATCGGTGATCTGGTGGTTCGTGATGAGCTAACCGGCGTACATAATCGTCGCTATTTGATGGAAAGAATCAGAGAAGAATCACAAAGATCACTACGAAATAACGCCACCTTTTGTATCGGCATGGCCGATATCGATTTCTTTAAAATCGTCAACGATACCTATGGACACTTAGCTGGCGACGAAGTGCTACGCGCTGTCGCCCAAGCTGGTTCGGCCTGTCTGCGTTTAACCGATTGTTTTGGGCGATTTGGTGGCGAAGAATTTGTTTTGGTTTTGAGTGACACGACCCTAGACGGCGCGATGATCACCGCCGAACGCGTGCGTCACGCAGTCGAGGCGCTGGTATTTCCCGGTATGAGTCATGGTGTGACGATTTCAATTGGTGTCGCCGAACATGTCAGAAAAAGCGATACCGCAGAGACACTCAATCGCGCCGACGCAGCGCTTTACCATGCCAAAGAAGCGGGCAGAAATCAATGCGTCGCTGCGCCTACGATCATGGAAGCCAGTGTTTAAGATGGGCTAAAGTTGATTTGGCATGCAGTACAATCTTTCCCTCAACCATTGGCAGTCCCCCGCGACCCTTCCCCCTAAATACCTCGGATAACTAAGATATCTGCACGAACTTCTTTGCAATCAGATTAATTGTTGTTAATATTGAACATTAATCCCGTGTCATCTTTTTTCCTGAGATTGCCCCCCCTATCGCGCTTCCCTCGGAAAAATTTATGCTTCGATTTTTTATCTCTCTTATGACAGGCTGTATTTTCGATGAATAATTTCAATCAAAAAGTAGCTCGCTGGGCTAGCGCGGCTTGGCGCTTCATCCAAATCATTTTGATCCCTGTGAGACGCTTAATGGGGCTGGTCTTGGGGGCTTGGCAGGCACCGGCTTGGTGTCATTATTTAGGCCGAAAAATTGAACCGCTTCGCCAAATTTTGGCACGCCAAGCAGGGGTGGTCTTTTTGGCCGGGGTATTGCTTATCGCAGGATTGTCTGCCCCGTTTTTGGCTAAGGTCGATTGGCGTGGTAAATGGGCTTCTTTGCAAAGTGTGCAGCCGGATCGTGCGGAAAATAAGCATACCGGAGTCACACTACAAAAGCCCGATAGGACAGCCATTGAATATGATGGAAAGCCGAATCCGGTGGCTTTGAATTTCGATGCTTCTGCCGCGCCGCTCAGCTTAGTGGGTAAAGAAGCGAAAGACGTGCAGATTGAACCTGCCATTGCGGGTAAATGGCGCTGGCTTACAGCCTCACGCTTGGAATTTACACCGAGCGAAGATTGGCCTATCGATGTGGAATACACGATCAGCTTGGGGCAAAAATCTTTAGCGCAGCATGTAGTGGTTGATCGTGAATTTGTTTTCCGTTCACCTGCTTTTGAGATGGCGTGGCGTGAACCCCAGTTCTATCAAGACCCTGTGCAAGTCAATTTGCGCAAGGCGGTTTTCGAAGTCGCTTTTTCCCATCCGGTTGATCCCGCTAGTTTCGAGAAAAAGCTTAAGTTGGTGAGCGATACTTCCAGTAAAGGCTTATTTTCTGACCCAGCCAGCGCGCAGAAATTAACGGTCATTTACGATAAATACCGCATGGTTGCGAGCATCCACACCGAGCCTTTGCGGATACCCGCAGATTCGCTGAGTTTGAGCTTGACGATTGAATCTGGCTTGAAAGCGCTACGCGGTGGCAACGCGATTGCCCTAGACCAAAGCAAGGCGATTTTGATCCCCGGTTTGTATAGTTTGGACATCGCAGAAATGAAGCAATTGATGGTCACTGGCGATAGCGGTGAGCCGGAAAACGTTTTGCAAATTAGTACCGGGATGGCCGTCAATGAAAAAGAAATGGCGCGCAATATCACGGCCTGGTTGCTGCCCGCCAGCCACGAGACCAATGGCGAAGAGAGCACGGTTTGGGCCGATCCTGAAGAAGTCACGGCTGAGGTTTTACGGCAGGCGAAAGCCGTGCCGCTCACCAGCATTCCAGCCGAGCGCGAAAATAATGAGAGCCATTCCTTCAAATTTACTTCCGAACCAGGCCGCTATCTCTTGGTACGTGTGAAGAAGGGTTTGAAATCGGTCGGTGGTTATCAACTCGGTAGTGAACGCAAAGAAATCTTCCGCATCAAGCGTTCCGCGCCAGAACTCTCCATCATGAGCAAGGGTTCGTTGCTGGCTTTATCCGGCGAGAAAAAACTGCCACTACTGGTGCGCGATGTACCGGGCGTCAAAGTCGAAATTGGCCGCCTCTTACCGCAGCAATTACAGCACTTGGTGATGCAATCGCAAGGGGAAATGAGCAAGCCAGAATTTTATAATGGCATCACGCCCGATAGCTTGACCGAACGTTTTGAGAAGAAAATACCGCTCAGCTTAAAGCAAGGGAAAACGCATTACGAGAGCATCGATTTCGCGCAATATTTACGTGCCGATGCGAGCGACCGACGTGGCATCTTTATCGTCACGGTACAAGCCTACGACCCGAATGCCGATAGTGATGAAGAGAGTTCGGACGGTCCGCGTCCCTATCAATATGGCGATTATGAGGGCGAAGGTGATGGCGAGGGTTACGCTGAAGATCCTGACCCCGAAACGGTCGATTTATCAAAAATGCGCGATAGGCGCTTAGTCATCGTCACCGATCTCGGCATCATTTCTAAACTAGCCCTCGATGGTTCACGCGACGTGTTTGTGCAGTCGATAGCCAATGGCAGTGCGGTGGCTGCTGCCAACGTCGAAGTGTGGGCGAAAAATGGTAGCGTCTTACTCAGTCAAATTACTGATAGTAATGGTGTCGCTCACTTGCCCAGCTTAGCCGGTTTTAACCGTGAAAAAACGCCAGCCGTACTGGTGATAAAAAAAGCCGGTGACCTGAGTTTCCTGCCTTTGAATCGCGCCGACCGTAACCTCGATTTATCGCGTTTCGATATTGGCGGCTTGCATGCCAGCGGCTTACCAAATCAAATGTCGGCCTACTTGTTTTCTGATCGCGGCATTTATCGCCCTGGCGACACCATGAATATCGGCATCGCCGCCAAATCAGCAGGCTGGACGCAAAAGCTAGTGGATCTACCGGTCGAAGCCGAAGTGATCGATGCCCGTGGCCTAGTAGTACGCAAGCAAAAACTCAAACTCGGGGTCGGTGGCTTGGCCGAATTTTCGCACGCCACGCAAGACACTTCGCCCACTGGCAATTACACGATCAACCTCAATCTGGCGCGCGACACCGGCAGCGTTGCGCCCGGTGCCAGTGAAACCAGCGCCTTGCGCCTCGGTAGCTTGACGGTCAAAGTGCAAGAATTTATGCCCGACAGAATGAAGGTCGTGGCACGTCTGTCGCGCGAAGCCGAGGAAGGTTGGATTTCACCGAAAGACTTGAGTGCGAAAATCAATGTACAAAACCTGTTTGGTACGCCAGCACCGGAACGCCGAATCGAGGCCAGTTTAACTTTGATGCCCAGCTATCCGGCATTCCGCAGCCATCCCGATTTCATTTTCTTTGACCCACTACGCGCCAAAGAAAAATTTCAAGATGAGCTGGCCAAGGCCAGCACCGATGCACAGGGCAATGTGGACCTGCCCTTAGGCTTACAACGCTATACCCAAGCCAGTTACCAATTGCATTTACTGGTCAAAGCCTTCGAGCCAGAAGGTGGCCGCAGCGTGGCGGCCGAAACCAGCGCGCTGGTGTCCGACCGCCCATATCTAGTGGGTTACAAGGCCGATGGCGATCTCGACTATGTCAATCGCAATGCGGTGAGAAATGTGACTTTCATCGCGATCGACCCCAAAGCCAAACGCAGTAAAGTCGGCCAATTGAAGTTAGTCCGCATCGAACGCAAGGTGGTCTCGGTATTGATGAAACAGCCCAATGGGCTCTACAAATACGAATCGAAAACCAATGAAAGCGTCTTGAGTGAAAGCCCATTTGAGATTGGCGCGGCGGGCACGAATGTGATGTTATCCACCCAAACGCCCGGCAATTTTTCCTATGCAGTGCGGGACGAACACGGCTTAAGCCTGAGCAGATTTGACTACAGCGTAGCGGGCACCGGCAATGTCTCACGCGCGCTCGACCGCAACGCCGAATTGCAATTGTCCTTGAATAAAAAAGACTATAACCCCGGCGAAGAGATCGAGGTCAACATCCGTGCTCCCTATGTGGGGGCGGGCCTCATCACCATAGAGCGCGACAAAGTCTTTGTGCATAAATGGTTCAAAACCAATAGCACTTCTTCGGTGCAAAAAATCACGCTGCCGAAAGATTTTGAAGGCAATGCCTATGTCTCGGTGCAATTTGCGCGCGACCTCGCTTCTGACGAAATTTATATGAGTCCGATGAGCTATGGGGTTGCGCCGTTTGCCACTAGTCTGGCGCGCCGCACTAACCCGATTAGCCTGCACGCGCCGAGCACGGTGAAGCCGGGTCAGACCATCAAGATCAAGCTGGAATCAAAAACCGCCACGCGCGCCATCGTGTATGCGGTGGACGAAGGCATACTCCAAGTAGCACGCTATCAAACGCCCGATCCGCTCAAATTTTTCTTCCAAAAAAAGGCCTTGGAAGTTGGCACCCAACAAACCATGGATTTAGTCTTACCAGAATTTAGAAAGCTGATGAATGCCGCCGCTCCCGGTGGTGATGGCGAGGGTTTATTAGGCAAAAATCTCAATCCCTTTAAACGTAAAACCGACAAACCCGTGGTGTTTTGGTCGGGCATCGTAGATGTGCTCGGCAGCAAAGAATTTAACTACACCGTGCCAGAAAATTTCAACGGCAGCTTACGCATTATGGCCGTAGCGATTAATGACGAGACGGCCGCCGCTGCCAGCACCTCGACCACGGTGCGCGGCGATGTGATACTGCTACCCAATCTGCCAATCGCGATTACCCCAGGCGATGAAGTCGAGATTGGTCTCGGCGTGGCCAATAACACGCCGGGCTCAGGTAAAGACGCAACGGTGAATGTGGTGATGAGTTTATCGCCCGGTTTAGAAGTGGTTGGCAATCCGCAGCAGACCCTTAAAATCTCAGAGAAATCAGAATCCTCCACCAAGTTTGTAGTACGTGCCAAAGCCGGAGACGCGGCGCAACTTGGTTCAGCCAGCGTGGTGTTTACGGCGCAAGTGAAAGAGGCCAAAGCACGTTTATCAACTGATCTGAGCATACGTCCGGCATCGGCTTACGTGACGCTGGTGCAGACCGGTTTGTTTAAAGGCACCGGCGAAATTACCGCGCAAGCGCAGATGTACCCGAACTTTCAACACAATGAAGCGGCAGTCTCGACCTCGCCTTGGGCCTTCACCAGTGGCTTGATCAAGTATCTCGATGTGTATCCGTATGGCTGTACCGAACAAATTACCAGCCAAATTTTTCCAGCGGTGATTATCGGCAGTCAGGCGCAACTGGCGAAAGAACTGTTGAAAGGCAGTCGCAATGGCAGTGAGCTCGCCCTGCCCGATGCACGCAAGAGTTTCGAGCGTTATCTCAGCGCGGTACGGCCACGGCAAACGGCCGATGGCGGTTTTGCGATGTGGCCCGGTAGCAGTTCTGACCTGTTTGCCACCAGCTATGTAGTGAATTTATTGGTCGAAGCAAAAGCCCATCAATTCAGCGTGCCAAATGATCTGCTGCAACGTGCGAATAGCTACCTACAGGGCCAGCTAGCACAGGTCAGTAGTTATCAATACCAATGGCGGGCACAAGCCTATGCGGCCTATCTGTTGACCCGCCAAGGCATCGTCACCAGTGCGGCACTGGCGAATTTACGTGAGGCGAAAAAGGCCGAATTAAGTAGTGCCGTTTCTGATGCGCATAAGGCGGCCATCAAGCGTGATTTGGGTATGGTCTACTTGGCCGCTAGTTTCCAACTATTAAAACAAGATAGTCTGGCACAAGAATTATTGGAGCCAGCCATCAACGCGCTTAAAAGCGATGAAGATGAACGCCGTAACTGGTATTGGGATTACTATTACGACCCCTTGGTACGTAATTCCACCGTGGTGCAAATCATCGCCAAGCATTTTCCAAAACGCCTAGGCGAATTGCCGCAAAATTATTGGCAGCGCCTGTCCGATACGGTGCGTGATGGCTATTACCAAACCCATTCCGCCTCCACCGTCTTACTGGCGGTAGACGCTTACGCCGGCGCCGCGCAACAATCGGCGGCAGGCAAAGTCGCGATTGCGGCCATTGATGCTAAGGGGCTCTCCAAGGCATTGGAACTGCCGAAACAATTCGCACTGGCCAGCCTGGCGGTACCAAATAACACGGCGAAACTCAAACTCAGTAATCAAGGCGAACTCCCCTTGTTCTACTCCTACGCAGAAGCCGGTTACGAACGCAATTTATCTAAGGAAGCCAAGTCGCAAGGCTTAGAAATCATTCATGAATTTTTAGATGCGAAAGGTAATCCCACCAGCGAAGTTGCCTTGGGTGATGAAGTACAGGTGCGAGTAAGAGTGCGTGCACTCGGCCGCGACAAGGTCAGCCAAGTGGCCTTGGTGGATGTGCTGCCCGGCGGTTTGGAACCAGTACTCACTGCACCTTCAGACGATGATGCCTCCGACACACCGCTGTGGCGTCGTCGTTTAGGGGGCAAGAGCAGCTGGCAAATTCAATATGCCGATATCCGCGAAGACCGCGTAATTTTTTACGGCGATGTCAGCAGCAGCCTGACCGAAGTCACGTACAAAGCCCGTGCCACCAATGTCGGTACATTTGTAGTGCCAGCCGCTTACGGCGAAGCCATGTATGAACATCGCATCTTCGCCCGTTCGGCGGCAGCGAGTTTGAAAGTGAAACCGGCCTCGAAGTGAGCGCATTGAAACGAAAAACCTCTCAACACAGAGGCACAGAGGCACAGAGGAGCGCAGAGGATTTTTTCTTTGTTCTCTGTGCCTTGGTGCTTAGGTGCTTAGGTGCGAATTCTGGATGTGGGATTAAGTGTGAGTTGAGGCGGTCTTTTATTTCGTCGAAGTGAGTGCATTGAGAAAAAAACTAAAACCCTTCAACGCAGAGACGCAGAGGCGCGGAGGAGCGCAGAGAAATTCTCGTGTGTCTTGTTGGGGCGGTACGAGTAACAAACAAAGTTATTACCGTCATTCCGCACTTGATGCGGAATCCAGAAACCAGCTGCTATGCGGTCAAATCTGGATGTAGGATTAAGTGCGAGTTGAGGCGGTCTTTTATTTTGTCGAAGTGAGTGCATTGAGAAAAAAACTAAAACCCTTCAACGCAGAGACGCAGAGGCGCGGAGGAGCGCAGAGGACTTCTTCTTTGTTCTCCGTGCCTACGTGCCTTCATGCTTAGGTGTGATTTCTGGATGTTGGATTAAGTGCGAGCTGAGACTGCAAAAATAGTTTAGAAAAATATGATCAAGCCCGGACGAAAATTGAGAAAGCTTTGCTACGGCCTATTGCTATTGGCAAGTGCCTGCCTGTTATTGCGACTACTACCTAAGCCCGCTTTATTCAGTTATTTCCCGTCCTCGCGCATGGTCAGCGCAGCCAATGGCGAACTGCTGCGGCTGACCTTGGCCTCGGATCAGCAGTTTCGTTTATGGACACCGCTGGAACAAATTTCGCCGCGCCTACAAGAAGCGGTACTGCTGTACGAAGACCGTTGGTTTTACTGGCATCCCGGGGTGAATCCCTGGGCTTTATTGCGCGCCAGTTTGACCAGCGTCAGCGGCACACGGCGTATCGGTGCTTCCACCATCAGCATGCAATTAGCGCGCCGCATTTATCATATCGATAGCCGCAGCGTCACCGGCAAAATCGAACAAGCGGCGCGTGCGCTGCTGCTGGAATTACGCTATAGCAAACAGGCTATTTTAGAAGCCTATTTGAATAGCGCACCGTATGGCGCAAATGTGGAAGGCGTGGCCACTGCCAGTCTGGTGTATTGGCGCAAACCGGCGGCCCAACTCAATTTGCCGGAAGCGATTAATCTGGCGGTGATACCGCAAAATCCACGCAAACGTTTAGCCGAAATGGCGTCCGAGAGCGGCAGCCCAGAACTGGCGGCAGCGCGCCTACGCTTAATTGCACAGTGGCTATCGCGCCATCCGCAAGACCGCGCCTACGCCAACCCAAGTATGTTGGCACTCCCCTTCCAACAAAGGCGCAGCTTGCCATTTTTCGCACCGCATGTGGTCGATATGCTGTTACGCAGCACACAGCAAACCCGCATACTGAGCAGCATCGACTTGCCGCGCCAATTGCTGCTAGAGCGGGTGCTCAGCAACTACCTCAAATCTCAAGCAGATAAGGGCCTGCAAAACGCCAGCGCACTCTTACTCGACAGCGC
>JAHFQV010000140.1:4760-7419 GCA_023259175.1 Oxalobacteraceae bacterium | reverse complement strand
AGTTTTAGGGCTGGGTGTTTGCGCATATCGGAAACCAATCTTATCGTGGACTTGGAACTCAAAATTCCTCTGAGATGCGTGATCGCTGCAAACTTGCGATCCTTTTCAACAGTTTCATTTTCAGCTCGGCCATCCAGAGGCCACCGTTCTCGGACATGATTCAGTGTCTTGCACTAGGCCTTGCTACTAGCCCTTGCACTACACCCACCCAGTACTGCATTTACAACATAGTCACCGTTTGAAGGTGTTTGGACGGGATTCGAACCCGCTACACACAGATTACAAGTCTGTCGCTCTACCAGAATGAGCTACCATTGGGTGGCGATGTTGGGAGTCGAACCCAAAAATCGTATGATTTGTTTCCACTACCATCGCCCGTATCTG
Source organism: Oxalobacteraceae bacterium (assembly GCA_023259175.1). Taxonomy (GTDB): domain Bacteria; phylum Pseudomonadota; class Gammaproteobacteria; order Burkholderiales; family Burkholderiaceae_D; genus Undibacterium. The sequence goes on along the minus strand of JAHFQV010000140.1, from coordinate 7,035 downwards.
CAATTTCTTGGTGGCGGCATACATACTTTCTATGAGGTTTGAATAGGATTTCAGTCTCAGAAAAATGTACCAGTAGGGCAAACTAAGCCTGACTTATTGCACACCAATTCCTTGCGGATAATTTCAATATTGCGAAAAGCGTGCCAGTTTTCGTGTTCGAACAAACACTTTTCCTAAGTCTTTGATTTTTTGCAGATATTTTCTGGTTTGCGGGCTCTTGCAAAAAATCGCATCTTCATGGAAAATCGACTTCTTGATCCAAATGAATATGAGATTATCTAAATGGATAAAGTTGTTTTTGGTTTTCTAGGGACGAGTTTAGATGCTGGCTTTAGTGCCAGCCGCTGGGAACGCTGGCGCCCAACCATCGCCCTGTGTCAGCAAGAAGATGTGCTGGTGCAGCGGCTGGTCTTATTTCACACCGGGAATAGTGCGCCGCTTTTAAAAGTGGTAAAAGAAGACTTGCAGCGGGTCTCGCCCGAAACCGTGCTAGAGCCGGTGCAATTAGCGATACGCGACCCTTGGGATTTTGTCGAGGTGTATTCGGCACTGCATGATTACGTGCGGCGCTATACGTTTGATACCGAGGCTTTTGAGTATTGGGTGCACATCACGACGGGTACCCATGTGGCGCAAATTTGTTTGTTTCTGTTGACTGAAGCACGCTATTTTCCGGCCAAGCTGTTGCAGACCGCACCACCCAAGCGCAATGGTTTTCCCAATACCGCCGAGTTGACCTTGGTGGATTTGGATTTGTCGCAATACAATCAGCTCGCCAGTCGCTTTGAGCAAGAGCGGCAGGAAGATGTGTCCTTTCTCAAGTTCGGTATTGCCACCCGCAATGCGCGTTTTAACCGCACCATAGAAGAAATTGAGCAAGTCGCTTTGCGTTCGCAAACGCCGATTTTACTGACTGGCCCTACTGGTGCTGGCAAGTCGTTTCTCGCTCGGCGCATTTACGAATTGAAGAAATCCAAGCATCAATTGCAGGGCGCGTTTGTGGATGTCAATTGCGCTACCTTGCGCGGTGAAGGCGCGATGTCGGCGCTGTTTGGTCATGTCAAAGGGGCGTTTACCGGGGCTTTGCAAGCGCGTGCTGGTTATCTGATGACGGCGCATGCAGGCTTACTCTTTCTCGATGAAATTGGCGAACTGGGTTTGGATGAACAAGCCATGCTGCTCAAAGCGGTGGAAGAAAAACGTTTCTTCCCCTTGGGCAGCGATCAAGAAGTGGCGAGTCAATTTCAATTGATTGCTGGCACCCATAGAGATTTAGCGCAAGATGTGCGCGATGGCCGTTTTCGTGAAGATCTTTTCGCTCGCATCAATACCTGGCACTATCATTTGCCTGGTTTGAAAGATAGACGGGAAGATGTAGAGCCGAATCTCGATTTTGAATTGGAGCGTATCGCGCAAGAATTTAATCAGAAGATTCGCTTTAATTCTGACGCCAAAAAAACGTATTTGCGTTACGCCATATCGCCTCAAGCACAGTGGCCAGGCAATTTTCGCGACCTGTCCGCCAGCTTGCTACGCATGGCAACTTTGGCAGAGGCTGGACGGATTGATGGCGATAACGTCGCGAGTGAGCTACAGCGTCTACAACACAAAAATGCCGATTGGAAAGAGACTGATGTAGTTGGCGGGATGGATGTTAGTCATCCCGACTGGCACAGACTACGTGAACAATTGGACCCTTTCGATCAGGTACAATTAAGCTATGTAATCCAAAGCTGCCAAAGCGCCAGCAGCTTATCGGAGGCGGGACGCTCGCTCTTTCAGCAAAGTCGTAAAGACAAAAATAATCCCAATGATGCCGATCGTTTGCGTAAATACTTGAGCAAATTTGGCTTAAGTTTCGCGCAAATTAAAGCGTGGATGTAATTCTCATAGAGATGAAAAATCATGAAAACCGAAATTATTTAGTTCTCCGTCACAGAGGAAAAGTTCAAGGTTACCCCACCCCTGCCAACGTCATTCCCGCGAGTTTTTGGCGGGAATCAAGTTTACCTAACCACTTTCAACGTCGTTCCCGCGAGTTTTTGGCGGGAATCCAGTGCTCTTTGTGGCTGAAAAGTAAGGCTGGATTCCCGACAGAAGCGCTCGGGAATGACGGGTTTTGTAGTGGGCTGGGTGGTCGCGTAAATGCTTGAGCAAATTTGCTTTAAGTTTCGCGCAAATGAAGGCGTGGATGGAATTCCTATAGAATTGAGCACATCATGAAAAACCGCAATTATTTAGCGCGCTGTCTCGGAGAAAAGGCTCAAGTTTGCCC
>JAHFQV010000140.1:0-4750 GCA_023259175.1 Oxalobacteraceae bacterium | reverse complement strand
CAAATTTGCTTTAAGTTTCGCGCAAATGAAGGCGTGGATGGAATTCCTATAGAATTGAGCACATCATGAAAAACCGCAATTATTTAGCGCGCTGTCTCGGAGAAAAGGCTCAAGTTTGCCCAACCCATTTCAACGTCATTCCCGCGAGTTTTTGGCGGGAATCCAGCGCCCTTTGTCGCTGAAAAGTAAGGCTGGATTCCCGACAGAAGCGCTCGGGAATGACGGGTTTTGTAGTGGGCTGGGTGGTTGCGTAAATACTTGAACAAATTTGCTTTAAGTTTCGCGCAAATTATGGTGTGGATGTACTTCCATTAGAGATGAAAAAATTATGAAAAATCTGCTGTTTATTTGCAGTCAAAACAAACTCAGAAGCCCGACAGCGGAGCAAGTATTTTCCTCCTATTCAGCTTGTGAATGTAGTTCTGCCGGTCTCAATAATGATGCGGATAATCCGGTAACACCCGAGTTGCTGGAATGGGCGCATCTCATTTTTGTGATGGAAAAAGCGCACAAAAATAAACTCTCAAAAAAGTTCAAAAAACATTTAGGTAAGGCGCGGGTGATTTGCTTGGATATTCCTGATGACTACGACTTCATGGACCCGATTTTGATACGGCTACTGCAGGCCAAGGTGACACCTTTCCTAGCGCGCGGCTAGCACAAAAAAAGAGGCCTATCGTGGAAGAGATTATTTTGGTGCTTTTTCAAGTTTTGTTCGAATTCTTGGGAGAGGTTTTTTCCAGCAGCTTGCTTGACTTGTTTGACTTTGATGCGCGATCGCAAGCGTCCAGCAAGCCGACCAGCCCGTGGCTGATTTGTTTCGTATGTTTTTTGGTGGGCGCACTGCTGGCATGGCTGAGCTTACTCATTTTTCCGCATACTTGGTTGCACGCGCCGGGTCTACGCATCGCCAATTTGATACTCGCCCCCTTGGGTTCGGCGGCTTTGGGCTACTACTTGGCACAGCGCCGCAGCCTCACGCATGCGGAGGTGAGACCAAAAGAAAATGCGTGGCAGAGTTTTTGGTTTACGCTGGGTTTGGTCGCTGTTAGGTTTACCTATGCTCAGTAAAGTGAGGTAACAGTGCCGCAATCGCGCGCTATCAAATATTTTCAATTTAAAAAATGACGAAGTAGGAATTATGCATCCCAGTAAAGTACAACGCGCCCAAGTCAAGCAGTTGACCGATTTGCCGAATATTGGTCCTGCGAGTGCGGTTGATTTGCGCTTGCTGGGCATCTTCGAACCCGAACAAGTACTGGGACGTTGTCCTTATCAGCTCTATGAGCAACTCTGCGCCATTAATCAGTGCCAACACGATCCATGTGTGATAGATGTGTTTATTTCGATCACACGATTTATGGCGGGGGAGCCTGCGCAAGTTTGGTGGGCTTTTACCTCGGAGCGCAAAAAGCGCTTGCGTGAGCGTTCGGCGCGGTGACATCTGAGCGGCAAATGAGCAACAAATTTATGCTTAATGACTTTGGGTTCATTTATTTTTAAAAGCCATGCGGGGTTTTTTGGAAATTTAATTCTCATCTGAAATCGAATCGTGATATTTAGCGCCATTAACTTAAATTTTTTCAGAATTTTTACACATAATTATACTTATGGAAATTTTTTACTTTTCGACGCGATTCCCGGTTCTCGATTACAATCTTGCCTTTACTACTAAAAATTGATCTTCGTGCCCAATTTAGTTGAAATTCGTAATCTGCAATTTACCTATGGCGACCGAACTATTTTGTCGGGTCTCAACATGGATTTCCCGCGTGGCAAAGTGATTGCTGTGATGGGCGGTTCAGGTTCCGGTAAGACCACCATACTGCGTTTGATTGGTGGCCAGCTTGTGCCACTGCAAGGTCATGTTCAGGTGGACGGCGAAGAGGTGCATAGCTTGAGTACACCTGCCTTGTACACGCTGCGACGGAAGATGGGTATGTTGTTCCAGCACGGTGCCTTGTTCACCGATTTGACGGTGTTTGAGAACGTCGCCTTTCCTTTGCGCGAACATACGCAACTCCCCGAAAGCATGTTGCACGACCTGGTGCTGATGAAATTGCATGCGGTGGGTTTGCGCAATGCGGCGCATTTAAAGCCATCGGAAATTTCCGGCGGCATGGCGCGCAGGGTTGCGCTGGCACGTGCGGTCGCGCTCGATCCTCGCTTGATGATGTATGACGAACCTTTCGCTGGACTCGATCCGATTTCGATGGGTGTGACGGCGACTTTGATACGTAATTTGAATGATGCGATTGGCTCTACCAGTATCGTGGTGTCGCACGATGTGCACGAAACCTTTGCCATTGCGGACTACGTCTATTTCCTCTCACAAGGGAAAATCGTGGCGCAAGGGACACCTGCCGACATGCTGGAATCGAGCGATCCCTACGTGAAGCAATTTGTCCATGCTCAGCATGATGGCCCGGTGCCTTTCCATTATCCTGGCAAGAGCCTGGCTGAAGGTTTGGGTTTAAAACCAAAGATGGGCGAGGGTGCATGATGGAAAAAATGATTAAGCATCTGGGGCGATTTGCGCGTGAAACGATTGCGAACCTAGGGCATGCTAGTCGCAGTTTTTTCGGCATGATAGGCAATGTCGCACCACTTTGGCGACGTCCACAATTGGTGTTCGACCAAGTGCATTTTATCGGCAATTATTCCATGATGATCATTACGATTGCGGGACTATTTGTTGGTTTCGTTTTGGGATATCTCGGCTTTTATGCACTGAATGATTATGGTGCGGGCGAGTCGCTCGGGGTCTTAGTCGCGCTGGCCTTGGTGCGTGAATTAGGCCCGGTGATGACCGCGCTCTTGTTTGCTGGGCGGGCAGGAACTTCCTTGACGGCCGAAATTGGTTTGATGAAAGCGAATGAACAATTGTCTGCCATGGAGATGATGGCGGTCAATCCAGCGCAACGGGTGATCGCGCCACGTTTTGTCGCAGGTATCTTGGCGATGCCCGTCCTAAGTCTTGTTTTTTGTGCGATGGGTATCATCGGCGGTTACTTGGTAGGGGTGGAGCTTATCGGTGTCGACAACGGTGCATTTTGGTCGCAAATGCAGGCCAAAGTCGATGTGATGAAAGATATAGGAAACGGCGTTATAAAAAGTATCGTGTTTGGTTTTGCCGTTACTTTTGTCGCGCTTTACCAAGGCTACGAAGCGATGCCGACACCCGAAGGTGTGGCGCGTGCGACCACTCGCACGGTGGTGATTTCTTCGCTCTTGGTGCTGTGGTTAGATTTCTTGTTGACGGCTTGGATGTTCCAATAAATTTGAATTGAATAAACATGAGGATGGTGCGGCGTAAGCGCATTGTTCTATCATTGTAAGAGGTAAAGTATGCAAAAAAAATCGATTGATTTCTGGGTTGGCGTGTTCGTGCTTTTAGGCGCGGCATCTTTGCTTTTCTTGGCTTTGAAGGCCGGAAATATGAGTAGTCTCTCCTTTGAAAAAACCTACGATGTGATTACCAAATTCGACAACATCGGTGGCCTTAAATCCAATGCCGCCGTGAAGAGTGCAGGCGTGGTCGTTGGACGTGTGGGCGAAATTCGTTTTGATGATAAAACATTTCAGGCGACGGTTATATTGAAAATGGAAAAGCGCTATAGCTTTCCGAAAGATACCTCTGCAAAAATCCTCACTGCTGGTTTATTGGGTGAGCAGTACATCGGTTTGGAAGCGGGTGGTGACACGAATAATTTGGCGAACGGCGATAAAATTACGATGACGCAATCGGCTGTTGTTCTGGAAAATTTGATCAGCCAGTTTTTGTTTAGTAAAGCGGCTGAGGGGAAGGATGAGAAGAAATGAGCGCTTTGTCTTTGCTAATGGGTGGAAAACTTATGGGTCAACAATCGTTGGGTCAACAATCCTTAGGGCGACAATTTTTCCTACGTTTGAGTTTGATCTTGATGCTCGTTGCTGGCATGAGTGCTTGCACCACCGTGACGACCGTGAAAACAAAGGCACTTGCGACCTTGGAAAAGGTGAGTGAAACCACGGGCATAGGTAATAATCCTGATGATCCCCTGGAAGGCTATAACCGGAAAATGTTTGCTTTTAATGAGGGCTTAGACTCTGTGGTGCTAAAACCTGCGGCGGAGGTCTATCAAAAAATCACACCGGGATTTATGCAAACGGCAGTCGGGAATTTCTTTAGTAATGCCGGAGATTTATGGACTGCAGTGAATAATATTTTGCAAGGAAATGTGGCTGATGGTGTGAACGATTTGATGCGTTTTGCGGTCAATTCTACCATCGGTATCGGAGGCTTGATTGATGTCGCCAGTGCAGGTGGTATGCCTAAGCATAGAGCCGATTTTGGTCAGACTTTGGGTGTGTGGGGGGTGCCTTCTGGTCCCTATGTGGTTCTGCCTATTTTTGGAGCGTCAACGCTCAGGGATACTTTGGCCATGTCGGTCGATGTGAAAGGGGATTTGCTGTATTCCCGAACCAAAGTCCCGATACGCAATGCGACCTCGGTTTTACGGATTTTGGATAAGCGTGCCGAGGCATTGGATGCGACGAACTTAATCGAGGAAGCGGCTATTGATAAGTACGTGTTTATTCGCGGCGCTTATTTGCAAAGACGCGAGAGCCAGATTAAGAAAGACGATGATTGATCATTGCTGTCGTCAACCGAATTCGAGTGGTTTGTGTTAAGGATGCAGGAAGTCTTATTCCTGTATTCCTGCAGAGGCCAGAAAATTTTTATATGAAAGAGAAAACATGAAATCCT
>JAHFQV010000046.1 GCA_023259175.1 Oxalobacteraceae bacterium | reverse complement strand
TTGGGTTATGCCGAAGCCGATCCCACTTTTGACATCGAAGGTATTGATGCTGCGCATAAGCTGACGATTATGGCGGCGATTGCCTATGGCATCCCTATGCAATTTGATAAAGCGCATGTGGAAGGCATTACCCGACTTGAGGCCATCGACATTGCTTATGCCGAGCAGCTGGGTTATCGCATCAAACTTTTGGGTATTACCAAGCGTAGCGATCAGGGGATTGAATTACGGGTACATCCTACGCTCATTCCTGAAAAGCGTTTAATTGCCAATGTTGAAGGGGCGATGAATGCAGTTCTAGCGTTCGGCGATGCAGTGGGTGCGACTTTGTATTATGGAAAAGGGGCGGGTGCTGAACCGACCGCCTCTTCGGTCATTGCGGATCTAGTGGACATTACGCGCTTGGCGACGGCCGACCCTGAGCATCGTGTGCCGTATCTTGCATTTCAACCCGATTCGCTCAGCAATTTGCCGATTTTGCCGATCACGGAAATTATTACCAGCTACTATCTGCGCATGCGAGTTGCCGATCAACCTGGCGTGCTGGCTGACGTTACAAAGATACTCGCCTCCCTGTCGATTTCTATTGATGCGATGTTGCAGAAGGAACCGGGTGAAGGCGAATCCTGCACCGACATCATTATGTTGACGCATCAGACGCAGGAAAAAAATATGCGTGCAGCCGTTGCGCAAATTGAAGCACTGGCCTCAGTACAAGGGGCGGTAACGCAATTACGTCTGGAAGAATTGAGCTAATTTTTCATCGCGTGAACCTGAGGCGAACAGTGCAAGGCCGCCTCAGATGCGAGTTTGAACGAATGAAAATATCGGTATTTTGCGCTTATTTTTGAGCGCAATTTCTGTTCTGAGTTTCAAGAAATAGTCGTCCCCACAGGGAGTGTGAGGGAAGCGCGCAAGCCGCCTTCATCCCGATTGCTAAGCACTAATTTCCCGTCCAGCGCTAAACTGAGTTGCCAAGCTATTGCCAAACCTAAACCGGTACCGCCAGTGCTACGGTTGCGTGAAGTTTCGACGCGGTAAAACGGCTGTAAAACGGCCTGTAATTCTTCTTCTGGAATGCCCGGCCCATCATCAAGTACCGCGATTTCTAGTTCGGTGCGCGTGCTACGAATTTGTACCGTGACTTGGCCGCTATATTTCAAAGCATTGTCGATCAGGTTGCTCAATATGCGACGTAAGGCATGGGGTCGAGTTGTGAGCGCATGGCCGAAGTGTCCTCGTAATTCAATTATTTGACCCGCATCACTGTAATCAAAAATCATACTTTCAAGGAGCGCATCAAAATCGATGCGGCATAAGGCTTCCGTGACGCTTTGCGCACTGCGCGCATAGGCTATGCCCTGTTCGACTAGGGCTTGCATAGAGTCGAGGTCAATATGCAGCTTATTTTTTTGTTGTTCCGATTCTAGTAAGTCAGCGCGCAGCCGCATTCGGGTGATGGGCGTTTGCAGGTCGTGTGAAATTGCCGCCAAAATCTGCATGCGTTCTGCCAAATGATCCTTGATGCGTTGTTGCATACGGTTGAATGCAGCCGCCGCGTTGGCGACTTCGCTCGGCCCCGTTTCTGATAAGGCATCGCAATTGAGTACAGTGCCTAATCGATCGGCAGATTGTGCCAGTCTTTGTAAGGGGCGGGTGGCTTGACGTACCGCGATCCAAGTAAATAGCACCAAAATGAGGGCTTGAGCTACTAGAATGATGGCAGGTAAGGCGCGTAGCGGAGCTTTGTATTTGCGCGCTTGAACGGTCAAGTTGGTGCCATCGCGTAATTGCAATTGGAGTGTTACATCAAATTTGTTGACGAAATTTTTACTCTCATCTTGACTACTACGCAGTTCAAAATCAAAGGCACGCTTGATCGGTCCTGTACTGTGTAAGCTGTATTTTCGACCCAAATTGTATTCAAGATCGGCGGCAATTGCTCGCGTTAATTCTTGTAAATAATGCGGATTCTTGACCCCTGTAGTGCTGACGGCTTGCAGAGAGAATTGATAGTTATCACGTTTAAATCGCCGTATCCAAATTGCTCGCTGGTCGGGGCTACTTGTTTCTAATAATTGCACTAGATTGACCACATCTTTTTGCAGATAGTAGTCTGCCATGACGCGCTCGCCGTCAATTTCGTGTATGAAAAAAACCGCCGTATTTAGAAAGTGCCCCAATAGGAGCGCCAGTATCCAAGTGAAGGTCAATCTGCCGTATAAACTTCTAGGTAAGAATTGACGCTGTGTGAATTTTCGCAAAAAAGAGATGAGGCCTTGGGTCATGATTTGGTCGCTTGGGTTTCCACTGCGACGGAAAATACATAGCCTTCGTTACGTACGGTTTTGATGTAGCTGGTGCCACCGCCATCGTCCGCTAGACGCTTGCGTAAACGGCTGACCAAAATATCGATGGAACGGTCGAATACATCGGCCTCTCGACCCTGGGTTAAATTGAGTAATTGGTCGCGACTGAGGACCCGCCGTGGGTGGTCTAGAAACACGCGCAATAGCCGATATTCTGCGCCACTTAGGGAAACGATCATGTCGCTACTATCGAGCAAATGGCGCGCTGTGGTGTCAAGTCGCCATTGGCCAAAGTGCAGGATGTTGGCACTCTCAATCGCTTGGTTTAGGGTCGGCAGCATTCTCGCCCGACGCAAAATCGCGCGTATTCTTGCCAATAACTCGCGCGATGCAAAAGGTTTGCTTAAGTAGTCGTCGGCGCCCATTTCCAGACCCAAAATCCTATCGGCCTCCTCATTCATGGCGGTGAGCATCAGGATCGGTAGCGTACAAGCACCGTTGGCACGTAGGTCACGGCATAAGCTTAGGCCGTCTTCGCCAGGCATCATCAAGTCGAGCACGATTAAATCAATCGCCAGTGTTTGCGGTGCCACGAGTAGCTGTCGCATTTGTTTGCCATTCGCCGCTGTGCTCACCCTAAATCCATTTTTCTCAAGATACTGCGCCAATAGATCGCGAATCTCAGGGTCGTCGTCAACAATCAATAAGTGGTCAATTTTTTCCATGCTGACTTTATAGCGTATTTTTCTGTTCGCATACGACACTTTTGTTTCTGAATGTTGCTGTAAGCGCGCTAGAAACATGCGATTGCAAAAATGAAGGCGCGGGAAACATTGGAGCAATGTTCAGGCACTTTAATAGCGTCATTGTCATAACAAGGCGGTAGCGCGACAAGTTGATAGTGGAGACTCTTATAAACCAAATTATTTCTCAATGAACTTCAAGGACAAGTATATGAAAAAACCTTTAATTTTACTGAAACATGTTAGCAAAGACTATGTGCGAGCCGCTGGTAGTTTTATGGCTTTATCCGACATTAATTTATCTGTAGGGCAAGGGGAATTTGTCGCGATAGTAGGGAAATCCGGGAGTGGTAAATCCACTTTGCTGAATCTGTTAACCGGCATCGATTATCCTAGTGCCGGCGAAATCACGATTGCGGGTGTGGCTCTACATAGCCAAACTCAAGAAGAACTGGTGCGTTGGCGCGGTCAACATGTCGGTGTCGTTTTTCAGTTCTTTCAATTGTTGCCGAGTTTGACGGTGGTCGAAAACGTGATGCTACCGATGGACTTCTGCAACAGCTATCGCGCAGCTGAGAGACGGCCACGTGCCATTCAGCTGTTGCAGAAATTAGGTATTGAGGAACAAGCCGATAAACTTCCGGCTGATTTGTCGGGCGGGCAGCAGCAACGCGCAGCGATTGCGCGTGCATTGGCAAATGATCCGGCAGTATTGGTGGCCGATGAACCGACGGGTAATTTGGATAGCCATACTTCCGATGAAGTCATGCAATTGTTTGCTCAGCTAGTGCAAGAGGGTAAAACGGTGGTTATGGTGACGCATGAACGCGACTATAGCCGCTACTTCACCCGCTCGATTTTGTTGGTCGATGGCGTGATTAGTACCAGTTGTGTTCCCGAGTTGACCTCAAATGTCGATGACGCAGCGGCTCAAATAAATCAGGGGCAACGCTATGCATAAAAATTTATGGTCACCGCGTTGGACTAAGATGATGCGCGATGTAGAGTTTGCCAAAGGGCGGGTTGCTATGATGGTGTTGGCAATTGCCCTTGGTGTCTTGGTGGTAACGACCATCCTCAGTGCCTATGCCAGCTTAACGCGTGAAGTGAGCAGGAATTATTTAGCGACTTTACCAGCGGCTGCGTCTCTGGAAATGGAAAGCATTGACGCGGATTTATTAGCCCAAGTGCGCCAGCAACCCGGCATTGCTGCTGCCGAAGCGCGCGCCACTTTACGTGCGCGCATTGAGGTGAAAAAAGACAATTGGCTGTCGGCGACCTTCTTTGTCATAGAAGATTTCAAGGATATGCAATTGAGTCGCTTTACCCACGAGGTTGGCGAGATTAGTCCGTCGACTGCAAGTATTTTACTCGAGCGCGAGGCTTTAAAATTAAGCCTGCATCGCTTAGGTGAAACCGTCAACATCAAAACTCAAGATGGCGTGGCGCACAGCTTAAACATTTCCGGCGTAGTGCATGATCCTAGTCTGGCACCTGCTTGGCAAGAGCAAAACGTGTATGCCTACATCACACCAGCGACCTTGAATTTGTTGAATCCTGAGGCCAAACTTAAGACTCTAAAAGTCCTTGTGCGAGATGATGCAGGACGTATCAGTTTTGACCAAGCATTGATCGATACACGGGTAGCTCAACTTGCGACTTGGTTGAATCAGCAGGGGCACAAGGTTAACAATATCCGTATTCCCCCAGCGGGGTTACACCCCCATCAGGGGCAAATGACGGGCGTACTTTTACTTTTGTTAGTGTTTAGTTTCACCGCTTTATTCTTAAGTGCGGTGCTCACAGCAACGATGGTGCGCGCGACTCTCGCACAGCAGATACGCCAAATAGGCGTGATGAAGGCGATTGGTGCTAGCGCTTGGCAAATCACGCAAATGTATTTGATTTTTGTGTTTTTAGTAGGGGCAATCGCGACCTTACTCGCCCTCCCTTTGGGTCTATATGCTGGTGGGATTTTATCGAATGTGGGCGCGCAACTTTTTAACATTAATTTACTGAGTAAGAGTCAGCCATGGTGGGTCTACACGCTGACACTAGCCTGCGGCGTAGTGCTGCCGATGTTGCTTGCATGGTTGCCGATCGCTCAAGCGACCAAGATCACGGTGCGAGAAGCCATCAGCGATTTTGGTATTCATCGCGGCGATAAAAAGGCAGGATGGTTTGCGCAGAGTTTGGCACGCTTCTCCGGCTTGGATCGCAGCTTCGCTTTAGCCTTACGCAATGTATTTCGCCACCCAGGCCGCCTTACAATGAATTTACTTTTACTCGCGAGTTCTGGAGCACTCTTTATTGGCACCATTAGTGTCAAAAATGCTTGGGAGGATAACTTGGTCGAAGCGGCAAAAGATCGTCACTATGATGTTAAGACTGTTCTGAATCAACTCCAAAGCGAGGCGAATACCTTGAGGATTATCCAGACCGTGCCTGGTGTAAAAATCGCAGAATCGTGGAAGGAAATCAACGCGAGCAAATCGCGTCCAGATGGCTTGCTGATGGAAAGAACTTATCCGGACGGTGGTCATGGTAGCTTGTCTTTAATTACGGTTCCAAGAAATAGTAAATTGATCGACTTGCAGATGTTACGGGGGCGTTGGTTGCAAGAGCAAGAATTGAATACCGTCGTGTTGAATAATGCAGCGTTCAATTATTTCGGACAGCCCCAAGTGGGAAGCGATATCGCCTTGACGGCCGCAGGTAAAACGCTGCAACTGAGGTTGGTGGGTGTCGCTCGCGAAATCATGACCGGCGCGCAAGTGTATATCAATCAAGCCAGCCATGATTCTGTCTTTGGTGAAAATGGTGGCGCTAAGGTTTTTCGCATCGCCTTGAAGCAGCACGATGCCGATTTTATTCAGGCGAGCACCGCCAATATTACGGCTACATTGGAGCAAAATCATATCGCAACGCGTATCAATATTACCGAAATGATGTTGGGCACGGCCTTGGATGAGCATACGTCCGTCTTGATCGTCATTCTCATGTTAATGTCAATCTTGATGGCGGGAGTCGGTGCGCTCGGTTTGGCTTCGTCGATGGGTACCAGTGTAGTGGAACGCACTCGCGAGTTTGGCATCATGCGCGCCATCGGTGGCCGCTCAAATACCATACTGAAAAATTTGATCGGTGAGGGTATTTTGATTGGTGTGATGAGTTGGTGTATCGCAGCCATTGCCTCACTCCCTATCGCGCTTTGCCTAGGCTTGGTGAATAGTGGAATGAATGCAGATCTGTCTTTGCCGATATTATTTTCATCGGGGGCGGCGGCAGTATGGCTGCTTTGCATCGTCGTAATTTCAATTGCCGCCAGCTTCATTCCTGCTCGTCGCGCTACCCAAATGAGCATACGAGAGACTCTCTCTTTTATTTGAGAGTCCTAAAATTATCCCCGACCACTATTAAAGAAAGCTGAGACTCATCATGAAAAAAAATACCTGGATTTCGCTGATCTTGACGCTTGTCATCGTTATGCTTGCTGTCTTACTATACCAATTTGACTTGCTGGAATTTTTTAAGCGTTTGCATACACGATAATTTTATTTTTGACTTGAATTTAATCGATAAATTCGGTCAAACATATACATCACCCGAATGCACCATCGTCGGCGCAGCGACGATGGTGATAATTTCTTCCACATATTGGCTAACGTGGAATCCATCATCAATCTGCATGCCAATTTTAACGGTGCCTAAGTGACTGGCGACATACAAGATTTTGTGCCAGTCTGCGTCGTTATTGAAATCGTAGTGACCGTGGTAGTCGTAATACGGGGACTCGGCCAAGTTGGCCGCGCCGTTTAATTCGATACCAAGGTCTGCATCTAGAACAAAATACCATTTGATGGGGTGCTGATTTGGGTTGCTAATGCTAAACAAGTCAGCTAATGAAACGCGGTCACCGAGGTGGAGTGTGATGGGTTTGGTGGTGACGACAGGTAAAGCAGGGCTGACGCTATTTAAACTGATTTGGGTGGTGCTGGAATTGAGTCCATCAAATGCGGTTACTGTGAGTGCTTCAATGCCAGGCGTACTCGCTCCAGTGTAGAGCATATTGGGTAAATCGAATGCGCTGACTGCTACGATGCCTTGCGCCGTTTGGCTGGCGGTGGCTAAATTTTTTGCCGAATTGAGTCCCAAGATGCCGCCGCCCGTCGGGTCTTGTATGAAATATTCGAGGATAGGACGACCACTTGCGCTGACGCCGGAAAAAAGGGAATTGAGGGTGACGATGGCACCGACATCCACGTTGGAAGTCAATTGTGCGATCACTGGTGGGCGATTATCAGTCGTTGCGATGGCGAGATTGGCGCTACCCCAAGTTAAACCATCGAAAGCACTGATCAATAAAGTCTCGCTGCCTTTCTTTGTGGCCGAAGCGTATTCAACTTGCGTCAAGTCGCTTGCTGAAATAATGCTGATACCTTGTGTGAGCTGAGTCGCATCGGCATAATTGTGTACGCCATTGAGTAGCAGCTGTCCGCCTTGTGCTGGGTCTTGAATTTTGTATTGAGAAATCGCATTGCCCGAAGCGCTAAGGACTTTGAAAAGCTCACTCAGGGGGAGTTGATGGCCAAACTCAATTTCGGTTTTAGCGGCACTCACGACGGGAGGTAGTAAAGCGCTTGTGATCGCAATCTCGGCACTACCCCAATTCACGCCATCATAAGCAGAAATATGAAGCGCTTCGATGCTCGTACTCGAGCCCCCTTGATACTGTACTTTACTCAAATCTTCTGCCGAAAATACGAAGATTCCTTGCGCGTGTTCTGCACTACTCGCTAGGTCTTTTGCAGCGTTGAATAAAACTTGACCGCCGCCGGTGGGGTCTTGAATCCGATACTGCACTATTGCATTTTCGAGCGGATCGCTGACGGTAAAGAACTGCGCTAGGGGGATTTTTTGAGCGAGTGAAACGCTGCTTTGGCTTGCCAAAATCGTGGGCGGCAATACCAGTTGATCTTTGCCGACAATGACGGTTTGGGTGGTCCATGTGCTGTAATTAAAGCCGTCATTGATAATCATATTAAAGTGAAATACGCCATTTTGACTCGCCGAAAATTGAAGCTTAGTGATGTCAGCAGCACTGATCCAGTAGAAGCCATTCGATTCTTGTTGTGACCATAAATTTCGCGCACCATTGAGCGCAATTTGTTGGCTTGTGTCTTGAAAAATATAGTAGCTGATGGCATGTCCGTCAGGGTCGGTGGTGCTAAAGAGTTGACCTAATGGCGTACTTGCACCGGTATTGATGAATGTCTTGGTGTTGGTGATCGTGGGCGGCGTGCTTTTGACGCTATCGATACGAATACTCAGCGCACCCCATGCTTGCCCATCAAATGCTTCAAGCTTGATGGTTTCGCCGCCGCTGGTTTCAGCGCCTACGTACTGCAATTTTCCGAAATCTTTTGCTGCGATTATGCTGATGCCTTGTTGCGCAGTTTGCTCGGATGTGGCGAGGTTGTGCGCGCCGTTGAGTAAGAGCTTACCCGCACCCGACGGGTCAGTGATACGGTACATCGTAATTGGTAAGCCTGTGTGGGATTCTGCCGAGAATAATTTGTTGAAACCGACCGTGGCATTGAGCTCAATTTGACTCAGCAAGGATTTAATTTGCGGAGGCGTACCGTCGATGCTGGTGACGGCGACGGTGTCGCCACCCCAACTTTCGCCGTCGTAGGCGGAGATCGTGAGCGCATCAACGGCATAACCTTGGGCTGCAATATAGGTGAGTAAGGGTAAATCTTTGGCCGCTATGATGCTCACACCCTGTTGCTCACCCGTCGCTAGATTATTAGCCCCATTTAGATAGACACTTCCACCGCCTGCAGGGTCGATGATTTTGTATTGAAGGATGTCATGATGCGAAGGATTACTGACGTTAAATAGATCACGTACTGCAATTGTTTGACCTGTGCTTAAGCTCACTGTGTTGGGCGTGATGACGGGATTAGGTAAAATCGTAATGTGAATTGCCGCCCCCAAGCTCGTCGCACCTTTATTATTACCCGCTTCGATGTAAATGGTTTCACTACCGGCATCGCCTGCGACATAGGTGATTTTTTCTAATTCTTTGGGATAGATGCCATAGAAGCCTTTGTACTCTTCGTTGGCATAATAATTTTCCGCACCATTGAGTTGTACATGATGCTGCGTGTCGGTGATTTGAAATCCGGCGACTTTTCCATTGCCCGCTTCGCTTACGCTAAATAGATCTTGGATGGTCAGCGTTTGCCCGGCATGTACTGTGACTGAACTACCGGTGACTACAGGTCGCCCTAAGTTTTGGCTAGTAATGGAGAGATTCGCTTGCCCCCAATTTGTGCCATCGAATGCAGAAATAGTCAGGCTTTCAATTTGCGCACTATCTGAAGCGCGATACTGCAAAAGGCTCAGTTCACGCGCATCAATGACGATGGAGCCAGCCTGCGCTTCATTTGCGATATTGTGAGCACCATTGAGTAGGATATTGCCAGCGCCTTGTGGGTCCTTGATCAAGTAGCGTGTCGGCGTGCGACCCGCAGTCGCATAGGCTGTAAAAAGTTCACTGAGGCTTACGGTCTGCCCGACATCCAAATAAGCAGGTGAAGCGTAGACCACGGGCAGGCTATCATCTATCGTGTACACCGACACTAAATTCGCGCCCCATACACTGCCATTTGACGCGGCGATATTGAGAGTTTCGCTGCTCACTTCCCCGCCGGCTTGATAACTCACCTTCGTCAAATCCGATGCATTGAAACGTGATATACCTTGCGCTTGTTCTGCAGCGGAAGCGAGATTGCTCACGCCATTCAAATTAATTTTGCCACCGCCCACGGGGTCTTGCACCTGAATTTGTTGGATGTCTTGATGCTTAGGATCGACTGCGATAAATAAATCGGCAAGGGCGATTGATTGGTTTAATTTGACTTGCGAGTTGCTACCCGCTTCCACCGCAGGACGTGGGTCGCTCGTGGTAAAAGTGATGGAATTGGGCGAAGACCAGGTCGTGCCATCGTAGGCATATACAGTAATGCCTTGTAGTCCACCTAGTGTGGTCGGCGCGGTGTAGGTGATTTTGGCGAAATCTTCGAGTGTCACTTCATACGCATGTTGAAAAGGGCAATGATCGACTGCGCCGTTGAGTTGAATATTGTCATAGAAATCGTAAATACTAATGAGCTTGATCGCATCATGATCAGTATCGCTGATCGTGAAAAAATCACTCAGGGGCTTAGCTTGTCCAACCGTGAGGGTCTGCCTTGCAGTCGGTGTCACTGTAGGCGCTTCGTTCAGGCCAGCGATCGTCACATCGGCATAATCACTCCATTGCGTTCCATCGAATACGGAGACTGACACTGACACTGTCGCGGTATCGGCCAGCACTTTCCAATTAACGCCATTTAAATTTTCGGCGCTCACGCGATAGATGCCGAGCGCGGCTTCCGCGTTATTGGCTAAATTGATCTGCGCTGAACTCAAGACTAATTGCCCAGTGTGCTGGGCATCAATGAAGCGATATTCGGTGATGGCTTTACCATTCGCGCTGCTACTTGTAAAACACGATGAAAGTGCGAACAATTGGGACTGCGCATGCAAGGAAATGGAGGCGCCGATGACGGTAGGTGGTGGGTCGATCCAGCCTGTAATGGTGAGGTTGGCACTACCCCAAGCACTGCCGTTGAAGGCGGTGATGGTGAGTGCATGAGGGCCTGCACTAGCAAGATAATTGAGCTTACTCAATTCATTCGCGGTAACCACCACTGCACCTAGTTGTTGTTTTTCCGGCGAGGCGAGATTGTGCGCGCCATTGAGCAGAATATGCGATTGACCTGAGGCGTCGAGAATTTGAATTAAAGTGGTGGGCGCGAGATTGGGATCTTGAATCGAAAATAAACTCGCCACCGGTAAAGAATGATCCACTTGTATGGATAAATTGTGCCCGGTCACAAGCGGTGCGGCTATCGTGCTCAGTAATTGATTCGGTGTGGCCGTAGTGCTTGGCGATAAACGAAAGATCACCACCGAATGATCATTGGCAGCACTGGTCCAATCTTCAACCGAATGTTCACCTTGTATGATGATGTCACTGGCCGTGCCATCCTTCGCCGATTCGCCGCTATTATCCACCCACATCGCCAAATGCCCGGTGCCGGAAGTGACGGTTGCGATATGGCCTTTACCATTCAAATATCCGAGCTCGACGACATCACCCACTTGCAGCAAAGCACGCCAGTCGCCGGTTTGTTTGCCGCCATTAAAGACCACTTGCCATTGTCCATTACCACTAATATTGTCGGTGTCAACTTTAGCGCTGGCGACAGGCAAAGACGCGCCCGCGGCTGCGGAAATATTACTGGTCAATAGCCAGCAACCTTCGTTATTCCAGACTTTGCCGATAAAAGATTTGGCAATCGCCGCGATTTCTTCCGGTGTCGCAGAATTGGGCGTGGGATCAACATAGTCGATGCGTGTAACGACATTCAAATCGGATAGGTGTGTCCAATGTGGGTCGAGCCAAACGCTGTCATAGCTGGCATTTTTTGTGTCATTGGTAAATAAGCTGAGATAGACGCTACGATAGTTTTGGTCCGAGCTGACAAAATTAAAATCGACTAAGGCCTCGCCCGTATCGCGCGATACATATTGTCCATCTTTGAGATCGAAGTACAAAGTCGTTGGACTAATCTGCGTACCTGCGCTGATTTTTCCTGAATTCGGTGAAGTGAAGAAACCGTAGTCATAGGATTGCTGACCTGAGTAAACATCACGATCGTAAGCGCGTATTACCAATACCTGTGCATGATCTGTGTCGCCAACTTTGATCAACTGCGCCAAGGAAAAAGTTTGATGGCCAGAAGATAATAAGCTACTCGCCTTGAATTCTGTCGTAGACATTTTGCACTCCCTCATAACGCAACAGGCGCATATCGAGTCGCGAATATCGAGTCGCGAGTCGAGGGTTGATCGGCGTAGGAAATTAAATTCCTTTCGCGGGCAAATTGTTTACGGTGCAAATTCTTTATAGCTACAGCCCGCATACCTAATTATGCAAATAGCGTACCTTCTTCAAGGGTTTCGTGTCTTGTTATTCGCTAGGCAAAATGAGGCTAAATTGAGGCGGAATTTCTGACGAAATTCGGCTTTCAGTGACGATTATGGGCAGGCAAAACAGGGATGAAATATTCCATCTTACGTTCAGCCACAGTCCATTTCTCTATCGACGATTTGACCACGATCTCTTGCAGTAAATTTTCGAAGTCATCGGGTATGTCGTGATAAATTTCCATCCATGTAATCAATACGTCCGATGCAGTTTCATCGCTAGATGTTTGCTTGCGTGGGATGGGACGGCGTTGTAATTGAAATTTCTCTTTGAGAGGCGAGGGTAAAAGAGTGCGCAATGTTTGTACCGCAGCTAGAATTAATGCCTGGTCTTGGCAACGGCTCTGGTAGTAGATATAGCAATCCATACGTTTATTTTTCCTCCTTATTCCGTGACATCCAGATAAGCATAAGGTAGCGGGAGAAAGTGCAATAGTGGCCCAGTCGCTGAACCCAAATGCACTAGACCTTGCTCTTGGTCGAGCAATTTAATTTCGACTAAACAGGCAACACCTGAGCCAAAATGCGCAGCGCTGTTGACGATCATTCCGCAAGGCTGACTGGGATCAGAGACTGAGTAAATTTCCATCCCCGCGCTCACTTGACGTGGGTCTTCGTTTTCAATCAAGGCAATCGCCATGCGACGTTTAAGCTTGCCTAAGTACTGACTACGCGCGACAATTTCTTGCCCCGGGTAGCAGCCTTTTTTAAAATTCACACCACCGATCAATTCAAAATTAATCATTTGCGGTACGAATTTTTCTTTGGTTTGCTCAATCACTTGCGGTACCCCTGCGAGGATGTCAGCCAATTGCCATATGTGTGAATTGACGATAGTGAGGCCGTTAGTGGATTTTAAATCACGCAGGCTTTCAAGGGCTGCTACCTGATCGCTAGGAATGAGCCATTGATAGCGCGCCGCACCGAAAGCATCACGTGAACGTATGAGCGTTCCGGCCTCTGCATGAACGAGATCATTGACTTGGCTTGGTAGTTCGGCAAAATAGGGCTGGAGTAAAGCATCCACAGCCTGTCCGCCTACGCCTAAAATGAGATAGTCTTTACTGACCTCTTGCAATTGCGCTTTGGCGCGCATGATAAACATGTGCAAGCGCTTTTGAAAAGCCGGTTGTAAACTCGCTGAACATTGTAAAAATAGACCCGAGGCATTCTTCCAATATAAAACGCTCGCGAGCATGCGGCCTTTGGGAGTGCAGTAAGCCGCATAGCGTGATTGCCCCTCGGGTAAATGGAGGACATCATTACTCAATTGGCTATGCAAGAAGCTGTCGGCCTCTGGGCCAGTGGCGAATACTAAGCTCTGGTCGTCAATGAGGCAAAGGTAGGCAGACCCACTTTGCGTCACTTGATTTAGCGCTGTCACTGGAATCGCATCGCCAAAAATAGTTTGAAAGCTTGTTTGTGCGGGGCTCATTTTATTTGAAATTTCCTTGAATTTTGCGATAGAGGCGTTTTCCCATTTACAATGGCGGGAAGTTTTTTGTGATTATCCCAGATTCTCTTTGTGATGGCTTATATAAAAAAGATTTTAACGCTGCTCATTTTGTTGACGCTAGTCCTTACCGCCGCTGGCTTTTATGGACTCTTGCGTTGGATTGATACGCCGATTTTGCAGGCCGGTTCTAGCGTAGAATTTACGATTAAGACGGGAAGTTCGATTCGAAGCGCAACGCAGCAGATGCGTGATGCTGGACTCCCGATGGAAACGCTGTTATTTGAAATCTGGGCGCGCAGTCAAGGAAAAGCGGGCAAAATCAAGGCCGGGTCGTTTGAAGTTAAAGTGGGTGAAACACCACGTGAACTGTTGAGTAAATTGGTCGACGGTAAATTCAGCTTTGCCAGTATGAGCATCATCGAAGGTTGGCGTTTTTCGCAAATGCGCAATGCGATCAATGCCCACCCCAACATTCGACACGATACCTTAGGTCTGTCAGACGAAGCATTGATGCGTCGTTTAGGAAGTACGACTACGCAAGCGGAGGGACTTTTCTTTCCTGACACTTATTTATTTGCGAAAAATAGCAGTGACCTACAAGTCTATCAGCAAGCTTACCAAGCTATGCAAACCCATTTGCAAGAGGCTTGGGACAAACGTGATGCGAACTTGCCTTATCTTAATCCATATCATGCTTTGATTATGGCTTCCATCGTTGAGAAGGAAACTGGGCAAGCCTCTGATCGCAGTATGATTGCTTCTGTTTTCGTAAATCGTTTAAGGGTAGGCATGCTTTTGCAAACCGATCCGACGGTTATTTATGGAATGGGTGAGCGTTATCAGGGGAATATACGAAAACGTGATTTGCAAACCGACACGCCTTACAATACCTACACCCGTGCGGGATTGCCACCAACGCCTATCGCATTACCCGGCGCAGCTTCTTTACAGGCCGCTTTGCATCCTAGTCCGAGTAAGGCGTTTTATTTTGTCGCCAGAGGTAATGGCACAAGTCAGTTTTCTGAAACCTTGGATCAACATAATCGCGCTGTGAATCAGTACCAGCGTTAAGCATCAAATTACTTCTCTCAAGAGTCAACATGAAACAGATAGGGCAACTCATTAGCTTTGAAGGTATCGATGGTGCTGGGAAATCCACCCACATCGCTTTTACACAAGAAGTTTTAGCACAGCGTGGCATCGACGTTATCACCACCCGCGAGCCTGGCGGTACGCCTTTGGGTGAGTCTTTACGTGAATTGCTATTGCAAGAAAAAATGCATTTGGAAACCGAAGCTTTATTGATGTTTGCCGCACGTCGTGAACATATCGCACAAGTCATCGAGCCCGCCTTAAACCAAGGGCTGTGGGTCATTACAGATCGTTTTACGGATGCCAGTTTTGCTTACCAGGGCGGTGGCCGCCATCTCGATCTGAAAAAGCTAGAAACGCTGGAACGCTGGGTGCATCCCCAATTACAACCCAAGCTCACTTTTCTATTTGATCTACCGATTGCAGTGGCGCGTAGTCGCCTTGATGCCACTCGTAATTTAGATAAGTTCGAGCAGGAGCAAGCGCAATTTTTTGAAGATACGCGGAATGAATACTTGCGTCGTGCCGAGCAATTTTCGCAGCGTTTTCGCGTGATCGATTCGAGTCGCGAAATCGCACTGATACAAACAGAGATAAGACATCACTTAGACTTGCTTTTAAGGTCGCTTGATCACCATGATTGATTCTTTATTTAAGATTTTCAAAGACCAATGAATTCAAATCTATTTCCTTGGCAAGCGAATTCTTGGCAGCAAATACTGAGCATGCGCGAACGCATGCCACACGCGATTTTGCTATACGGAATGGAGGGCATCGGTAAGACACTTTTTGCCGAGCATTTAGCCAAGTCTTTACTGTGCGAGTCGCCCAGCAATCAAGGCCATGCTTGCGAAGCCTGCCTCTCTTGTAATTGGGTGTCGCAGTACAGTCATCCTGACTATCGACGGATACGCCCTGGTCTTTTAGATGAAGAAGATGAGCTCAATTCCGAAGTAGGCGAGGGCGCGGGAGAAGGGGAACTCGAAAAAAAATCTGCCAAAGCGAGCAAAGCACCTTCCAAAGAAATCCTGATTGAACAGGTGCGTGCGATTGCTCAGTTTATGAATATGTCTACGCATCGCAGCGGAACGCGCGTGTTGTTGCTGTATCCGGCTGAAGCACTCAATATGCATGCCGCGAATGCCCTTTTGAAATCCTTGGAAGAGCCCAATCCGAACACGGTTTTTATTTTGGTGTCGCATCGTTTGGATCGCTTACTACCAACGATATTATCCCGTTGTCACAAAATAGCCTTAAGTGTGCCAACCAGCGAACAAGCCTACGCTTGGTTGGTGCAGCAAGGATTGCCGGATGCGCAGGCATGGTTGGCGCAACAAGGTGGCGCTCCCTTACTGGCCTTAGCAGCCGCGCAATCGGAAGATGCTCAGGACTTGGAAGCTTTTTTACAAGCGATAGGCCAACCCAGTACAGAAATGAGCCTGAAATTAGCCGAAAAAATGCATAAACTGGAGTTGCCAAAGATAGTGGCTTGCCTGCAGCGCTGGCTCTACGATATATTTTCGTATAAACAATGTCAGAAAATCCGCTATTATCCGAAATACACAGCAGAAATTCGACATTTAGCAGGGCGTGCTAGCAATGAGGAACTCATGCGTTTGCAAAAAAACGTATTGGACAGACAAGCAATTGCGGCGCACCCGCTTTCTGCACGATTATTTTTAGAGGATATGCTGTTAGAATATTCCTCAGTGTTTAAATAAGTCGCGTTAAGACTGGCTAGGACAGACCCGGTTGGGTACTTCGTTTGAGATGATAGTAAGTAAATATTGGACAGTGTGATGGCGGAATCCCCTAAAGAAACAAGTGTAGCACCGAGCGCGCCAGCACCGTCTCGGCCATCGGTGCTCTCATTAGCGATCAAAGAAAAATCCGCTTTGTATTCTGCCTACATGCCGTTTTTAAAGAACGGCGGCATTTTTGTGCCGACCAATAAATCCTATCGACTGGGCGAAGAAATTTATCTCATTCTGACTTTATTAGACGATCCCAGCAAATATCCTATCGCAGGTAAAGTCGCTTGGGTGACACCCGCAGGTGCTGGAAATAATAAATCGCAGGGCATAGGTGTGCATTTTCCAAATGACGATAGTGGCATCAGAATTAAGTCACGCGTGGAAGAAGTGTTGGGTGCGACTGTGCGTTCTTCGCGTGCTACGCATACCCTTTAAATTTTAAAATCTGTGAAAATTCTGTGATAGTAAGAACGACTTATCAATATCGTCTTGCGCGTCTTGATGATTTGCCCGCGATCGTCGCCATCTATAATTCCACCATCGCTTCACGCCAAGTGACGGCCGATACTGAAGCAATTTCTATAGAATCCCGCGTGGCGTGGTTTCATGAACATCGCCCAGAAAACCGTCCCTTATGGGTCGTGGAGGATATTGCTTCGGGTATTTTAGGCTGGCTTTCTTTTTCAAATTTTTATGGTCGTCCGGCTTACGCTGGTACGGCCGAGCTTTCCATTTATTTGCATGAAGATGCACGCGGCAAAGGTCTGGGGCGCTATCTATTGCAAGAAGCAATTGCGTATGCACCGCAACTTCAAGTGCATACTTTATTGGGTTTTATTTTTGCGCATAATACGCCCAGTATGAATTTATTTGCTTCCTTTAATTTTGAAATCTGGGCGAACCTGCCACGGGTTGCCAACTTAGACGGCATCGAGCGTGACTTGATTATTTTCGGTAAGCGCGTGATGCCGGCATTGGCGCCTGCGCAGTAACAAGTAGGCGGCAGGCAGCACGAACATCGACAATAGTGGCGCGGTAATCATGCCACCTATCATCGGTGCTGCGATTCTTTGCATTACTTCAGCGCCACTGCCATCACCTATCATTAAGGGCAATAAGCCCGCTAAAATGACCGCAACCGTCATGGCCTTCGGTCGCACACGCAAGGCGGCACCTTCCGTAATCGCGTCCAATAAATCGCTTTCGCTGAGATGTCCTTGCGCGACTCGCCCAGCCCAGGCATTTTTCAAATAGAGCAGCATGATGACACCAAATTCGGCCGACAAACCTGCCAACGCAATAAAGCCAACGCCACTGGCAACAGAAACATGATGGCCCAATAGCCACAAGAAAAAAACTGCTCCAACCAATGCAAAAGGCAAGCTCGCCATGATGAGTAGGGCTTCGTCGAAACGACTAAAGCTCATCACTAATAAAATAAAAATGATCGCTAAAGTCACTGGAACGACGATCTTTAAGCGCGCACTGGCACGTTCGAGATATTCAAATTGGCCTGACCATGCGATTGCATAGCCGGCTGTCAGCTTGACTTCTTTGGCGACCGCGCCCTGCATATCCTTGACCACTGAGCGCAAATCGCGGCCTTGGATATCGACGTAGATCCAGCCGGATAAACGGGCATTTTCGCTTTTAAGCATTGCGGCACCTTCCGTGATTTGAAGTTGCGCGACATCTTGTAGTTGGATGTGGGCGCCACGTTCGGTCAGTATTGGAAGTTGTTTTAATTTTTCCAAAGAATCCCGCAGTTCGCGTGGATAGCGCAGGTTGATGGGGAAACGCTGCAAACCCTCGACCGTTTCACCGATATTTTCGCCGCCAATGGCCGCGCTTACCACGCTTTGTACATCACTGATATTGAGACCATAGCGTGCCGCCGCAGGGCGATTAATTTGAATATCAATATAACGTCCCCCATTGAGTCTTTCGGCCAAGGCCGAGCTCACACCATTTACTTTTTTGACGACTTTTTCAATCTCTGAACTGATGCGATCAATCTCGCGTAAATCAATACCCGACACCTTAATTCCGACGGGACTTTTAATGCCAGTGGCGAGCATGTCGATGCGATTGCGAATGGGTGGCACCCATAAATTGGAAAGCCCAGGGACTTGTACGGTACGATCTAATTCGGCGATTAATTTTTCCGTTGTCATTCCAGTGCGCCATTCTGATTTGGGTTTGAGTTGTATCGTGGTCTCAAACATCTCCATCGGTGCAGGATCGGTCGCAGATTCAGCGCGACCTGCTTTGCCAAAAACGCTCGCAACCTCCGGCACAGTTTTAATTAAGCGATCCGTTTGCTGCAATAACTGCGCCGCTTTTCCGGCACTTAAACCTGGCAATGCGGAAGGCATATACAGTAAATCGCCTTCATCTAAAGCAGGCATGAATTCGCTACCCAATTGCGACATTGGCCAGAGACTCACTAGGACCACTAAGCCTGCGCAACTCAGCACCGTTTTTGGGAAAGCCAATACTTGCTTGAGTAGCGGCAGATAAATGCGTATCAGAAAACGATTTAAAGGGTTGCTGTGTTCGGCAGGGATTTTGCCACGTATGAGCAAACCCATGAGTACTGGAATTAAGGTGATTGATATGAGTGCAGCAGCTGCCATTGCATAGGTTTTGGTAAACGCGAGCGGTGCAAATAAGCGACCTTCTTGTGCTTCCAAACTAAATACCGGAATGAAGGACAATACAATGATGATTAAGGAAAAAAAGAGTGCCGGTCCGACTTCACTTGCGGCCTCTGCGATCACCCGCCAATGCTCCGATCCGACTAATTTTTCATCGGGATGTTGGTGATGCCAAGCTTCGATGTGTTTATGCGCATTTTCTATCATGACCACCGCAGCATCGACCATCGCACCAATTGCAATCGCGATCCCCCCCAAGGACATGATGTTGGCATTGATGCCTTGATAAAGCATGATGAGATAAGCCGCTAAAACGCCTAGGGGAAGCGAAATAATGGCAACCAAGGCTGAGCGAAAGTGAAACAAGAAAAGGATACAGACGACAGCGACGACCGCAAATTCTTCCAACAATTTACTACCAAGATGATGAACTGCGCGTTGTATCAATTGCGATCTATCATAGGTCGTCACGATTTCAACGCCGGGCGGTAAACCTGATTTAAGTTGCTGTATTTTTTCTTTAACAGCGGCTATCGTCGCTAAGGCATTTTTCCCTGAACGCATGATCACCACGCCCCCGGCAACTTCACCTTCACCATTTAATTCGGCAATGCCACGACGCATTTCCGGACCTATCGTCACTTGTGCGACATCGCCTAATGTAATCGCAAGACCTGCTTCATTCACCATCAAAGGGATTTGTCGAAACGCATCTACGGACAGTAAATAGCCCGATGCACGCACCATATATTCGGCTTCTGCTAATTCTAAAACTGAGCCTCCGGTTTCTTGGTTGGCTTTTTGAACCGCTTCAATGATTTTTTGATGTGGGATGCGATAGGCTTTGAGCTTGTCTGGATCAAGCACGATTTGGTATTGCTTCACCATGCCACCGATGCTGGCGACCTCCGCAACATTGGGGATACTTTTTAATTCGAATTTTAAAAACCAATCCTGCAAAGCGCGCAACTGTGATAAATCCATTTTGCCGCTATGGTCGACTAGCGCATATTCATAGACCCAACCAACACCACTGGCATCAGGTCCCAAACTCACTTTCGCTTGCGCTGGCAAACGTGCTTGTACTTGGCTTAAATATTCCAGAACCCGTGAACGCGCCCAATATGGATCGGTACCGTCTTCGAACAACACATACACAAAAGAGTCGCCGAAAAACGAATAGCCACGCACTACCTTCGCGCCTGGCACCGATAGCATCGTGGTCGTCAGTGGGTAAGTCACTTGGTTTTCAATAATTTGTGGTGCCTGTCCTGGAAAACTGGTGCGGACAATCACCTGCACATCAGATAAATCGGGTATCGCGTCTAAGGGTGTTTTTGAGAGCGCCCACATGCCCCAAAGCGTGAGCGCGAGGCTGACTAATAAAACCCAGACGCGATGCTTGATGGCGTGTTTGATGAAGGCTGCGATCATGGTTGCACCCTGTTTTCGACTGCTTGCTTGGCGTGCGCGTCGGCGGGCGTTGTGCTCGTGCTACGCAAACCAAAACCCTTCAGATTCGCTTCGGAATCAATCAAAAATTGGCCTGATACGACCAATTTTTGACCCGCGCTCAGCCCGCTTAAGATTTCTGTTCTGCCTTCTGATTCTCGCCCAGTGCGTATTTCAACGGGTAAAAACGCAGTGTCATTTTGCGCGAGAATGACGAGCTTACGCGTTCCGGTTACGATGATGGCTTCCGATGCGACCGTCAGTGTTTCTGTTGGGCTCGCGCTATGCCATAGAATATTGACGAACATGCCGGGCGCTAAAAGTACCTCTTTGTTCGAGATTTCTAGCCGGGTTTTTTGGGTGCGGGTCAGCGGATCTACTTCAGGCAAAATGGCCTTGAGCCGCGCTTGTATGGAGGCTGCCCCTAGCTTGGGGGATACGATTTCGAGAGCATCCCCCACGCGAATTTGCGCCACACTACTTTCAGGAATCTGCGCATCTATCCATACTGAGCGGAGATCATTGATGCGAAATAAACTCGTGCCATAACTGACGCTCGCCGCTTCACGCACGCCAATTTCGGTGACGACCCCATCTGCTGGCGCGCGGATGGTGAAGTGCTGCTGCAGCTGATGTGACTTCATGACGATTTGAATTTGTTCATCGCTCATTCCTGCAATACGCATACGTTGCCGTGCAGCTTCGATGAATTGGTTTTTGTCGGCGCTTTGTAATTGCAATGTAGCGAGATATTCTTCTTGAACGGCAATCCATTCCGGTACATAAAGATCGACTAATGCCTGTCCTTTTTTGACCGACTCATAGGGATTGCGCACCCATAGTCGCTCGACAAAACCATTGCTGCGGGCTTGCACTGTCCAGCTATCGCTTTCTTTGTATCCCACGGTGCCCGTCATACGCACATTCATCGCTAATTTTTCACTCCGAACTTCGGCAATACGTATTCCTAAATTTTGTTGCATGCGTGGGTTAATGTGGACAGCATTCGCATCACTTTCGTTCCCAGACTCCGCATAGACTGGCACGAGTTCCATGTCCATAAAAGGTGATTTTCCGGGGCGGTCAAATTTTTGCCCTGGCACCATGGGGTCATGCCAGTACATTGGTTTTTTTTCCGTGCTCTGTGTCGATTGCGAGGTGTTTTCGCGCAAACCATGTTGACGACCCCAGTAATAGCCAGCCCAGATCAAGATGAGCGCAACCGTCAGTAGGGCAGATACACTTAAAAAGCGTCGCGTATTCATTTGGCTTCTCCTACTAAATGATCCTTGCCGACACTGGCATAATGCACCAAGTCCGCGCCTAGGAAATAATCCAATTCTAATTCCAATTTCGCTGTGTCCCATTCCAATTGCAATTGCTGTAGGCCGACCTCGAGTGCATTACGCCTCGCCATCATCAATTCGTTCAGCGTCATTTTTGCACCGCGATAAGCGGCAAGGCTTGCTGTCACGCGGTCTTGGGATAAGCTCAGTTGGGTTTCTTGAAAATTTTGCAGACGTTCACGACTATTTTTCCATGCTATGAATACCGCTTGTGCAGTGGCGTTCATTTCACGTTGCGCTTCTTGACGCATGGCTTGATCGGCTTCGAGATTGGCGATACGCGCAGCGAGTTCTCTATCCTGACGTTTCGCCTGATCCCATTGTAACGGGCGCGATAAACCCACCGAGATCATATTGCCATAAGCCGATCCGCGTTGTTGTAGCGTTAGCTCTACACTCCAATCGGCTTTTTTATTGGCTGTAGCGAGCTGTATTTGCGCTTGACTGATGGCTTCTTGCTGTTCGAGTACACGTAATTGTGCATGGGCGGCGATTCGCGTTTCAATTTGCGTCGTCGTTAGTTCAAACTCCACGACTGGCGTTCGTTCTGCCAAGTTACGTTCGACTTCATCACCTACCCAACGCGCCAATAAAATTTGCGATTTATTGACGCGGGTACGCAATTCACTCAAACGATTTTCAAGATTAAATTTTTCGCCACGCGCCAGAAAAATATCGGCTTGATTACCACGCCCAGCGCGGTAGGCAGTTTCAATTGCCGTTACTTCGTGGTTAGCATGCTCCATTTGTGCTTCGACTAGCGTGCGCATTTTTCGAAGGTAATACTGTTCTAGCCAAGCAAAACCACTGTCGCGTTTAACACCGGCGGCGGCTAGGGTTTTTGTCGCTTGATTTTTATCAGCTTCGCGCAAATAAAGTGCCGATTTTGATTGGCGCTTTTCACTATTTGTGATTTCTTGCATGAGTCCGACTCGACGCATGGTCATTTCTTCTCGATTCAGGCTCCAGCGATTTGCGCCCTGTATCGGAAGGTTATCGATGCCCAACTTTAGCGTGGGATCAGGTAATTGTGAAGCTGCTTTCGCCATCTCAAAAGAGGCGTTGACCATAGCATCTTGCGCTTTGATTTGCAGTGACCGCTCCAATGCTATGCCTTGCGCCGCTTGCAAACTGAGCGGTGTATTAGCAGTTTCTTTGGCCGCGTAAGCAAAATGGCTGAGGAAGGCAAGACTAGAGAGCGTGACGAGTTGGCTAAGCCTGCGGGCAAACTGCGCCTTAGCCGGAAATAAATCAGGTAAAAGAAAAGACATGGGAGCTCCAAAAGTTGAATGCGGAAGTGCCGCATTTGCAATGCAGACACAACGAATATCACTATTGGGGGTTTTTTAAATCCGGAAACAGCAGTGCAAAATCGAAATAGGCGGGGGCTTGACTTGATCGAACTCAATCGCGATCAATTTAGGCGTAGGTCGTGCTGGCAGTTGGAGCTGATCTGCTAAAACAAAAAATAAGCTATTGGGAATAAAAGCTTGAACTTCGGGAAAGGGCGATGTATCGGAGGATAGCTTGGTATGCTGATCTTGCACCATCGTCGCACATTGATTGATGGGGGTCGCCTCCATCATTGCGCAATCGGGCATCGTCGACATGTCCATCGCAATAATTTGTTCAGTGGGCGCGTGCGTCAAATTTGGAGAGGAGATCAACATGGGGCAAACAAAAGCGGCAATCGCCCCTTGTACGAACAGCATACAAAACAAGGCGGTCGCTAAAGTGAATAAGCTGCTGAGTTTGCGTGGAGACTTCATTTCAAAGCTATGCTTCCGTAGAAACTGTCGAATGCCCAAATCATAGGCAGGCTTGGATTGACTGTCAAGCGCTGGGCTTCCCACATTGCATATCAACAATGCAATAAAACGTACAGTATGGCGCTAAAAAGGGTAAAATCGCGTTTCAAAACCGAGCTTCTAGCGTAATGAACCTGTCTTCATCTACGCGAGATATCTCCTCAATCAAAGGAATCCCCATATGCTGAGTTATCGCCACGGCTTTCATGCTGGCAATCATGCAGACGTACTGAAACATTTCGTCTTAATTCAGCTCTTGAATTATTTAAATCAAAAAGACACAGCTTACACCTATGTCGATACCCACGCGGGTGCGGGCTTGTATTCTTTGGATGGTGGCTACGCATCTAAAAATGCCGAATACGAAACCGGTATTGCGCCCCTTTGGTTAAGAGATGATTTGCCGGCTGCTTTGCAGGAATACCTTGATTTCGTCAAGACACTCAATCCGAGCGGGAAGATGCGTTACTACCCAGGTTCGCCATATTGCGCCGATCAATTGATGCGTGATCAAGATCGCTTACGATTATTTGAACTTCATCCTAGTGAGATCAAAATTCTCAGTGAAAATTTTCGTAAGCTCGACGCGCATCGCGCCGCACAAGGGGAACGCACGACAGTTCGAGGTAAGCGCGTCATCATTAATGCGGGCGATGGTTTTGAGGGACTCAAAGCTTTATTGCCGCCACCTTCGCGACGCGGCTTAGTCTTAATCGATCCACCGTATGAAGTTAAAGATGATTATCGACGTGTGAAGGTTTGTCTGGAAGATGCACTACAACGTTTCCCGACGGGGACGTATGCAGTCTGGTATCCCGTGTTAGCGCGTATCGAATCAAAGCAATTGCCAGATCGTTTGAAACGCATTCCTGCCAATGGCTGGCTTAACGTCACCTTGAGCATTAGTGGACCCACGCCCGATGGCTACGGCTTGCATAGTAGCGGCATGTTTATCATTAATCCACCGTGGACCCTCGAAGCTACGCTACGCGAAGTCATGCCCTACCTGTTAAAGGTGCTAGGTACGGATGCCGGTGCAAAGATTAATATTGAATCCGGCGAGACCGAAACGATAGGGCGCAAACCAAGTCGCCCTGAGGCCTTAGTCCGCAGACCGATTCGAAGCACGCCGATTAAAAGCGAGAACAAGGGTGGAAATAAGATCGGCAAAGGGATCGGAAATAGAAGCGGAAATAAAAACTAAAATAAAACTAATGGGAGAGTGTGAAGATGGGAGCACAGTTTGACTGCAAAGATAGTTTAGCCATTATTCGTATCGACAATCCGCCGGTAAATGGGTTATCGCATGCGAGTCGCGCTGCGATTGCGGCGCATTTAAGTGATGCGCAAGCGAATGAGCACATTAAAGCGATCATCTTAACCGGTAGTTTAAAAGCTTTTTCCGGAGGCGCTGACATTAAAGAATTTGGCACAGAAAAAACTTACGCTAAGCCCAGTTTGCCCGATTTAATTGGGCAAATAGAATCCATGTCTAAGCCGGTTATCGCGCTCATCAATGGTGTGTGTATGGGAGGCGGACTGGAGCTCGCACTCGCTTGCCATTATCGCTTAGCACATCAAGACGCACTGATCGCCTTACCCGAAGTGAAACTTGGACTCTTGCCCGGTGCGGGTGGAACCCAAAGATTACCGCGTGTTGTAGGCTACCCACTTGCGCTGCACATGATCACAACAGGCCAAGCGATGAAGGCTGGCGAATTATGTGATCAGCCGGGCGTTAGCTTGTTTGAGCAAGTCTATGAAACCCAAGAGAGCTTGGAAATTGCATTGAATTTTGCCAACCAGATCGCGGATCTTCGGCCTTTACCACTTATTCGCGCGCAATCACCTGTAGCTGTTTCGCCAGATATTTTTGCGCAAGCCCGTGCAGCACTCGCGCAAAAATCGCGTGGCCTGTTAGCGCCATTACGCTGTATCGATGCCATTGAAGCCTGTTCGCTATCCTCCTTTGATCAAGGCTTGCAAACGGAAAGAGCGCTATTTCAAGAGCTTTTAAATTCGGACCAATCAAAAGCCTTACGCCATGCATTTTTAGCTGAGCGTCTAGCCGGAAAAATCGAAGGCCTGCAGGCGGAAGTTCAGCCCCGCCGTATTCAAAGTATCGCCGTGATTGGTGCGGGAACGATGGGAGCGGGCATCGCCATGAGTTTTGCTAACGCGGGATATCCGGTGCAAATCTTGGATATGCAAAGCGCGGCACTTGAATCAGCCCAAAAGAGAATTCGCCAGCTTTATCAAGCCGCTGTAAGCAAAGGAAAACTGAGCGAGAAAGAATGCGAGGCACGTTGCCAACTGATTTCGACGACCAGCGATTATGCAGACATCGCCGATGCAGATCTAGTGATTGAGGCGGTATTTGAAAGTATGGACGTGAAAGAGGCGGTTTTTAAAGCACTAGATTCGGTCATGAAGCCTGGCGCAATTTTAGCGTCAAACACCTCAACGCTGGATTTAAATCGCATCGCACTTTTCACACAGCGACCAGAAGATGTGGTGGGTTTACATTTTTTTAGCCCCGCGCACATCATGGAACTTTTGGAAATCGTGCGTGGTGCGCAAACTTCCGACGCGGTACTAGCGACTTGCTTGCAGCTCGCAAAGTTGATCAAAAAAATCGCCGTCGTTGCCGGGGTATGTGACGGCTTTATTGGCAATCGCATGTTGGAGCAATACACCAAGCAAGCTGCATTTTTATTGGAAGAGGGCTGTACCCCGCAGCAAGTTGATCGCGCCATTGAAAATTTTGGTTTTGCGATGGGACCATTTCGCATGAATGATTTAGCGGGTAATGACATTAGTTGGGCGATAAGGAAACGTAGGCGCGAACAAAATCCGCAGGCACTGTATTCGCGTTTAGGGGATCTTTTGTGCGAGCAAGCTCGCTACGGTCAAAAGACGAATGCAGGCTGGTACGATTACCGGGAAGGTGAGCGTAAGGCGATTCCTTCTGCTTGGGTAGAAAATTTGATTCAAACTCATGCGACCGAACAAGGCTTTTTGCAGCGCGCAATTGAAGATGAAGAGATTGTCGAGCGTTTAGTCTTCGCTTTAGCAAACGAAGGGCGAAAAATACGCAAAGAAGGCATCGCAATGCGTGCCTCCGACATCGACATTGTCTACCTCAAAGGCTATGGTTTTCCCAAGCATCATGGTGGACCCATGTACTATACGGAAAACTTAGGTTGGGATTATCTGGATCAAAAAATAGCGGTTTTTGCGCAGGGACACCGCGGCGAGAGTTGGAATTGAGTTGGCAACTGGATTTGGTGACTTGAACTCGGCGAATTTTTATAAAAAAACCCACGGCATTTGTGTTTGAGCACACATGCCGTGGGCGATAAACCGTCAATTTTCATTGGCTTAAACTCGACTCAACGAAAATTCCCGCTTAAAAAGGGCTGATAACAATTTAATTACATGCAAGGTTCGGTGCTTACGTCAAAATATCCGGTGACCGTGCCACGGCTAATGGTACGACCACTGCACAACCTGATTTTAAAACCGACTTCATTCGTCATCCCAGCGTCGCTGTAGTAAGTTGTTTCTACCATCGTGCGTGGTGCTGCGGTGACGCTCATACTGGCTGTCATGGCGCTAATTGCAGCGGCCAATCCAAAAACTAGTAGCAATTTAGATTTCTTCATTTCGTTTTCCTTA
>JAHFQV010000139.1 GCA_023259175.1 Oxalobacteraceae bacterium | reverse complement strand
ACCCGCAGGGCAGTGGCAGTGTGGTCGCCTTTCTTTTGCTTACTTTTTCTTTGGCGAAGCAAAGAAAAGTAAGTAGCCGTCGGGCTACCCCCGACCAGCAAACGAAGAGTTACGATTACAAGTAAATTATCGACGAAACAGATAGCAAAAATCATCAAAGAAAATAAAAAACAAAAATTATGGCAAAACTCAACAACACCATCTTAAAACGCCTCTGGACTTCGGTACAACAATACCGCAGCTATCTATTCTGGACTCTCATCACCATGTGCGGCACCGCGCTGACGGAATTGGCCTTGCCTTGGGGCTTGGGGAAGTTGCTTGACTTTGGATTTGGTGGTGTTGTTCATGGTCAGAAAATCGCACCCGCTATTTTCCCGCTGTGGTATGTGCCTGCCATTCTGATCGGTATTTTTGTGATACGCGGCTTTTGTACTTTCACCACCAGCTATTTGATGAGTCGCATCACCGTTAATTTACTCAATGAATTACGCGCCACAATTTTTGCCAAGCTCTTGCATGTCCCGGTCGGTTTTTATCATACGGAATCGAGTGGTCGCATCATCAACACCATTATGTTTGAAGCACAGCAAATCGTCGAAATGATCAAGGTTTCGATTACGACTTTGTTTCGCGATACGCTGACGGTGGCGGTCTTGATGGGGTATTTAATTTGGTTGAACTGGAAGTTGACCTTGGTCACTTCGATTTTGATACCGGGCATGACACTCTTGGTGCGCGGTGTCAGCAAACGTTTGCGCAAGCTCAATCAGCAATCCTTAGAAGTGAATGGCGAGCTGACACAAGTGATCGAAGAAAGCAATCGCGCGCATCAAGTGATACGTATTTTTGGCGGGCAAAACTACGAGCAAAACCGTTTTGAAGAGAAAAATAAGAAGCTAGGCCGCTTCACGATGAAGAGTACAGTGGCGGTTTCATTTACCACGCCATTGACACAAATTTTGGCCTCCGTTGCGGTGGCTATCGTCATCATGTTGGCGATGGCGCAAGCGCGTAAAGACGCGACGACGGTCGGTGATTTTGTCACCTTTATTACGGCTATGATGATGTTGCTGACACCGCTTAAACGTCTGGCGGATTTGAATGGTCCAATGCAGCGTGGTATGGCGGCAGCGGAATCGGTGTATGGCATGGTCGATACCGAGGCTGAAGTCGAAACAGGTATGGTGTTAGCCGAACGTGCGCAAGGGCATTTAGAATTTCGTGATCTTGCGTTTGCCTATCCTCTTCAAGAACAAAATGCACTTGTTGACATCAATCTCACCATACAAGCAGGTGAAACGATTGCTTTGGTCGGTATGTCGGGCGGTGGCAAAACCTCGCTGGTTAATTTGGTGCCACGTTTTTATGAAGCGACCCAGGGCGAAATTTTGCTCGATGGTCAGCTACTTTCGAATATTTCACTGAAAAGCTTGCGTCAACAAATTGCGATGGTGAGTCAAAACGTGGTTTTGTTCGACGACAGTTTCGCTGCCAATATCGCCTATGGCGATGCGAAGCCTGACTTGGATCGCATCCATTACGCACTCAAGGCCGCCCATTTGAGCGAGCTGGTCAATGAGTGGCCTGAAGGTCTGCAGACGACTGTCGGTGACAATGGCATGCGTCTTTCTGGCGGGCAAAGACAAAGATTGGCAATCGCACGCGCCATCTATAAAAATGCACCGATCTTAATTTTAGACGAAGCCACCTCTGCCTTAGACAGCGAGTCCGAGCGGGCAGTGCAGGCCGCTTTAGATGAACTCATGCAAGGCCGTACCACCTTAGTGATTGCCCATCGCCTTTCGACGATAGAACGGGCCGATCGTATCGTCGTGTTAGTCGATGGACGCATCGTCGAAATCGGTACCCACGTCGAATTGTTGGCTAAGGAGGGCGGCTACGCTAACTTGCATCGTCTGCAGTTTGCGGTGTGAAATAGCGATTGATACTTTCTCTTGCACGTCATTGTGGCGGCTACGTCGAGAAATCTAAAAATCGCTTAAAACGAAAATCCTAGAAAGCCAGTGACTATGCCCAAAGTATTTTTCCCCATTGGAAGGTACTGATATTTGACGCCAGCCTGAAAGCCATTGTCCGCCATAAAATGCACGCCGATTCCAAGTGCTAGATTGATGCCGGAATTTTTATTGGCCGGACTGTGTGTGGGCGAATACAGGTCATTGCCATCATATTTGATTTGATATGCGTTGACACCCACTTCACCGAAGCCACTCCAACGCCGTGAAATGGGGGCGGAGTGGCGATAGCTTACTTGCTGAAGATTGAAATTGGCTTTGCGTGTTGCACCGATTGGGCAGGCGATAAAACAAAAGTCATTGCTGCCGCTGATGAGCGTTCCGACCACGCTACTTTTTTCGTCCAAGTGATATTCGTAAAAAATACCGGCTTGTTGCGCAGCTCCGTTTCGCTCGGCGCTGTCGCTCGTTTTCATGGAGCCTAGTCCAGCCGTTACGCCTAGGGTGTTTTTGGCTTGTTCCGCATGGAGATTAAAACTCAGAACTGCAATTAGGAGGAAAAGAGCGCTACGCATAGATGGGGCCTTTTAATTTTGGAGCTTAGGTGAGAAGACATCTCTCGGTTGATGGAGAAGTCTGATTTTGCATGAAATAATGGCTTGTTACTAAGGAATCCTAAGGTACTGTGCATGCGCTTTTTATAGGCTGTATGTCGCTACTTTTAAGAAAATGCGTGTGAAGCGGAGAAATCCTTAGGACTCGGGCACGCAGACTTTTTACGCAATGATGCGCGCAAATCATCACAAGCCTGATTGGAAAATATGAGTTAAACTTCAATTCTATTTGAACGCTTGGAGAAATTTCTATGTCGCGACTTTACTTGGCTTTTCTTGGTTCCGTGATTCTGTTTTTCTCAACTGTAAGCTGGGCGGTCCCCGCCAATGAAACCGCGAGTGCGACGCAAGCGACGCAACTAAGCCCAGAAAAAATAGAGCTGGCAATGAAGCGTTTTACACGAGCACCGCATCCGATGGCGAGTGCCGAGCAACGCAAATTAACCCAAGAGATGAAAGCCGCCTTGCTCAAAGATGGCTGGGATGCGCAGGTACAAAAATTCAAAGCGATTACACCGAACACACAATCTGAACGGGTCGGTGGTAAGGACAAAAAAGCACCGCCGAGCAAAGAGTTAGAAGGTGAAAATCTAATTGCGATTTCGAAAGGGACCGATCGCTGCTTAGTATTAATTGCGGGGCATTACGATACAAAAGTATTTAACCAGTTTCGTTTTGTGGGTGCTAATGATGGCGGGTCTTCAACTGCACTCATGCAAGATTTGGCGCGGGTGATTAGCGAGCAGCGTAAGCTCGATACCGCGTCCAAAACGGGAATGAATGTGAATTCTGGCGCAGCGCTCGCCTCGACTGGCCGCTGGTTAGATTGCAGTGTAGGCTTGGTGTTTTTTGACGGCGAAGAGGCGATATTGCCCGAATGGAGTGATGGCGAACGTTACCTTGATATTCAAGATAATATTTACGGCTCGCGCGCTTTCGCTAAAAATCTTGATCCTCAATTTGAAGGCGTTTTGTATAAAGGAATGCCAATTAAAGCGGCCTTTGTGATTGATATGGTAGGGCATCAAAATCAACACCTATTTGTGACCAATGGTTCGAATCCGCAACTGGTGCAAAAATTCTTAGCACAAAAAACCAGCACGAAAATAGCCGCCGTGAATATCGCCATTGAAGATGATCATCTGCCTTTGGCGCAACTGAATGTACCCTTTGTTCATGTCATCGATTGGACTAATCTCAATGAGTGGCACAAGGAAAGTGATACCCTTGAAATCATTTCAATGAAAAATATCGCAGATTTTGGCGATATGCTTTTTCGGTTCTTAAAATCTAAACGTTAGTGATTGCGCAGGCGTGTTTAAGCTCAGTATTTCGCAAAAAATTTCAAGCTCGCTGATACTTATTTTAGCGTCCAGTATTCTTGCGATGGCGTGGTTGACAGTGCAGAGTTTGCAGTCGGGATTTAACGACTATTTGAAGGAAAAGCAGAGTCAAGAACTCAAAATATTGAGCGCAAGTCTTGCACAATACTATGTGCAAAACGGGGATTTTTCCGGCTTACGTCACCGACCTCATTTGGTACGTCAATTGATCGATCAGAGTTTGGGACGTGAGGCACCGCCGGTGGATGAAGTATCGCCGAATGAGCGGGCTTTTTCGCCACTACGGCGTGAGCCAGACGCACCAGCACCACTGCGTCCCAGACGTATAGAAATGGGTGGGCGAATAAGCTTACTCGATGAGCGTGGCGATCCTGTTTTTGGTCCCTTGCGTAGTGATGCCCAAGTCATGCGCGAAGCAGTCGTGGTGCAGGGCCGAACGGTGGCAACGCTTATCGCTCCGCTGCCCCAGTTCGCGTTGGAAAGTACGACCTCCGATTTTATTCGCAAGCAAATCAAGCAAATTTTATGGCTCGCTTTGGCCTTGATCACACTGGCGATGGGCTTGGGCCTATGGCTGGGCAAGCATTTGGTCAAACCGATTGCGGGTTTGCGTCAACTGACCCGTGAAATCGCTCACGGTCGCTTGGAGGCGCGTGCGACGGTCGAAACGCAAGATGAGATTGGTGAATTGGCGCGGCACATCAATGCCATGGCGCAGGCCTTGCAGCACAGCGATCAAAAACGCAAGAAGGTGATGGCCGATTTATCCCACGAATTGCGTACTCCATTGACCGTGATGCGTGCCGAAGTTGAGGCGCTGATTGATGGAGTACGACCGCTTAATCAGGATGCCATACTGTCTTTGAACGCAGAAATTCACCACCTTAAACAATTGATCGACGATTTGCATCAACTCGCATTGGCTGACGCGGGTGATTTACATTTTAATTTTGAAATGATTGATGTCCTTGACTTAGTCCGGCAAGTGGGGAAGCGATTTAAAACGCGTTTTGAGTCCGCGCAATTGCGGCTACAGTTTGACTTTCCTAATGAGGCTATTTTTGTACACGCCGATCAAGGAAGACTGACGCAGGTACTAGAAAACCTATTGGAAAATAGTCTGCGCTATACCGATGCGCCAGGCGAGGTACAGCTCAGCTTGAATGTACAATCTGGACAATCGCAGCTTGTTCAAATCGTGATTGCCGATAGTGCTCCGACGGTGGAGCCAGCCCAATTGGATAAAATATTTGATCGTTTATTTCGTGCCGATGCTGCGCGCTTTCGCGCGAGTGGCGCGAGTGGTGGTAGCGGTTTAGGTTTGTCGATATGTCGCAGTATCATCCTAGCCCATCAAGGCGAGATCAAAGCGACTCAGTCTGGCTTGGGTGGTATCGCTATTCATATTGTTCTTCCGAAAGGAAAATAGAGGTGACTTCATTTGAACCAGCGCGGATTTTTGTGATCGAAGACGATCAGAAAATTGCGCAAGTCTTACTCGATTATTTGCAAGTGCATGCCTTCCAAGCGACGCATTGTAGTGATGGTTTGCGCGCGCTTGAAATGGTGCATCACCAACAATTCGATTTAATTTTATTAGACCGTATGTTGCCCGGAATGGACGGCGTGACGCTTTGTCATGCGATCCGACAAGTGAGTCAGGTTCCGATTATCATGCTCACCGCCATGATACAAGAGGACGATAAATTAGAGGGCTTAGAAGCGGGCGCCGATGACTACGTATGCAAGCCCTTTAGCCCGCGCGAAGTGATCGCGAGAGTCAAAGCGCAACTTCGCAGGAACGCAATTAATGCTGCCTTGTCTGAGGTGGGTGACGGTGTTTTTGAAGTCAATGTATCTAAGATGAGCATCAAGGTCAGCGGGCTTTTGCTGGCACTGACTGCGGTGGAATTTCGTCTTTTGGCAGAACTCATCAAACATCCCGGGCGGGTTTTTACACGGCAACAGTTACTCAATGTCGTGAGCGAAGATTATCGCGAAAGCAGTGACCGTAGTATTGACGTACATATCAAAAATATTCGCAAGAAAATTGCCGTTGTTAGTAATTACTCGGAATGCGTGCAATCAGTTTATGGCGTTGGCTATCGGTTTGAGTTGGACTAATAAAATCAAGCTCCGCTCTAAGCATCAAGTTTAATTTTTATTCTTATCTCCATGTATTTTAGAAATTCAATCTTATTCTGCTTAATTTTATTTTGTCTGCAGGCGAGTTTTTCAGTCTACGCTCAGCCGCAGCGATTTGCTGGCGCCGCCTCACCTTACCCTATCAAATTTCTGCTCACCTTTGATGATGGCCCAAGCGCCTCTTGGTATCAAAATCCAACGCAAAGAATCATCGAAGTTTTGAAAACCAATTCTGTGCAAAATGAAATCAAAGCAGTATTTTTTACCCAGACACGCGCAAAGGGTGCCGCTGGTTCTGATGTTGGAAAACAATTGCTCAAGCGCTTGCATGAAGCAGATCACATCTTGGCCTTTCATACCGCAACACCAGGCCATAGCAATCACCGCTCTTTGAGTGGTACACATTTAGATGCCAGTCTAGAGATGGGGATCGCAGATTTGACTCAAATTACGGGAGCAGCCCCCGAATTCGTGCGACCGCCTTTTTGGAGTTATGACGAACGAACATTGCGCAGTTATCAGCAACATCATCTGGGCATGATATTGACCGATCTAAGCGCGAATGACGGTGTCATTTACGTCTTTAATTTTAGCTTGCGCAAACGGCGCAATCTGTTGCACATGTTGGCCGCGATGCGATCACGCTGGGAGAACGGCGCGCTACCGCAGATCGACGGCGCGACGCCTATTATCGTCACATTTCACGACATCAATCGCTATACAGCAAGTCATATGGACGAGTATCTCAACATTTTGTTAGATGTCGCCAAAGAACTCAATATACCCACCACAAGCCAGCCATTTTATGCTGACAAAGAAGCGCTACGGCGAGCGACCGCGATCCGCGTTGTAGACGATGCAGCCAGCAGCCAGAATTTGCCTGGCATTTGGAATTGGTGGTGGGGGCGGATGTAGGTCGGGCCGAGCCCGACAGCTCTCTAAAAGAATTTGCGCGATCTAATTCGTTCAGAGAAATAGGTGAAGGGGCGTAGGGTGGGCACGATTTTGTGCCCACGCGGCCGGTACAATTAAAGGGTCAATGCGGCTTGAATTTCTATTGTGCCCACGCGGCCGGTACAATTAAAGGGTCAATGCGGCTTGAATTTCTATTGTGCCCACGCGGCCGGAAAACTCATCGATTCAATGCAGCATAAATTTATTTGGCACCCACGCGGCTTCTGCGTTATGTGATTGATTGACTTGCGGGCGTGTTTTTGAGTTCGCTGGTCGGGGGTAGCCCGACGGCTACTTACTTTTCTTTGCTTCGCCAAAGAAAAGCTAAGCAAAAGAAAGGCGACCACACTGCCACCTCCACTGCGCTGCTGGTAAGCAGCTTAGAGATTGATGGCGCAAAGCATGCTTTGCGAAACCCCATCAATCTCCCTGCGGGTGCCCAA
>JAHFQV010000045.1 GCA_023259175.1 Oxalobacteraceae bacterium | reverse complement strand
CTCCCCAGCATAGCCGCCACATTATCATGTCCACCCGCTCCAAATAACTGCTCCTTGAGCTTCGCTAATTGATCTCGAACTTTTGCGGCTTGTTCGAATTCGAGATTTTTGGCGTGGTCGAGCATGAGTTTTTCGAGTCGTTTAATTTCGCGACTGATTTGTTTTTCGCTCATGGATTCGTATTTTGCGGCATCTTGTGCGACTTTGAGTTCTTGTTGTGCTTCCTCGGAGTTATAGACACCATCGATGATGTCTTTGATTTTTTTGACGATACCGGTTGGGGTAATATTATTCGCTTCGTTGAAGGCCATTTGCTTTGCTCTACGACGCTCTGTTTCGCCTATCGCTCTGTGCATGGAATCGGTGATTTTATCTGCATATAAAATAGCGGTTCCGTTCAGATTCCGCGCGGCACGGCCTATGGTTTGAATCAAGCTGCGTTCGGAGCGGAGGAAGCCTTCTTTGTCTGCATCTAATATCGCTACCAGCGAAACTTCAGGCAAATCCAAACCTTCGCGCAAGAGGTTAATACCGACCAATACGTCAAACGCGCCCAAACGCAAATCACGCAAAATTTCTACCCGTTCGACCGTATCAATATCACTGTGAAGATAACGTACCTTGGTGCCGTTATCGCGCAAAAATTCCGTTAATTGTTCTGACATCCGCTTCGTCAAAGTCGTCACTAAAACGCGTTCGTTGAGTTTGACGCGCTCAACAATTTCATTCATCAAATCGTCCACTTGTGTGAGTGCCGGACGTACTTCGACGCGTGGGTCGACCAAGCCTGTTGGGCGCACCACTTGCTCGACCACTTGATCTGCATGTTGCTTTTCATAGTCGGCGGGGGTTGCGGAGACGAATACCGTTTGCCGCATTTTGCTTTCAAATTCTTCGAATTTGAGTGGTCGATTATCGAGTGCC
Organism: Oxalobacteraceae bacterium; assembly: GCA_023259175.1. GTDB lineage: Bacteria > Pseudomonadota > Gammaproteobacteria > Burkholderiales > Burkholderiaceae_D > Undibacterium. The sequence continues at coordinate 26,758 of JAHFQV010000045.1, read as the reverse complement.
GATGGTAGACGAAAACCATAATCAACCAAATTAGTTTTGCGTGAACGGTCGCCGTTATACATGGCATTTAACTGCCCGGTCAGCACATGTGATTCATCTAAAAACATCAAGGCATCATCAGGTAAATAATCGACCAAAGTCGGTGGTGGTTCGCCCGCTTTTGCGCCACTTAAATGCCGCGAATAGTTTTCAATACCTTTGGTAAAACCAATTTCAGCCATCATTTCTAAATCAAAACGTGTGCGTTGTTCGATGCGCTGTTCTTCGATCAATTTATTTTCACGTCGATAGAATTCTAGTCGTTCGCGTAGTTCAATTTTAATCGTCTCGATCGCCCGCAATACGGTCTCGCGTGGCGTTACGTAGTGCGAACCTGGGTACACTGTAAAGCGCGGTATTTTTTGTTTAACTCGTCCCGTTAAAGGGTCAAATAATTGCAGATTTTCGATTTCATCATCGAACATTTCTATGCGCACGGCTAGTTCAGCATGCTCCGCAGGGAAGACATCAATGGTGTCACCGCGCACGCGAAAAGTACCGCGCCCAAAATCGATTTCGTTGCGGGTGTATTGCATTTGAATTAGGCGTGCAATCACATCCCGTTGGCTCACTTTATCGTTCGCCCGCAAGGTTAAAATCATCTTGTGATATTCGTTCGGATTGCCGATACCATAAATCGCCGACACCGTGGCCACGATAATGACATCACGCCTTTCCATCAAAGATTTGGTGCAAGACAGCCGCATTTGCTCAATATGCTCGTTAATCGCAGAATCTTTTTCAATAAAAAGATCGCGCTGCGGAACATAGGCTTCGGGCTGGTAGTAGTCGTAATAGCTAACGAAATATTCGACTGCATTACGCGGGAAAAATTCTTTAAATTCGCTGTATAACTGCGCCGCTAGCGTCTTATTGGGCGCAAAAATAATGGCGGGACGCCCAGTACGCGCGATCACATTGGCCATCGTATAAGTCTTGCCCGAGCCAGTCACGCCTAGCAAGGTTTGAAACGATAAACCGTCATGAATGCCTTCGACCAAAGCGGCAATCGCCGTTGGCTGATCACCCGCTGGTTCAAAAAGCTGACACAACTGAAAAGGTGAATCAGGAAAAGTAACGAACTTTGCTTCGCTCTCATCACTCACTACAGAAATCACTTTACTCATGCATTAACCTTTAACAAAAGACGCATTTAACACAGGTTTTTCAATCCTCGCACTCGTTTGCAGAACGTCGCCGCAACTGTACATCCATTCAGTATAACGAAGATTGATTGAAGCTGCTAATGAATCACAAATTTAAGAAAATTTTTCCTTTGCACCACAATGATGACCCGCCCAAATTTCAAGACATTTTTTACGTGAAGAAAAATTCAAATTTCCGCCGTTTGAAACAAAAGGTTTTGACAAGAATCGCAAAGCCGCCTATAATCTTTGTCTCTGTTCCTTGATAGCTCAGTTGGTAGAGCGACGGACTGTTAATCCGCAGGTCCCTGGTTCGAGTCCAGGTCGAGGAGCCACAGAATTTTGTAGCTCTAGAAATAGAGAAAAGTAAGTGCAGTAGCAAATACAATAATAAGTTTAAAGAAGTTCAACTTCTATTCCTTGATAGCTCAGTTGGTAGAGCGACGGACTGTTAATCCGCAGGTCCCTGGTTCGAGTCCAGGTCGAGGAGCCAAATTCAAAAGCCTTGTGTCCGCACAAGGCTTTTTTCACGTTTGCAGCAAAATCCCCGCTATACCTGACAAATTTACTCAAGTTTGCTATACTTGAGTTATTCGCTCGGGTTTAGGTTTATTTAGCACTTTTTGTTAGCTTCCTCAAACCGCTCCCACGCACTGATACAAGTAATTCTGCATCGATTTATACACCTGATTTTTCACTTTAAAAAGAGATCGTCATGCGACTCACCACTAAAGGTCGATTTGCCGTAACCGCGATGATTGACCTCGCTCTGCGCGAGGACAAAGGGCCGGTGACTTTAGCGGGAATTAGTCAGCGTCAGGAAATTTCACTTTCTTACTTAGAGCAGCTTTTTAGCAAACTGCGCCGCCATGAAATCGTGGAGTCTGTACGCGGCCCCGGTGGCGGTTACCAACTTGCGCGCAAGGCGAATAAGGTGACGGTGGCCGACATTATTATTGCCGTTGACGAGCCATTGGATGCGACCCAGTGTGGCAGCAAGGGTAATTGCCACGGCAGTGATCATAGCGCCGGAACACAGTGTATGACGCATGAGTTATGGGCCAATTTAAATACGAAAATGGTCGATTATCTCGACTCGGTTTCACTACAAGACCTCGTCGATCAGCAAAGAAAAAAATCGCAGGAACAAACTATTCATTTGGTGCGCCACGGGCGAGCCGAATCTACACTTGCTAAAAATTTGGAGTTTTGAATGACCGCTGTTTTAACCAAGAGCTTGATTGACACTTTAAAAGCGCCGCATTTTCCGATTTACATGGACTACTCGGCGACGACGCCGGTCGATCCTCGTGTCGCCGAAAAAATGATTCCATTTTTACGGGCGCAATTTGGCAATCCAGCCTCCCGTAGTCATGCTTACGGCTGGGATGCGGAAGCGGCGGTTGAAGAAGCGCGTGGGCATGTCGCTGCTTTGGTGAATGCCGATGCCCGCGAAATTATCTGGACTTCCGGTGCAACTGAGAGCAATAACCTCGCTTTAAAAGGCGCTGCGCAATTTTACAAAGGTAAAGGTAAGCACATCATTACCGTAAAAACAGAACACAAAGCGGTATTAGATACGGTGCGTGAACTGGAACGTCAGGGTTTTGAGGCGACCTATTTACAGCCGCAGGACAATGGCTTGATTAGCCTCGATCAGCTCAAAGCAGCGATACGTCCCGACACCATTTTGATTTCTGTGATGTGGGTGAATAACGAGATTGGTGTAATCCAACCGATCGCTGAAATCGGAGAACTGTGCCGCGAACGGGGCATTATTTTTCATTCCGATGCGGCGCAAGCGACCGGCAAAGTTGAAATCGATCTAGAGAAAGTCAAAGTCGATTTGGTTTCATTTTCGGCGCACAAATCCTACGGCCCAAAAGGCGTGGGCGCGCTGTATGTACGACGCAAACCACGGGTGCGTTTGGAAGCCCAAATGCACGGGGGTGGACATGAGCGTGGCTTACGTTCGGGTACGCTACCCACCCACCAAATTGCCGGCATGGGCGAAGCCTTTCGACTCGCCAAAGAAGAGATGACCAGCGAATTAAATCATATTCGCACGATGCGCGATCGTCTCGCAAAAGGTCTTCAAGAAATCGAAGAAACCTATGTCAATGGCGATATGGAGCACCGTGTCCCGCACAATCTCAATGTGAGTTTTAATTATGTCGAGGGCGAATCTTTAATTATGGCGATTAAAGACATCGCCGTCTCCTCCGGTTCGGCATGCACCTCGGCCAGCTTGGAGCCGTCCTATGTCTTGCGCGCTTTAGGTCGTAGCGACGAATTAGCGCATAGTTCCATTCGTTTTACGATCGGTCGTTTTACGACAGAAGAAGACATTGATTTTACGATTCAATTACTCAAATCCAAAGTTGAAAAATTGCGTGAATTGTCACCTCTTTGGGATATGTATAAAGAAGGAATCGACATTTCAACGATTCAATGGGCCGCTCACTAATTGAGTTTGAGTGCGGTTTTTTGAGGCACAGAAGCACAGAATTTAGAAAAGGAATTTCATCATGGCATACTCAGAAAAAGTTTTAGATCACTACGAAAATCCACGCAATGTCGGCGCATTTGAAAAAGGCGACGAAAGCGTAGGCACTGGCATGGTGGGTGCGCCCGCTTGTGGCGATGTCATGAAACTGCAAATCAAAGTTGGCGCGGATGGCGTAATCCAAGACGCGAAATTTAAGACTTACGGCTGCGGTTCGGCAATTGCGTCTTCTTCTTTAGTCACTGAATGGGTTAAAGGGAAAACTTTAGATCAAGCTTTATCGATCAAGAACTCCGAAATCGCCGAAGAATTGGCTTTGCCCCCTGTCAAAATTCACTGCTCCATTTTGGCGGAAGACGCGATTAAAGCGGCGGTATTGGATTACAAGAATAAGCATAACGCCTAATCACTTCTTGAATTTCCTGATTAGTTACGAAAGCAAAGAATAAATCATGGCAATTACACTGACCGAAAAAGCTGCCAAGCATGTTACCCGCTATATGGAACGCCGCGGCAAAGGCATAGGCCTGCGCTTCGGCGTGCGCACCACGGGTTGCTCTGGCATGGCCTACAAACTGGAATATGTGGATGAAGTCGGCAACGATGACCAAGTTTTTGAATCACATGGCGTGAAGGTGTTTGTTGACCCTAAAAGTTTGCCTTACATCGACGGTACCGAGCTCGACTTTGCGCGTGAAGGATTAAATGAAGGCTTTAAGTTTTACAACCCTAACGTCAAAGACGAATGTGGTTGTGGCGAGAGTTTTCGGATCTGACGTTGGTCTCATCTCCAATTCACCGCATGCAAAATCACTTCGCACTTTTCGATTTGCCTTTAACTTTTGAACTTGATCGAACTCGGCTCGACACGGCCTATCGCGAGGTGCAATCGACCGTGCATCCCGATAAATTTGTACGCGCAAATGAAGCCGAAAAACGCGTCGCAATGCAATGGGCAACGCAGGCTAACGAGGCCTATCAAACGCTGAAAGACCCGCTCAAACGCGCCACCTATTTGTGCCAACTCAATGGTGTTGATTTGCAAACCGAATCGAATACCAGTATGCCCGCCGCATTTTTAATGCAGCAAATGGAATGGCGCGATGCTTTCGACGAAGCGCGTCATGCGGGCGACACACAGGCCATGTTCAATTTGGAAAAAGAATTGCAAGCTGCGTTTAAATCGCAATTAAATAAAGTCGCGGCAGCTCTGAACAAAACTGATTTTTTGGAAGCGGGGCAAGAGATACGTGCCTGTTTATTTTTAGAGAAATTTTTAAGCGATATCGCTGATTGGGATGCCCCTTAAACGAGGGATGCTTATTTGCCACGATTGCTGCTACGATAGCTGCTGCGATAGCCGCTGCAACTAACACGATCAAACATTTTTTCGACGTATGCGATGGCATACTTCAAATTCAACAAAATATTATGGCCTTACTGCAAATATCAGAACCCGGCATGTCCACTGCACCGCATCAGCACCGTCTGGCGGTCGGTATCGATTTGGGCACCACGAACTCTTTAGTCGCGACTGTTCGCAATAGCATTCCCGAAATTTTGAATGACGAAGAAGGTCGCTCGCTACTACCGTCGGTCGTGCGTTACCTGCCAAACGGTCATGCGCATATCGGTTATAAAGCGCAAACGGAAATCACACGCGACCCCAAAAACACCATCGTTTCAGTCAAACGACTCATGGGACGCGGCCTCAAAGATATTATTCATGCCGAAAATCTACCATACGATTTTCATGATGAACCGGGCATGGTTCAACTTAAAACCGTCGCGGGCATCAAGAGCCCTGTCGAAATTTCAGCGCAAATTTTAGCGACACTCAGACAGCAGGCTGAAGATGCCTTGGGTGATGATCTGGTTGGCGCAGTCATTACCGTACCGGCCTATTTTGATGATGCGCAACGCCAAGCAACCAAAGATGCCGCCCAATTAGCCGGTATCAATGTGCTGCGCCTGCTCAATGAACCCACCGCCGCAGCGATTGCCTACGGACTCGACAACGCCTCTGAAGGCATTTACGCCGTCTATGATTTAGGTGGCGGCACGTTTGATATTTCGATTCTTAAAATGCGTCAAGGCCTGTTCGAAGTTTTATCGACCGGGGGCGATTCTGCTTTAGGTGGAGATGATTTTGATCATCGTCTTTTTTGCTGGATACTGCAGGAAGCACGGCTCTCTTTACTCAACGATTCCGATACCCGTTTATTGATGATCAAGGCGCGTGAAGCGAAAGAAATTTTATCCACACAATCGTCCACGTATATCGATGCAAAACTCAGTACCGGCGAACATGTCCACCTCAACATCGATAAAAATGCCTTCGCTGCGATGACAGAAAACCTCGTCATCAAAACCATGACGCCTTGTCGCAAAGCCTTACGTGATGCCAAACTGAGTGTGGATGATATTGATGGCGTGGTCTTGGTCGGCGGTGCGACGCGCATGCCGCATGTACGCAAAGCGGTGGCCGATTTTTTTCAAAGAACACCACTGGCCAATATCGATCCAGACAAAGTCGTGGCGTTGGGTGCCGCGATTCAAGCCAATTTATTGGCCGGCAATCGCGCACCAGGCGATGACTGGCTTTTACTCGACATTATTCCACTGTCCTTAGGGATAGAAACGATGGGCGGTCTTTCAGAAAAGATCATCCCCAGAAATTCAACGATACCCTGCGCCCGCGCACAAGAATTTACTACGTTTAAAGACGGACAAACTGCCTTGTCGATTCACGTCGTACAGGGCGAACGTGAATTAGTCAGTGATTGTCGTTCCCTCGCCAAGTTCGAGTTACGCGGCATCCCGCCGATGGCAGCGGGGGCAGCGCGTATCCGCATCACTTATCAAGTCGATGCCGATGGCTTACTCTCCGTGGCCGCGCGTGAAATGCGCTCAGGGGTCGAAGCATCGATTGTCGTTAAACCTTCCTATGGGCTCGCGGACGAAGACATTGCGCGCATGTTGCAAGACTCATTTCAATCTTCTAGCATGGACATGCAACAACGTGCCTTACGCGAAGAGCAGGTTGAGGCTGATCGCTTATTATTGGCCATCGAGGCTGCGCTCAAAGCAGACCAAAACCTGCTGTCAAACGAAGAACTCACAACGGTGCAAGAGCGTATCCTAGCACTGCAAAAAATTAAGCAGGGCGATGATCATGAAGCGATCAAAACTGCGATCACTGCCCTGGCCGATGCCACCGAAGAATTTGCCGCAAGACGTATGGATCGCAGTGTTCGTAGCGCTTTAGCTGGCAAAACCTTAAACGACATCGCCTCCAATCTGGATTAAAAATTATGCCAAAAATTATTGTACTACCCCACGCCCAACTCTGCCCTGAAGGCCGTACCATCGAAGCGCAAACGGGACAATCCTTATGTGAAGCTTTAGTTGAAAGCCATGTCGAAATTGAACATGCATGCGAAATGTCCTGTGCTTGCACGACTTGCCATGTGGTCGTTCGTGAGGGCTTTTCGTCCTTAAATGCATCGAGCGACGACGAAGAGGATTTGCTCGATGCCGCATGGGGCTTAGAGGCGACCTCACGCCTATCCTGCCAAGTTAAATTGGGACAACAAGACATCACCATCGAAATACCAAAATACACCATCAACCACGCTCGCGAAAACCATTAAGATAAGCAGGCGGCAAACCGGTAAGCACTTCAACATCACTCACCACAGTTTGCTTGCTCAAAACTTTAAAACCTCTTACCATCAGTAAAAAATGGTGCAAGCAATTGCCCTACTTTGAAGGCTCGCATAGACCCGCCATCAAATTTCGCGAGACTAGTCGTATAACCTGCGTTTATGAGAAGGTGTTCAATGCAGCTTCATCGTTTGATTTCCAGAATCAATCTCAGGCTCGCCGTCATTCTTGCGGTTTTTCTAGGCTTGTCGGTCGCCTTTGGAATTCTCTTTCCCTATCAGCTCAAAAGCATACGCGAAGATAGTCTCAAAAAACTGGAAGACGACCATGATCGTTCCATCAAGATTTTATCGGTTATTTTGATCGAGCCAGTTTGGCAAATTACACCTGAGATCGCGAAAATATCCAGCGAGGTTGTATTCTCCGACCCCAATGTCGCTGAGATCAATGTCATCACACTACCGGATCGTAAGACCTTCAGCACCAATTCCCGTCGATTAACACAACATGGCCCCTTCCGTTCAAAGTCCATGAAAATCCTGCATGGCGATGTCGTCATTGGCGAAGTTGTTCTTACCGTCGCCGAAGACCGAATGCTAGAAGAAATTGATGCCAATTTCGTGCGCTCAATGACCATCACCACCATATCCTTCTTGCTATCCGTCGTCGGCATTTTAATGGTCTTGCAATGGCGACTCGTCAAACCAATTAATCTCCTCATCAAAAAATCCGACCTCCTCGCCAATGGTGAGCTCAATGAGGTCATTGCCCTTGACCGGCAAGACGAACTGGGACATTTGGCGCTCAGTTTGGAAGCCACCAGACAAGCATTGCAACGTTCATTTAAAGAACTTGAAATTAAAAATCGTCAACTTCTTGAGTACTCCGGCACCTTAGAATCCAAAGTTCGGCAACGCACCCAAGAACTCGAAAACGCCAATCACCATCTCGAAGCCGCACTGAGTAATATCAACAGCGCCCAAAACGAATTAGCGCGAATTGAGCGCATGGCCGCCCTAGGTTCGATGGTGGCCGGTGTCGCCCATGAGCTTAACACCCCCTTGGGCAATTGCTTACTCGTTGCCAGTACACTCAACGACGAAACAAGGCACATCGAAAAAATTATGGCGGAAAACAATATGCGCCGTTCCGATCTCACGCATTACATTGGCGCGGCCAACGAGTCGAGCAAATTACTCATGCGCGGCCTACAACAAGCGGCTCAATTGGTGGGCGATTTTAAACAAGTCGCGGTTGATCAATCCAGTGCACAGAGACGCAAGTTTTCACTCGCCGTCGTATTTCAGGAAATGGCCGCACTACTTCACTCCAGCCTGCGCAAAACACCGTTCACCCTAGAGCTCGACATACCCCATGACATCGAATTTGACAGCTACCCAGGACCACTCGGACAAGTATTTAGCAACCTCGTCAATAACGCCGTAGTACACGGTCTAGAAGGCATGAAACAAGGTTATATGCGCTGTATGGCACGCCGCCAAAACGACCACCATGTCTTGATTGTCTTTGAAGACTCAGGGCGTGGTATCCCCCCTTCCATCATCAAGCGTATTTTCGAACCCTTCTTCACGACCAAATTTGGCAAAGGTGGTAGCGGTTTAGGGCTCAGTATCACTTTCAACTTAATCACCAACGTCTTGGGGGGTGACATTCGCGTCACCAGCGATTCAGGCCAGGGCGCGCGCTTCGAAATCACCCTGCCCCTGATTGCGCCTGGCCATCTGGAACAGGATGAACATATCATCAAGCCCTGATATACTCACGGCTATTCAAAAACCACGCACGCCGACCTTACTTTTTTCGAAAAATACGTTCGTTGCGCATGCTTTATACTCAGAAAATCATGCAACAATACCTCGACTTCATGCGTCATGTTCAGCAACACGGTCACGCCAAAACTGATCGCACGGGCACGGGCACACGCTCCGTGTTCGGCTATCAAATGCGATTTGATTTAACGCTAGGCTTTCCGCTTGTCACGACCAAAAAATTACATCTTAAATCCATCATTCACGAATTGATCTGGTTCCTCGCAGGATCGACCAATATTGCCTACCTACGTGACAATGGGGTCTCGATCTGGAATGAGTGGGCCGACGAAAACGGTGATCTCGGCCCCGTCTATGGTTCGCAATGGCGTAGCTGGCCTTTACCTGATGGTGGACATATCGATCAAATTAGCCAGCTACTCGAGCAAATCAACAGCAATCCTGACTCGCGTCGCTTAATCGTGTCGGCTTGGAACGTCGCCGATATTCCGCGCATGAAATTACCACCCTGCCACGCTTTTTTTCAATTTTATGTTGCCGATGGCCGGCTCTCCTGCCAGCTCTATCAACGCAGTGCGGACATTTTTTTGGGTGTCCCCTTTAACATCGCATCCTACGCATTGCTCACCCATATGATTGCCCAGCAATGTAATCTGGAGGTCGGTGATTTTGTGTGGACGGGTGGCGACTGCCACCTCTACAACAATCACTTGGATCAGGTCGAAGAACAATTATCACGCGCAACGCTGCCATTGCCGCAACTACAGATCACGCGAAAACCCGCATCGCTTTTTGATTATCGCTTCGAGGATTTTGAGATCCTCAATTACCAGCACCACGCTCACATCAAAGCTCCGGTGGCGGTATAGGCGATGGCACATTTAACGATCATCGTCGCCACTGATCAAAAAAATGGCATCGGCATACGTAACCAACTGCCTTGGCATTTGCCTGAAGACCTCGCCCACTTCAAGCGCACCACTTCCGGTCATGCGATTATCATGGGCAGAAAAACCTTCGAGTCTATCGGTCGCCCTTTGCCCAATCGCGACAATATTGTCATCTCCCGCAATCAAGATTGGCAATTTCCAGGCACGTTTTGCGCGTCCTCCATCAGCGCAGCGCTGCCGCTGATTGGTGACAAAACCGCCTTCATAATTGGCGGCGCGCAAATTTATGAGCAAGCCTTACCCTTGGCCGACACGTTAATCGTGACCGAAATTGCGGCGCATTTTGAATGCGATGCCTTCTTTCCGACCATTGATCCAAATACTTGGCAAGAAAAACAACGAAACCATTTTGTATCCACTCAGAATGGGTTACACTACGCAATTGTTACATACACAAGAAAATAGGAATAGGTAAGAGCATGTCAGGACACGGTTTTCACGTACACGGCCCCCACGATCACGAACTCGAACATGCTGCCCACAGCAATGACGATTTTTCCAGCAAGATCGCGGTTTTCACTGCCATCATGGCGACAGTCGGTGCCTTGATCGGCTACCAAGGCGGTGCGACACAGAACGAAGCGGCGATGTTTAAAAACAGCGCAGCGATCAAGAAAACCGAAGCAGCGAACAAATGGAGCCATTACCAGTCTAAATCGAGCAAACAAAATCTCGCCGAATTAGCCTTGGCCATTCCTGGTATCAATGCAGAAAAATATCAATCAGAAGTAGAACGCTACAAAAAAGAAAAAGAAGACATAAAAAAGGAGGCCGAAGCCTTGGAGATGGACGTCACTCATCTCGAAGAATCCTCGGAACATTCCCTGCATGAGCACCACCGTTGGGCGCAATCCATGACTGCGATTCAAATCGCAATTTCATTGGCGGCGATTGCTTTGTTGACGAAGAAAAAATGGCTGCAGTGGTCATCATTCTCTGTTGCAGGCTTGGGGGTTGCAATTGCAGTTTTGGCTTGGCAACACATCTAAAAAGGTGTCGCGATGAAGAAATGGATCCTTGTAGCGGGCGTTCTATGGATTTCGGCCAATGCTTCAGCTTGGGCGCAATCAAGTGCATTCGAATTGACTTCATCCAATTTATCAGCAAGATTTAAGAAAAGCCCAACAAGCTCACAGGAACTCGCCAGCCTTAATATCCAGACTGAGCTCAATGAACTTAGTTTGGCGCAGAGTCTGGCCTCGCCTCTGCTCACGGATAGTAAATCCACAGAAGGACGATTAGCGCCGCGCGGGCTTCAGTTCAAAAAGACGAGCTTAACGCAAATTAATTTCTCTAAACTGCCACGTATAGATTACGGTCTTGCGACTAGCCTAACGCAAACGAGCACGCCGACATTTTTAAAAAACGAAATTCCAGCCACCGAAAGCAAAGCGACTTTATCCACGAAAGCCTACGCCACGTATCGCGTGACACCGAATTTTTCGCTCAATTCCAGCCTGAATTTTAATACTGGAGAAGAACGCAGCAAACAACTTAGCTTGGGTTCACATTTGCAGCATTTGGTCGGGCAAAAACATTTGCTCAGTTCTTCATTGAGCATCAACTGGACACGTCCTTCAGAAAAATCCAGCAACTTCTTTAGTTATGAACCACGAAGCTATCCGCCTTTAAATAACTTCAACCCAGTGATACGGCAAAGAACCGAACTCAAATTCGCTACCACTTGGCACTGGACCCTAGACACCAACTGGTCGCTCTCCACCGGCATTAGTGCCAGACGCGTACTGAGTGAAAGCAATCACGACGCTTTTTCCAGCACGCGCACACCTGTGACGATTTTTTCGGTTGCGACTTATCGGTTTTAGCTTATCGCTTCCTTAGAGAATCTAAGCACTCAAGCGTCCGGCGCTGATCGCGAGAGTACGGCCACAACGGGCGGCAATCGACAAATCATGCGTCACCAATACCAGCGTCGAACCACGCTGGCGATTAAGATCAAACATCAGTTCAATCACCGCTTCACCGGTCGCAGCGTCTAAACTCCCGGTAGGCTCATCGGCAAATAGCAAGGGCGGCTCCGTAACAAAGGCGCGCGCAAGTGCCACCCTTTGCTGCTCCCCCCCAGATAAGAATTTTGGATAATGTTTCAAGCGCGCAGACAATCCAACTTGCGCCAACATGTGCTGCGCCTTTTCTTTGGCATTGGGATCGCCTCGCAATTCCAAAGGTAGCATGACATTTTCCAGCGCATTTAAATGCATCAGCAATTGAAATGACTGGAACACAAAGCCCAAACGCTCTTTTCGAAGTAAGGCGCGCCCATCTTCATTTAAATTAAAAATATCGACCCCATCTAAGCGTACATGCCCTGCTGTGGGGGTATCGAGACCGGCTAAAATACCGAGTAGTGTTGATTTTCCCGAGCCAGACGCACCCACAATTGCAAGCGTTTCGCCCGCTTGTACGTTAAACTCAATATCCTGCAAAATATGCAGTTCGCCAGTGGCATCGACCACACGTTTGCCTAAGGCGCTGACAGAAATGGCCGCAACAGGATTTTCATTTGAAAGAATCATACGGATCTTATGCTCACTAGAATAATCAAAAAAACAGGTGTGCTCCTTATGAGCACTCTCTTGCTATTAAGTTCCTACGCCAGCGCTGCGCCCCATTCGAAAACGATACTGGTGTTGGGCGATAGCCTTTCAGCCGAATACGGTTTGCAGCGCGGAACGGGTTGGGTCGCACTTCTGGAAAAACGACTTCAAGACAAGAAGATGGATACGAAAGTGCTAAATGCAAGTATCAGCGGCGAAACCAGTAGCGGCGGCCTGACTCGTTTGCCTGCGCTATTACAACAACATCATCCTGATATTGTGATTATTGAACTCGGTGGCAACGATGCTTTGAGAGGATTTAATCTCGATGCATCGGAAAAAAATTTCCGCGAAATGATACGTTTATCCAAACAAAATAAAGCGCGGGTTTTATTGACGGGTATGCGGATTCCACCCAACTATGGCAAGCCCTATAGCGATCGCTTTTTCGCCATGTATGGAAAAATTGCCCACGATACGAACAGCGCATTACTGCCATTTCTACTCGAAGGCCTAGCCGATCAACCTGAGCTGTTTCAAGGCGATCGCATCCACTTGATCGCCCAAGCGCATCCCCGTATTCTTGACAATGTATGGGCTCCATTACAAAACCTACTCAATCAAACTAGGTCCGCACAGCCATGAAATATCCCAGCATTATTTCGTTTGAAAGCGTCGCAAAAAGCTTAGATCAATTCGACAGCATCATCGATGTACGCAGCCCTGCAGAATTCAAAATTGATCAAATTCCCGGTGCCATCAATTGCCCTGTATTAGACGACGAAGAACGAATTCGAGTGGGTACTTTGTACAAACAAGTGAACGCATTCGAGGCCAAGAAATTAGGTGCGGCCTTAGTCGCCAAAAATATCGGTCATCATTTAGCGCTGCAATTTCAGGGCATGAGCAAAGATTGGCGACCGCTGATTTATTGCTGGCGCGGCGGCAATCGCAGCGGCTCTATGGCCCATATTTTGGCGAAAATTGGCTGGCCCGTTGCGCAACTTGAAGGCGGTTATAAAGCCTATCGGCACTATGTCAATCTTAACTTACCCGAACTGGCACAAGCGACGCGCTATATCGTTTTATGTGGCCCAACCGGGAGCGGAAAAAGCCGCTTACTAGAAGCCTTGGCACAACACGATGCACAAGTACTCGATCTTGAAAAATTAGCCCGACATCGTGGTTCTGTTTTGGGGAAATTACCCAGCACAAGCCAGCCCTCGCAAAAACATTTTGAAACTCAAATATGGCAGCAACTTGCGGCCATGGATATTTCTCGCCCGATTTTTATTGAAGCCGAAAGTAAAAAGGTCGGTGACTTGCGCGTGCCTGAGGCCTTGATCGAACGTATGCGTGCCTCTGAATGCGTCACTTTAAACCTCAGCCTCGCGCAACGCGTCGCCATTTTAAGCGCTGATTATCCTCACTTCATCGCCCAGAGTGAACAACTGATCGCGCAACTACAATGCCTAACGCCTTTACACGGAAAAGAACAAATCGGCCGCTGGTGTGAACTCGCCCGAACTGGACATTGGCAAGAACTGGTTCACGCTCTATTGGACAAGCATTACGACCCGACTTATCAGCGCGCAATCGAAAGAAATTTCCCGCACAGTCATCGCGCTAAAGTCATCACCTTCGAAGGCGATGCCAATCAGTATTTTCCGCAATTGGCACAGCAGTTGATCGCGACTTACGAAACTTAGGCAACTTAGGCAACTTAGGCCGCATCCTGATCATCAATCAATGCCTGCGCGGCCTGATCGAGTTGATCAAACTGGCGATGCGCTAAAGCCCACCAAAAAACAGCGGCAATCGCAAACACCAATACTAAACTTAAAGGTATCAGTAAAAATAGAATATCCATATCAATCCTAGAGAATCGCAAATTTATTGAATTCGCAAAATCCGCAAACCATTGACGATCACCACCAGCGAACTCATCGCCATACCGAGTGCCGCGTGCCAAGGCTGCAAAAACCCAAAAACCGCAAGTGGAATCACGATCAAATTGTAAGCCAATGCCCAAGCTAAATTTTGCCGTATTAGTCGAAACGCTTTTTTCGAGACCCCACACGCAAAACTTAAATCGGCCAAACGATTCGACAGCAGCAAGCCATCGCTACGCGTTTGCGCAATCGCCGCGCCGCGCCCCATTGCGATCGCCACGTTCGCTTGCGCTAAGGCCGGTCCATCATTCATCCCATCACCGACCATGACGACGCGTGCGCCTTGTGCTTGCAAGTGTCGAATAAAATCTAGTTTTTCATTTGGACTCATTTGCCCGTGGTATTCGGCAATGCCACAAGCTTGCGCCACACTACGCACCGCTGCTACGCTATCCCCCGACAAGATCATCACCCGCTTTCCTTGTTGTAAGAGCGTGGCAATCGCCCCTGGTGCATCTTCATTGAGTTCGTCCTTTAAAATAAAGTACGCCAACAAGCCCTCTTCGCTTCCAAAAAACGTCATCGTTTGAGCGCAAGTGGCATCGACCAAGGAGAGCGCCTGCACCTCTGCATACGCACACAGTTGCGCTACAAAACTGAGCTTCCCCAAGCGGTAAGTCTTACCGTGCAGTTTGATTTCAGACCCCATACCGGCAATTTCGATCTGGGTTTGTGGCATCGCAAATGGAGCCTCGCAAGTTGACAATTTCAACTGTTCACTCAAATACCGACTTAAAGCTTGTGCCACGGGATGACGCGATGCGCGCGCTAAGCTGAGAAGGATTTTTTGATGCTCCGCATGCGCGGCATCATTTGGGTCACCCCCTATCCAATCCATACGACTCACCTGCAACTGGCCTGTCGTCAAGGTTCCTGTTTTATCAAAAACAAAGTGTGTCGCTTGCGCCAAGCCTTCGATTGATCGTCCCTTAAGCATGATGACGCCGCGTCGCGCTAGGCGCGCAATCGCGCCCGCCATCACGCCTGGTGTCGCGAGTGAAAGGGCACAAGGACAAGTCACGACTATCACGCTAATTGCAATCCACAAAGCGCGCTCAGGCAGGATCCAATACCACGCCAAACCAGTCAGTCCAGCGATCAAAAGTATACTCAACAAAAAAACACTCGCATGGGTATCTGCAATTTCAATCAAGCGCGGTTTTTCTAACGATGCCGCTTCCATCGCCGCGATTATTTTCGCGTACTGCGTTTGTGTGGCAAGCGCCGTGACCTTGACCCACAACGGCCCCAATAAATTCAGCGTACCGGCCATGACCGTGCTCGATTCGCCTTTATGCACCGCACTTGATTCGCCGCTCATCATCGCCTCATCACAGGCGCTGGTTCCGGCCAAAACGATGCCATCAACTTCGATCACATCGCCAGCATGAAAGCTCACGACATCTCCGATCTCAAGCGCTTCTAGGTCAAGAACTTGGTATTGTAAGTTGAACGGAAAGTCGAGGCACTTCTTGACTGTGGTGGGATACAGTAGCGTCATCGCCTGTAAGATCGCTGCAGTTTTTCTCTGCACATGAGCCTCGACTGCACGCGCTGCCAATAGCAAAAAAACGAACATAATGAGTGCATCAAAATACACCTCTTTGCCCGTCAATAAACCCCAGAAGCTTGCGATAAAACTCAATGCAATTCCAAGCGCGACCGGCACATCCATTCCCACATGACCTTGGCGCAAATCACGCAGCGCCGCCTGAAAAAAACCGGACGCCGAAAAACAAAGAACAGGTAAGGCCAGCAGAAAGCTCGCCATTTTTAACAGGTGATCGATCTCAGGCGTCAGTTCGCCATTGACTTCCGGTTGGGGATTCCAATAAGCGGGAAATGCAAACATCATGACCTGCATCATCGCAAAGCCAGCGACAAATAATCGCCAAATCATCATGCGTTTTTGACGCGCAAAAACTTCATCCAAGTTTTGATCGGGGGGATAAGCGCCATAGCCTAAATGCGCAATCGCTTGCATCACACGGGGCAATTCTAACTGCCCTCGATTCCAACGTAACTCGGCCATTTGTGTCACCGGATGAATGCGAAAATATTCAACACCCATTAGTCGTCGCAAATGAAATTCGATCAATTGAATACAGGCCGTACAGCGTATACCGACGATTCTAAGTTGCGTTGATGAAGAATGAGATACCTGCCCATGCGCATCCACCATCGTCATTTGATCTCGGGAATTCATGCGCGCATTCCATTTTTTTGTAGGCGTTGTTCGCGCTCGCGCAAATAAATTTCGCACCAAGCATGAGATTCGACTGTTCTAAGAATCGCCTGACATGCATGGCAGCACACCCAACATTCCTTTTCTTGAAAACGCGCCACTATCGCGCGGTCTTCACGCATCTGTTCGCCACAATGGAAACACGGACGCGACGGTGCCCGCTCGCAAGGGAGAAATCGATACAGAATTCGGGTAAAAGCGGTGGATGTGGGCTTCATGCGCAAAAAAAACCATGTTTGTAGAGCATAAAGGCTTTACACGCCAAGGCCTTGATCTAACGCAAGCCACCAATGAAAAACGATGACCGAAGTCATCGTTTTAAATACAACTGAGGCTTATTATAAGCCCCATATCCGAAGAAATTTTCTCGGCATAGAACTGTTGAACTCGACACTTTACTTCTTCTTTTATCAGGCGAGCCTAGAATAGGTTTACAAATTTTACCCGCCATCACCCACCAAAAAACGCGATAAATTTTTTAATATGAACCTCCTCGTCTGAACCTGTACGTCACCAATATAGGCGAGCAAAAAGAAAAAACAAAGAAAATTTTAACTATCCAAAAATACGCAGAGATTAAGGAAATCAAAGCCGATTCACTCGGGAAATATTACTTTTCAGCAGCTGTCAGCAGCTTTCAAATAATCGTCTTGCTCCCAGAAAATTTTCCCATCCACTTCACTGATTTTTATTTTACGCAAGCGCCCACCACGACAGGGCCCGCCAGTGCAGTAACCAGAATCAGGAACATAAATTGCGCCGTGGGTAGCGCACATAATGTACAAACCACTGCTCTCAAAAAACTCACCTGGGCTCCAATCCAATTCAACTGGAACATGCGCGCATCGATTTAAATACGCATGTGCTTCACCTGCATAACGCACGACAAAACCGGTCGCTTCATCACCCCCAGCGAGAAGCGGAAAACGAAAACCCTTACCTCCTTCATCAACCGCGTTTGATTCGCAAATAAAAATGGCCGTCATTCAAAACCTCTTCGATTGAGTTTACGCATGTGCGCTCAAGCGTTTTCGCTTAACCACTGATGCAGGGCTTGAACGGTATCGGCACTGTAGAGCGGATTCAAACTCAATAGTTCCGATTTCTCATGAGCACCATATTCAACTGCAACCGCGGCTACCCCCGCATTGTTTGCCATTAAAAGGTCATGCGTGGTGTCACCTATCATCAGGGTTCTTTGCAAATCCTGCCCCAGTTCTCGCGTTAGTTCCACGAGCATCGCGGGATGCGGTTTGGAAAAAGTTTCGTCGGCGCAGCGGGTCGCATCGAACATCGCCAATAAGTTGGCACTATTCATTGCACGATTAAGGCCGACCCGACTTTTACCTGTGGCTACCGCTAAAAAATAAGACTGCTGCGATAAGTCATCGAGCATTTCGCGCACGCCAGGAAAGAGCGGAAGTTCATGATCGCGACTCAAATAATGGTAGCGATAACGCTCAGCCATTTTCGGATAATACTTCGCATCTACATCGGGCAACACCGCCTGCATTGCTTCCATTAAGCCTAAGCCAATCACCTGCGCAGAGGCAGACGCATTGGGAACTGGCAAGCCCAAATCTTTTGCTGCGGCTTGAATGCAAGTGACGATGGTCGCGGTACTGTCCATCAAAGTACCATCCCAATCAAAGACGATTAAATCAAAACGTTTTTTCGGCATACAATTTTTGTGAATGAATGGAGTATTTATTTTACCGGAATAAGAACAGCATTTTCCTAGGACAAAGTTTTCAGAAATCGCAGGCAGTCCTCTGGCATAGGCGCTTTCAAAGTCATTTCTTGCCCAGATTCAGGATGGGTGAATCGAATTTGATGGGCATGTAGGAACATGCGCTTCAGACTCCCCCGCGATTCGGTCGCCTTCAATAATGCGCGATTTAAAGCGAAATCAC
Source organism: Oxalobacteraceae bacterium (assembly GCA_023259175.1). Taxonomy (GTDB): domain Bacteria; phylum Pseudomonadota; class Gammaproteobacteria; order Burkholderiales; family Burkholderiaceae_D; genus Undibacterium. The sequence continues at coordinate 7,994 of JAHFQV010000045.1, read as the reverse complement.
CGTACTTATCATCACCTGCTATCGGAAAACCGCTGGCCGAAAGATGCACCCGAATTTGATGCGTTCGCCCCGTTTTCAATTCAGCTTCAAGCAAGGCAAAGTCCTTAAATTTCGTTTGCAAGCTAAAGACCGTATGCGATTCCATGCCATCGGCTTGCACCCTTACTCGGCGCTCTCCGTCCGCCGTGGTGTATTTGTGCAGCGCCAGTTTGACGTGTTGTCTTTGATTTTTCCAATCACCCGCCACCAAAGTAAAATACCGTTTGTCGGTCAAGCCATCGCGCATCTGTTCATGCAAATTCACCAGCGCAGAACGTTTTTTCGCCAACATCAAAATACCAGAGGTTTCTCTATCCAAACGATGCACTAGTTCTAAAAATTTGGCCTCGGGACGTGCAGCACGCAATTGTTCGATCACGCCAAAATTTACTCCAGAACCACCATGCACGGCCACCCCGGCCGGTTTGTTGATCACCAGTAGATGGGCGTCTTCATACAAAATAGCGAATTCCGCGCTCGGCACATGAACATTTGACTTTTCAGCAACACGAATCGGTGGAACCCGCACGATATCGGCTGCTTTGAGGCGATAGAGTTGATCCACACGACCTTTATTCACGCGAACTTCACCCGAGCGTAAAATCCGATAAATGTGACTCTTGGGCACACCCTTGCAAATACGCAACAAAAAATTATCAATCCGCTGACCTGCATCTTCTTCATCTATCGTTAGGTATTGCGCCTGAGCAAAAACATCGCCCCCCGCTACCTCGGTTTCGATTTTGGATGAATTTTGAAGTATTCCTCCCATATTTATCGCTAAGTCCTTCATTTTGAATATATAATCGCGAAAGCTAGAGCTAAGTTGCTTAAGCGTGTGTCAGAAAGACGACTATTCTACACAGGGGCGAGTTCATCGGCCTCGCCAATTTGCAAATTCGATGGAAAAGATGTGTATGCACATCGCTTTATGCAGTCAGGGTTGCAACCTATTGTGGCAATCGGATAGCACAAAGCGATTTGGATCAGAAAGTTTGAAATTTAAGGATAAGTCTGGCAAGAAGACTTCGTTGACATAAACGGGTTAGCTTGCTAGTTGATAGTGTAGAAGCATTTGATCGATATTGCTGAGGACAATTTCACGAAAATTGCCCAGCGTTCATTTTTTTGAATAGTTGCGCATCGCCTGATATTTTTATCGCCGGTTATCCAACCGCCGACCTATAAATCTAGGGGACATGTGCACTCGATTTTAATACGCTTAAAACTCACTATCCGCGCTAAGCGCAGGACGAATTTAGTCAATGAATGTCGATCATGTACTCGGTTTTTACCGACCATGTTCGGTCTCTTTTTCTTTTCGTCTTGCCAGTAGCATTTCCCGCCTCCTCAAACGCTCCGTTCTTGCATACATCCAACTGTACGCTTTGCTGATCTTGCGCTGCGCTTTGCAACGCCAGACTGGCAAAAATATGGCCTCATGCCATGGAGAAAAATATGAAACGTATGCTGTTTAATGCTACGCAGCAAGAAGAATTGCGCGTCGCTATCGTCAACGGACAAAAATTAATTGACATCGATATTGAAACAACCGGACGCGAGCTTCGCAAGTCCAATATCTACAAAGGTGTCATCACCCGCATCGAACCCTCCTTAGAAGCCTGCTTCGTCAATTACGGCGAAGAACGTCACGGTTTTTTACCCTTCAAAGAAGTGGCTCGCACTTACTTCAAAGAAGGTATTGATGTCCGCAGCGCTTCGATCAAAGAGGCATTGCGTGAAGGTCAGGAAATCATCGTTCAGGTTGAAAAAGAAGAGCGCGGCAATAAAGGCGCGGCGCTCACCTCCTTCATTTCACTGGCTGGACGCTATTTGGTTTTAATGCCGAACAACCCGCGCGGTGGTGGTGTATCGCGTCGCGTCGAAGGCGAAGACCGTCAAGAATTGCGCGAAACGATGGACAAGCTCGACTTGCCAGCTGGCATGTCGGTGATTGCCCGAACCGCGGGTATTGGTCGCAATGTAGACGAATTGCAGTGGGACTTAAATTATCTGATGAAACTCTGGCGCGCGATTGATGGCGCTGGAAAATCAGCTCAGGGCGCATTCCTGATCTACCAAGAATCCTCCTTGGTCATCCGCGCCATTCGCGATTATTTCCAACCCGATATTGGTGAAATTCTCATCGATACCGACGACATCTACGAACAAGCGCAACAATTCATGAGCCATGTCATGCCCGACATGGTACATCGCGTAAAACGCTATAGCGACGACGTGCCTTTGTTTTCGCGCTTCCAAATCGAACATCAAATCGAGACGGCCTACTCCCGCACCGTGCCTCTGCCTTCAGGCGGCGCGATTGTGATTGACCACACCGAAGCCTTGGTTTCGGTTGACGTCAACTCAGCGCGTGCAACACGCGGTGGCGACATCGAAACGACTGCCTTCAATACCAACTGCGAAGCGGCAGAAGAAGTTGCGCGCCAATTACGCTTGCGTGACTTGGGTGGTTTGATCGTGATCGATTTTATCGACATGGAAAACGCCAAAAATCAACGCGAAGTTGAAACCCGTTTAAAAGACGCGCTACGCTATGATCGTGCTCGCGTTCAAATGGGCAAAATTTCACGCTTTGGCTTGATGGAATTATCGCGCCAACGCCTGCGTCCTTCCTTATCTGAAGGTAGTCATGTGACCTGCCCACGTTGTAATGGCACAGGTCATATCCGCGATACTGAATCCTCCGCGCTGCAAGTTTTGCGCATCATCCAAGAAGAAGCGATGAAGGAAAATTCGGCGGCGATTCATGTCCAGGTACCGGTCGATGTTGCCGCCTTCCTGCTCAATGAAAAACGCGGCGAAATTCTCAAAATCGAAACCCGTCATCGGGTTACTGCGATTTTAATTCCAAACAAACATTTGGAAACACCGCACTACAAATTAGACCGCCTCAAACACGATGACCCACGTTTGGAAGAAGCGCATGTAAGCTATGCGATGGCCGAACAAGCCGACACCGACATCGGCTATAGCAAACGTCAAAAAGACGAAGTTAAACCACGCCAAGAAGCAGTTGTGAAGAGCATTACGCCGGACACCGCGCCTATCGTTGAACGCAAGGCGACTGCGAAAGTCAGCAGCGATGAATCGACAGGCTTCTTCGCCAGCATCGCTAAATTTTTCAGTGGAATTTTTGCTTCATCAGAAGAAAAAGCCCCGAGCAGCGCGGAAAAATCAAAGCAAGCTCGCGAGAAAAATAATGAGCGTAGTCGCAATCGCAATCGTGGACGCAATGGTCGCACCAATCGCAATCAGCAAGACATTGAGCGCGAAGAAAAAAGTGCGGCAACGACCCGTCCTGAACGTGCAGAGCGTCCAGAACGTGCTGAAAAAGAGAGCAAAGTAAACGTCAATAACGAAACAAGCGCCCGCGCCAACAAGCAGGCCAAATCGCCAGCGCGTGAAGAAAAAGAGCCGCAAGAGAATCGTCGCGAAAAGCAGCAACGTCAACGCGAAAATCGTAAAGAGGCCGCACAAAACGAAGCTAAGCTCGATGAAAATCAAGCTGTCGCTGCTGCCCCCGCGGTCGCCCCGATTGCTGGCGCCAATCCAAATGTAGCAAACCAAAATCAGAAAGCGAAAGCCCAAGAAGTCGAAGAAAACACGCGCGAAACGGATGCGAACGAAGCACCGACAGAAGAAGGTCGTCGTCGCCGTCGCGGTGGACGCAATCGCAATCGTCGCGACCGTCACACAGGTGAAGCGAACGATTTCGTAGCGCAAGCAGATAGCGCTGTAGAGCATAGCGAAGCGCCCGCCGCCTTCGTACCGGTGGTTGATTTACTCAATCAAGAAACACCAGTACCTGAAGCAAAAGCGGTACAGTCCAGCTTAGACTTAGCGATGCCAACAGAGGACAACGCGAAAGAAGTCGCCGTCACACCAACAGCGATCCAAGTGAGCGTAGACGAACCCAAAACCGCGCCAAGCGGCAGCAATGAGGCCAACACAAGCGTCGAGACACAGCTGGCCACAGAAGTCGCAAGCCCCGCGCCTGAGCTCGCTCAAGTGCCTGCACCTGCGGTGTTGGCCATTGAACCCGCAGTTGTAGTCGCCGCACCCGCAGTCAACGAAACCGCCTCAGCGACTGCTGAGATTGTCAACACCAGCCCGGCCAAGGCTGCAGAAGTGGTAGAGGCTGCCGAACTCACACCGATTGCAAGTGAGACAATGGCTACGGTCGAAGTCAAAACCCAAGCAGTGCTGGAACTAGAACCCGCAGCTGTTGTAGTAACGAGTGATGTGGCGAGTGTCGAGACAAAAGTCGTCAGCCCAGCGATGCCGGTAGAAGACATGCAAAATATGTTGGCACAAGCAGGTTTGGAATTAGCCAGCACGGATCCAATCAAGCTCAAAGCAGCACAAGAAGCCAGCGCGCAAATTCAAGTCGCAGCACGCGTCGTGCGCGAGCGCAAACCAGCGGCAGCTGTTTCTGGTGAAGCCTTGGTCATGATTGAAACGAAACGTTAATCCAGATCAAATAGCGGTCGGACAAACGAACCCAGTTCACGCAAGTGACTGGGTTTTTTGTTATGATGTAATTGCCCTTGATTCGTGTTCGCAGTAGGCAAAGCAATTCCGCTTTCAGCAACATGCATATTTGTCTTTATAAAAGAATCGCCATGCCTCGCATCATTCCTATTTCCGCTCACACGCAGCCCCCCCCCGCCCTACTCAGAGTGGCTCAGGAAGATTTGCAGGGACCACTACTTGATCAAAGACAGCGTCCATTGCGCGACTTGCGGATATCGGTCACAGACCGCTGCAATTTCCGCTGCACGTATTGCATGCCTAAAGAAGTCTTTGGCAAGGACTACGCATTTCTAGCACAATCAGAACTCTTAAGCTTTGAAGAAATTGTGCAGATCGCCCGTGTATTTGTGGAGCGCGGTGTCAACAAAATTAGGCTCACCGGTGGCGAGCCACTTTTACGTAAGCATCTCGACGTATTGATCGGCATGCTCAAGCAATTGACCGACGCTGGTGGAAAACCGATCACCCTTGCACTTACTACGAATGGCGCGCTGTTAACAAAAAAAGCGGTACAACTAAAAGAGGCGGGACTAGATCGCCTGACGGTCTCGCTCGATGCGCTCGACGATGGCATTTTTAAGACGCTCAATGACGTTGATTTCCCCGTACAAGAGGTACTGGACGGCATCCAAGCCGCGCACGAGGCGGGCTTTGAAAAAATCAAAATTAATATGGTCGTCAAGCGTGGCGTCAACGACCAAGAAGTTGTGCCGATGGCGCGCTATTTCAAAGACAGTCCACATATTTTGCGTTTCATTGAATACATGGATGTGGGAAACTCAAATGGCTGGAAACTCGACGAAGTTTTACCAGCTGAACTTTTATTACAAGGCCTTGCCGAAGCAGGCATGCCCGTCACGCCTTTAGCAGCCCATCACACCAGTGAAACGGCCAGTCGTTGGCAGCATCAAGGCGGTGGAGAAATTGGTTTAATTTCTAGCGTCAGCCACGCCTTTTGCAGTCAATGTAGTCGGGCTCGCTTGTCAACCCAAGGCAAACTTTACACCTGTTTATTCGCCAATGAAGGGGTCGATTTACGCGCCATTTTGCGCGACCCTGACAAGCAGAATTCAAGTGAAGAAATGGGTCTTTTATTGCGCCAAACCTTGCACGCAACTTGGCATGCGAGAACCGATCGCTATTCCGAAATGCGGGCAGAAAACACTCACTTTCCCACCCAAGAGCGGCGTAAAATCGAGATGTCCTACATCGGTGGGTAAGCTGCAAAATCATGATCGCACACAAAGATAATACGAGCGCTTTGATACTGGCCGGAGGTCGAGGGCAACGCATGGGCGGACTCAACAAGGGTCTGCAAAAACTGCATGGAAAAGGCTTAGCGGAACACGTACACCAAACACTCTCCGCACAAGTAACTCAAGTCAAAATCAATGCGAATCAGGATTTAGAAAGCTATGCGAAACTAGGCTGTATCGTCATCGCCGATAGCGTCACTTCGTATGCCGGCCCACTCGCAGGGATACACGCAGGGCTCATGCAATGCGAAACCGATTTTATGCTAACAGCGCCTTGCGATTCCCCCTTTTTGCCGCACAATTTATTTCAGACTTTAGCAACTGCACTCAATCAGACACAAGCGGATATTGCCGTCGCCCTCACCATCGAAGATGGGGAAAGGCAAATTCATCCAGTCTTTTCATTGCTATCTCGTTCCCTTGAAAAATCACTGTTTGAATTCTTAAATCAAGGTGGACGCAAGCCCCGACTTTGGTATCAGGCTCATCATGTAGTCGAAGTCCTGTTTGAGGATAACGCAGCCTTTCGCAATATCAATACCCTCGCCGAATTAGAACGCTGCGAATAAATGCTTAGAGCACCGCCTATGAACTCGAATCCACCTGCTACACAAAACCCCAAGGCAGCTACGCAATCGCTATCAGTCGAGGAAGCAAAACACATTTTGCGCACGCACTTGCATGCTGCGCCTCTACGAGAACGCCTAAGCTTACGCGCCGCACTTGGACGGGTACTCGCACTCGATATCATTTCACCGATAGACGTTCCCGCGCATCCCAATTCAGCAATGGATGGCTTTGCATTTCATAGTCGAGAATTCAGTCTGCAATTGAGTCGGGAATTGTCCCCGCCGGGCGCAAATACAAGGCTGCAATTACAAATCGTGGGCGAAGCACTGGCAGGCCATCCCTATCTAGGTGAGTGCAATCAGGGCCAATGCATACGCATCATGACGGGTGCTGTCCTTCCTAGCGACTGCGACACTGTGATTGCGCAGGAATTTTGCCAGATCACCGCAAACGCCAGCGTCAGCTTTGAATCCAGCGTAATCAATGCAGGCGAAAATTGTCGCGCACGTGGCGAAGATTTAAAAAAAGACTCGGTCGCACTACAAGCGGGAAAAATCTTACAAGCGGCCGACTTGGGATTACTCGCCTCTTTGGGCATAGGCGAAATCGAGGTCAACAAAAAATTGAAGGTCGCCTATTTTTCAACAGGCGATGAAATACGCTCCATCGGCGAAACACTGGACGAAGGCTGCATCTACGACAGTAATCGTTACACCGTGTTCGGTATGTTGTCACGTCTAGGCTGCGACATCATCGATATGGGGGTGATTGCCGATCACGCCTCAGCACTTGAAGAAGCGCTCAAGCAAGCCTGCGATCAGGCCGATGTCATCATCACTTCCGGTGGGGTATCGGTCGGCGCCGCCGATTACACTAAACAAGTGATGGCAACACTCGGTGAAGTCGCTTTTTGGACCATCGCGATGCGCCCAGGCAGGCCGCTTGCCTTCGGACAAATTCGCAACAAAGAAAAAAGTGCCGCCCTGTTTGGACTACCCGGCAATCCCGTCGCAAGCATGATTGTTTTTTATTTTCTCGTGCGCGATGCGCTGCTTCAACAAATGGGAGCGCAAATAATCCCGCCACATCAATTTGCCGTCGCCAGTGCCCAGTTCATCAAAAAACGCCCGGGTAGAACCGAATACCAAAGGGCTCAGATCCTCTACGAAAACGGCCAGCAAAGCGTAAAAATTACAGGCGCTCAAGGCTCAGGTATCTTGAACTCCATGTCGACGGCGGACTGTATGATCGTTTTAGAACACGAGAGAGCGGATGTGCAAGCAGGTGAATTAGTCCAAGTTATTCCGTTCTTCGGATTACTTTAACAAGACATCAGCACGCGAATTCCTTATTAGCTTCTCTAGTAAAACAACAGTCATAAACTTAGGGAAGCGCGGATTTATTCGATAAGCGCGAAACACCATTTTTTTTAAGAACCTGAATTTTCGACCTTGTTCAACGAAAAAATGGAGTTTCCCTCCGGGTTCGGCACAAAATGGGCGATTTTGGGCTCGAACGCGCATACCGAATAAATCCGCGCTTCCCTAGTTTTCACGTATGATTCTAGAACCT
>JAHFQV010000044.1 GCA_023259175.1 Oxalobacteraceae bacterium | reverse complement strand
GATTATTATGTGTGCAGCTCGTATTCCTGGTCGCGCCCCTTGGCGGGATATGAATGAAACCCAACTTGCCGAACATCAGTATGGTGTATTGTTGCGTCGGCCTGACCGCGGAATACCGCCGCCGATCGGTACGGAATCTGCTTTGCTAACACATGGCCAAGTCAGGGGATTTCAAGCGCAACAGGAAATTCGCGCCATGCGAGCTGAACAAGTGCGAACACGCGGCTTTGATCCTTTGGCGGGACTGACGCCGACTAACGATAGCCTACATCGCTTTGTCGGTGGCATTAATAGTGGCACTGCGGCTGAAGACCGGATGCGCACGGGGGCAGCATTGCAAGGGCATGGTTTGGTCCATACTGCGCGGCGGCCAGGACAAGTCTTGCTCGGTTCGCGTGAATCGGCCCCCTATCGTGCGCTCGCTGCTCAAGGGCGTTATCGAACGGCGAATGTGCAAAATTGGGATATTCATCGCAACGATGCGTTTATGGCTGGCGCGCTGCTCGGGCATAATCAATTTAGCGTCCCATTGCAAAATCCAGAAGCGCATTACATCGATAATTCAGCGCGTGCCCGTGCTAGACCGGGGCGAGTTACGGTGCGAGAAATCGCCCAGATGCATCAATTCGGCGAGCGGCCACTCCCCGGCCCCAGTGGTATTCGTGCGACTCTACGGGATGATCATTTTGTGGTGGGTTGGTCACGGGCGGTGGCGACACCAGGTGCGATGCATGGGCAACTTTTGGACATTGGAAATGCGGTGCAAGTAGCGCCACGCCCTATCTATGCCATGTTACCGAATTTGCCCCCAGCTCCGGGCAGTGGTGGAGACGGCCAATAAGGACTTTGATTGCGATTATTAAATCCCGATTATTTAAACCGTGCCGAAGACACCGAGAGAAACAAGGGTTTAATCATCACCCAAGCTCGCCAATAATTCGGCTTGATGTTCTGCGACCAAGGCGGTGGTTAGCTCCGTTAAATCGCCATCCATGATGAAATCGAGTTTGTAGAGCGTGAGATTGATACGGTGATCGGTCATCCGGCCTTGTGGATAGTTGTAGGTGCGGATACGTTCGCTGCGGTCGCCCGAACCAATTAAGCTCTTGCGGGTGGCGGCTTCTTCGGCTTGCTTTTTGCGCAGCTGGCCGTCCATGATGCGGGTGGCTAATACGCGCATGGCTTGCGCTTTGTTTTGATGTTGGCTGCGACCATCTTGGCATTCGACCACGATACCCGTTGGAAGATGGGTTAGACGTACCGCAGAATCGGTTTTGTTGATATGCTGCCCGCCCGCTCCTGAGGCGCGGAAAGTGTCGATGCGCAGATCGGCATTGTTAATGATGACATCGGTCAGTTCATCGGCTTCGGGCATGACCGCAACAGTGCAGGCGGAGGTGTGAATTCGGCCTTGAGTCTCGGTGGCAGGGACGCGTTGTACGCGATGTCCGCCAGATTCAAATTTGAGTTTGGAATACGCACCCAGACCCGCGATGCGAATAATCACTTCTTTGTAGCCGCCCAGTTCCGATGCTGACTCTGACATGACCTCGATTTGCCAACGATGACGTTCCGCAAAACGACTGTACATGCGGAGTAAATCCCCGGCAAATAATGCGGCCTCGTCACCGCCTGTCCCTGCGCGAATTTCCAGCAAAATATTTCTTTCGTCATTCGGGTCTTTGGGCAGCAACATGGTTTGCAAATCGCGTTGCAAGGCTTCAATGCGCGCCTTTGCAGACTCGATTTCATCTTGCGCAAATTCCTTCATCTCAGGGTCGTTTAACATCGCTTGCGCTTCAAGTATGTCGGTCTGCGCTTGTTGGTAATTTTTGTAGAGCTCCACCAGAGGTTCAAGTTCCGCATGTTCGCGATTGAGTTTGCGGTACACGTCCATATCCTTAGTTGCATCTTCTTGCACTAGGAGTTGAGCCACTTCAACCAAGCGTTCTGAGAGCTGGTCGAGTTTGTGTAACATAGATGGTTTCATAGGTTTGATCGCTTAATATTTGTATTGCGCTAGCCTAGGTCTGGGTGACGTAAGGGCTGGAAAAATTGGGGAGGCATCGTGCGAATTGCTAGCTTCGTGTGGGGCGAGATTTAGTGCGACATGCTGCACTAAATTTCACACGATTTTTGTACGACTTTTGTACGATAGAGAGCTCAAGTCAGCTAACGCCGCGTCCTGAATAATTGCGGCAAGAGGCGCACTAAATGGGCGCGGTCTTCACCTTGCGCATGGTGCAGGGCTTGTTGCGGGCCGTGCAAAAATTTGGCGGTGAGGCCTTTCGATAGCGCGTCTAAAACAACTTCGATATTTTCACCGCGGGCTAACATTTTGTGCGCGCGTTCGAGTTCGATCTGACGCAAAATTTCACTATTCTCATGCAGGTCTTGAATCACGGGAACCACATGGCGAGCATCGACCCAGTGCATGAAAGACTGGACTCGGGTTTCAATAATCGCTTCGGCCTGAGCGACGGCGGCATGGCGATTTTCAAGCCCACTTTGCACTACGCTGGCGAGATCATCGACCGTGTACAAAAATACGTCATCGAGTTGCGCGACCTCGCTTTCAATGTCACGCGGGACGGCCAAATCGACCATAAAAATAGGGCGATGTTTACGTGTTTTGATGGCTCTTTCAACCAAACCCAAACCAATCAGTGGCAAACTCGATGCGGTGCAAGAAACGATGATGTCGAATTCATGCAGGCAGCGTGAAAGATCCGCAAGCCGAATCGCACGACCATTGAAACGGCGTGCCAGATTTTCGCCGCGATCTAAACTGCGATTGGCGATACAAAGGCTTTTCGGATTTTGCGCCGCGAAATGGGTCGCACACAATTCGATCATTTCGCCCGCACCGATAAACAAAACATGTTGATCGCTGATGTTGTCGAAAATGCGCTGCGCCAATCGTACTGCGGCCGCTGCCATCGAAACGCTATGCGCGCCAATTTCGGTTGTGCTTCGGACTTCTTTTGCGACCGCGAAAGTGCGCTGAAAAAGTTGATGCAGGTAAGTACCTAAGCCGCCAGCTTCGTCAGCTTGTCGTGCGGCTTCCTTCATTTGCCCTAGAATTTGTGGCTCGCCTAACACCATAGAATCTAAACCAGAGGCGACCCGAAACGCATGGCGCACCGCATTATCTTGTGGCAGTGTGTAAAGATGGGGACGCAATTCTGAATACGGCAAGCGATGAAAATCGGCTAAAAATTGAGCCGCGGTGTCGCAGGCTTGCTCGATGTGAGGGACGGCATACAACTCAGTACGATTACAGGTCGATAAAACCGCCACTTCGGCTTCAGAGCACGCGCCATGCCGTGCAAACCAAGTACGCGCACCCACTACCGCCTGAGAAATTTGTTCCGGCGAAAATGAGAGCTTTTCGCGTAGCGAAAGCGGTGCAGTGGTATGGTTGAGGCCGACGGCGAGTAGTTGCATAACAAATCAATGAGTTCTAAGCAAACAGTGTAAGTCCAGTGTTGCAACCCATCATTATACTCGCTTCACCTGTCACCGTTGCGATGTTGCCTCCGTGTACACAGACTTCCCTAGGCATCTCACCTATTTTGCGCAGACAGCGTGATTTTAAAACAGCTGCCCCGTCCGACTTCACTTTGAATCTCGAGTTGTCCGTGGTGACGATCAATGACTGTTTTGACAAAGACCAAACCTAGGCCAACGCCGCCTTGCGGGATTTCTGTGGCCTGGTTTTGAGAGGGGCTTTTTGTTTTGTTTGGGCGACCCTGAAAGCGTTGAAAACGACTAAATAATTTTTCTTGATCTGCCGCTGAAATACCCATGCCCTGATCGGTAATCGTGCATACCACGCTGTCTTGTAAGCTTTGTGTATGCAAACTTAGAGCGCAGGTGACGACGCTGTTGGCGGGGCTGTATTTGAGCGCATTGGAAATGAGGTTGACCAGCGCGCGCGTCATTAGGCCACGATCAACGCGAACCGGGTAGTCTTCTTCCTCCGCGATTAGGTCTATCTTGATTTTTTTTGCGCGTGCTAGGGTCCATAACGATTCACTGGCATCGATTAGCAATTCTTTTAGATCGACCGTGTGCAGCCGATATTCGTTGGATTCCGCATGGGCGAGCTGTACAAAGTTTTCCGCTAAGTCCAAAGTGGTACTTGAGGCTTTTTCTATGCGTTGCAGGAATTCTTCTTGGGTGAGTGCTGTGCGCGGACTCCGCTGTAATTCAATCAGTGCCAGTATGCCGGCTTGTGGTGAGCGCATATCGTGAGAAATGAAATGTAGTGTTTCATCGCGATGTCGTTCGGCTTGGCGTATTTCAGAAATGTCGATGATACTGATGATCCATGCAATCAATATTTTTTGGTCGGAGTAACAAGGGGCACTTTTTATGATGAGATCACGGCCTTTGGGATCGGATACTTCTATGCCTTTGGTGAGTAAGTCCGTTTGATTCAGATCGAGCATGTGCCACCAGCTAAATGCGGCTTTCTGACCCGCAATTTCGGTAAACGGAGCGCTCATATTGGCGAACAAATAGGGAACTAGGGCATCGATCAGCTTTGGTACGCGGATAGATTTAAAATAGCTTTCGGCGACTGGATTGGCCAGTAGTACGATGCCATCGGTACTGGTGATCAGTGTGGCATCGGGTAAGCTTTGTAAGCTGTCGGTAATAAATTGTTTTAGGTCGCGCACCCGCAATACGGCAGCGCGCATGCTGTTGATGTGTCGCTCTAATTGGTCACCGCCACTGGCAGGAATCCGTTTTTGCCCTTGTTCGTCAAACTCAGGAAGAAATTGTGGTTCATGGTCGAGGCGAGAAAATTCTTCGCCTAGGTAAGTGATGGCCGCTTCTAAACGTCGCCAGCTCCAGAGCGGGTAGACCAGAATGAGGATGATAACGGCCGATGCGGGCGGATACCAAATGCCTATTCGTAATAAAAGAAAGCTGCTCAAAATGATGCCCAATATGAGGCCAGTGACGGTCAACAAAGCAGCGCGTGGTGATAGCCAAAGTAAGCTCAGTAAAGTGATCGCCACTAAAACAATATTGAGCGCAATGGTCTGCCAGGTGGCCAGGCTTCTGATAGCGCGGCCATCGAGTAAGCTCGCCAAAATATTGGCATTGATTTCAACCCCGGAGAGAGCACCTTCGTTACCCGTAACTGGCGTTGGATAGGCGTCAGCCATCCCAGTGGCGGTCGGTCCGATTAAAACATATTTGTCGCGAAAAAAATCTGCGCCCACTTCGCCACGCAAAACAGCGACGTAAGGCACGGACGTAAATTGTCCACTAGGGCCGTAAAATGGGATGCGCATTTGCCAGTCGCGATACCAGACTGAAGACGCAGGGTGGGTCGGTGTGGGGAAATGCAGGACAGTGTTATTCCAGCTGTCGGACTCGCTTAGTTTGCGAGTTTGTTTTCGACCTAAATCAAACATGGCCAGTGCAAAATGGGGCCACCAATTATTGTTCATGCCTTCGCGCAAAAAAACGCTACGGGCGACCCCATCGGGGTCGAGTTCAATGTGAATATGGCCCAATCCTGCTGCCTCATTTTTCAAGAGCGGCAATGGCGTGGCAACGCTCAGGCCGCGTCCCGCCGAATGCGAGGCAAGTGGCAAAATCACGTTTTTTGCGCGGGCTAGTGCGTTCGCAAATTGTTGATCACCACTAGGGGCATTCGCTTCATTGATTTCTGCTTCTGGAAATAAAATATCAATCCCAATTGCCTTTGGATGCGCGGCCTGTACCACGTCGAGTAGTTGGGCATGGCTTGCACGCGGCCAAGGCCATTTGCCTAATTCGACGAGGCTATAGTCATCGATGGCGACGATGATGATGTCGGCAGGTGCTGGGTGATTTTGGCTTTGTAAAATGCGATCATAGAAGGCTTGATCGATACGCGTGATGCCTGCAAATAGCGGCAAGACGCAAGCGAGAATGAGCAAGATGGCGGACAAGCTTAACCACTGACGTAGTGCAGGGCTAGTCCCTATATTTTTTGCCTTGGCTTGACTGTTTTGCGGCACTTCTGGCTTCACTTGTTATTGGTTTTACCCAGTCGCACATCGCCACTTTCGCTATGGAGCGGCGTGCCGTCACTGGTCGTCCAACGCACTTCCGTTTCGAATTGCTGTACGGCAGAAAAACTGCCGACAAAGCGATCGGCATCGGTGGCGCGAACACGTAGATAATATTTTCCAGGCGCGGGACGGGGTATCGCTAGCTCGGCTTTTGCCGTTGTTTGTGAAAGAATTAGTTGTTGGAATTCTGGGTCAGAGGCGATTTGTACTAGAAAACTTTGCCCAGTTTCACCGCGCCAGCGAAACAGCATTTCTTGACCATTGATGATTTCACTTTCACCTTGCATTGCTAATAGATCGAAGCTTTGGGTCGCGCAATACGGACCGCGATCTAGGCCAGCGTCTTTTTCTACTAGACTGGCGACGCGCCAGAAATAATGGCCTAGTGTGAGTGCGTCAGTCTGCCATTCGGCAGCGTGAATTTGACTTTGGTCGATCACCATGTCGGTAAATTTCGCATCGCGTGCCACTTGCAATTGATAGGCTTGCGCGCTTTGCATTTGGGTCCAGACAAAGCGTACCGATGTCGCTCTTACTTTATGTTTGGGCTGCAGCGGGAAAGGGGGTTCTGGGTGTGCCTTGACTTGGATAGGGGTAATACTGGGGAGGCCTTCTAAATGATGGGCATCAATCGCGGTGAGGCGCAGGAAGTAAGCGCCGTCAGCGATGTCTTTGAATTTAAACGTTTGCTCTTGGGTATAGGTTTCAGCAATCAGGTTTTGTGCGCTACTATCCTTGGCGATTTGTGCGTGATATTGCTGCGCATTTTCCTGTGCTCGTATTGTGAATTCTAAACTGGCTTTGTCGAGTACCGACATTTCCGTTTCCAGTTGGGGTGCGGGGAGTAAGGGCTGCGGCTGACCGACACCTTTGGCGGTGATAATATTGCCCTGTCCTGCGGGTAGTATTAAGGCATTCGGATGGGCTGTCTGACCGACCGCGACCCCACCCGATAGTACCTCGTTGCCAATCTCATCGTCATTTACCGCGACCCGAAAATGGGTGCCGCGCACACCTGCAATGGCCAAGGGCGAACGCACTTCGTAACGACCTTTGTTGGCTTCTAAAGGGCTCACCAAAGATTCAACTCGGCCCTGCATTAATTTGATTTCAGTGCGGGGGCTATTGGTGTAGCGGGTTTTTTTAAGTTTGTTGAGTATCACCAAGCTATTCGAGGGAATTGAAACCCGAGAATTATCGGGCAAAGACAAGGTGATAAAACCGTTTTTTCCAGTTTGGAGTTGACTGCCTTCGCTGACGATACTGCCGATGACTAAGTCGGTATTTTGTCCGGATTTTTTTGTTTCAGTCACGCTGCCTGCCAAGGCCAGTACCTGCGCTTGACTCGGGTCTTCTGCCAGAAGTTCGGTGGGAATAAGAACTGGAAAGCCAATCGGAATGGCACGGTCATTTCGTATTTGATTGTGCTTTCCTATGGCTTCCCAATGACGGGTCGTGTCGGTGAATTTTTGCGAAATGGACGATAGGGTGTCATGTTCCATCGCATAATAAGTGACCTCAGCGGCGCTGACTTTAACTGTGCCGACTAAGTTTTTGTCGATACGGCGTTCGCCTGCAGAGCTGATGCTCGCGTAGAGTAGAAAACCAGCCAAACCTAGACGGAAAATTTTGAAAAAGCTGCGCATGTGTTTTCCTAAAAAACTGAGCCTAAAAAACTGAGACCTACGAAGCGTCGCTACTCATTTGCTCAAGTCGATAGC
Organism: Oxalobacteraceae bacterium; assembly: GCA_023259175.1. GTDB lineage: Bacteria > Pseudomonadota > Gammaproteobacteria > Burkholderiales > Burkholderiaceae_D > Undibacterium. Next base: position 20,085 of record JAHFQV010000044.1, on the reverse strand, counting down.
CGTAGCTATAGACGGGTGCCAGTCGATAGCCATTTTCCGGACGGAGTTCCAGTTTGTTTCGTACCCGCGAAATGTGGGTATCCATGGTGCGCGATGGGATTTCGATGTCGCGCGACCAGACCGCTTCTAAAATATAGGCGCGGGATAAAGGGCGACCGAGATTTTGAAATAGCAGTAAAGCTAAATCAAATTCTTTTTGCGTCGTTTCGATGTCTTGGGATTTAAAGCGCAAACGACCCGCGCGTAGTTCAAACTCATAGTCGCCAAACTGTAAAAATTCGGCGGCGGTTTGGCTAGGATAGGCGCGCCGTAAGAGTGCAGATACACGCGCGACTAATTCGCCACGCCGGATGGGTTTGATCATGTAATCATCCGCACCCGCATTTAAGCCCGCCACGATATCGTCCTCAGCCGAACGCGCCGTCATGAACAGGACGGGTAAGCTGGCACCGATTTTTTCCCGGACCCAAAGCAAAATTTCCGGCCCGCTTAAATCGGGGACTTGCCAATCTAAGACAAGCAAGTCAAAACTCTCTCTATGCAATTGATGCAGCATGGCTTTGCCACTGATAAAAGGATGGCAAACATGCCCGGCGGCGGTGAGGCTACTCACTGCTAAATCCAGAATATTTTGATCATCATCGAGGATGGCAATACGCATGTGAATGGACTCAGTTTAGGCTTAGTTTAAGCTCAGTTAATCGGAAATGACTAAATATGTTCAGCACGAAATTCCGGATCAGGTAACACCACATTCACATCCAACACCTCAAGATTGCCCTGCTTATCCAAAGATACTTTGATGTCTTCTGGATTGACCTTGGTGTACTTGGAAATAACGGCGATGAGTTCTTCGCGCAGTGCCGGTAAAAAATCATAACCTTCGCGCCCACCATTGCGTTCGCGTGCGATGATAATTTGCAGGCGCTCTTTGGCGGCGCTGGCGCTCTTGGGTTTGCTATTGAATAAAAAAGAAAGCAAAGCCATCTTACTTACCTCCGAAAATTCGTTGCAATAAACCGGGTTTTTCGTATTCGACAAAACGCAGCGGTGCTTGTTCACCCAAGAAGCGAGCAACTACATCGGTGTAGGCATCGGACACATCGCTACCTTTGATATGAATCGCAGGATTGCCATGATTTGACGCGTGCAATACCGCTTCTGATTCAGGAATAACACCGATTAAGGGAATCCGCAAAATTTCTTGGACATCGGTGTAGGACAGCATTTCGCCCGCTTCCACACGCTTAGGTGAATAACGGGTGACCAGCAAATGTTCTTTGACGGGTTCACCACCCTGTTGCGCACGTTTGGATTTGGCTTGAATGATACCTAAAATACGATCTGAATCGCGGACTGAGGATACTTCCGGGTTGGTGACCACGATCGCCTCGTCGGCAAAAGTCAAGGCCATCACGGCACCCCGTTCTATCCCTGCGGGAGAATCGCAAACGATGTATTCAAAGCCCATCGCGATGAGATCGTTCAAGACTTTTTCTACGCCTTCTTCAGTGAGCGCATCTTTGTCACGGGTTTGTGAAGCGGGCAAAATAAACAGATTTTCGCAATGCTTATCTTTGATTAAAGCCTGATTTAAGCTGGCTTCGCCGCTAATGACATTGACGAGGTCATACACCACGCGACGCTCACAACCCATGATGAGATCGAGATTACGCAAGCCGACATCAAAATCCAAAACAGCGGTTTTATGTCCACGTAGCGCCAATCCCGTCGCAAAACTTGCGCTCGACGTGGTCTTACCTACACCGCCTTTACCCGATGTTACAACGATGATTCTTGCCACAGAGGACTCCTTAAAAAATCAAAAACAGATTAAACTAAATTATGGTCGATTCAATGAGCCGACTTCACAGCGCTTACTTCAATACGATCACCGATTAACTTCACTTGTACTGGGCAGCCCTTGCTTAACTCTGGAAAGCCATTGTCAAAGGTACGGTAAATACCTGCAATGGACACTAACTCAGCTTGCATACTCATCGCGAAAATGCGCGCATCGGTATTGCCACGAGCACCGGCCAAAGCACGTCCACGCAAAGGTGCATAAATGTGGATACTACCATCGGCAATGACTTCGGCTCCGTTATTGACCGACGCAGTGATAATCAAATCGCAGCCACGCGCATAGATGCGTTGCCCGGCACGCACTGGGGTGTCGATCAGCATGGCGGGAATGTGGGGCGCGCTAGCGGCTGTCGCTGTTGCTATCGGTGTTGCTTCGGATGGTGCAGCTTCCGCAGGCGCGGTTTCTGGCACTTCGATATTAGTAACTTCGGAGACTTCGGCTGCCGGCTTGGCGCGACCAACAACATCAATGCTAAGACCCAAAGCCCGAATCGCCGTATGTTCTGATTCGGGCGCGTTACGGACACCAACGGCGTTTAAACCGGAGGATTTGAATAAGGCAATAATGCCCGACCAGTCTAATTTTTCCTGCGCAATCATTTCAACATCAATGATGGCAAACTCGTCGTCGAAAAAGTCGCTACTCCCCCCAGTTAATTTTTCTAGGGCGACTTCTAAGGCTGGGAGTGAGGCTTCGTTGAGGACGACGGTCACTGCAACGACGGTAGAGATTTTGATTTCGATCGGTTGGCGCGTCAGGCTATTGTGCATAAAAATGGGTTGAAATCGTTGGAGAGAAGCTTCGCTTATGCGCAGAAAATCTGTGCGCAAAAAGATCGCAGCCGCCATCCTACCAATTCGCAGAGAAGTTAGCAAAAATCCTGTGGGTTATTGGGTGTTTTCCGTCGGATACGTTGGAAAATCAGGGCTTATTTTCCGAGGGGGAATGTTTTTGCAGCGATTTTTTGTAGAATACGCAAATTGAGGCCTGTTGCGATCAGCGCTGATCCGCCTCAAAGGCTTAGCCCTTGAGTGAAATGCGGCGATAGGCAAAGTTTGGATTGGCATCGCTCGCCCTGCGCCCTGGCGATTGTCGACGGCCTTGTGTCTTACGGGTGTTTAAAAAAGTGGGCAATTGTTTTTCGCGTCGGTCGATGGCGCGTCTATCCGGCTGACGACGGCGTTCGACAAAAATCCCCTGCGCACTCGCATCCGCTTGCGCCTCAGTTACGGACACCCCTGCTAAATTACGTGCGAGGCGAGACGAGCTAGCGGCATCTCTAGGCTGTTGAAAGTCGAAAATTTTCAGAATTTGCAGAGGTAACATGGCAATGATAATTAAAGGCGATGCGCAGGGTAACGGCAAATAGTCGGAAAACTTGAGGCTGATTTTAAAAATTTGCTTAAGTTTTGACTTGTAGGAAGCTATCTGCTCCGGCTACGCGCCTCTTCACTCAAGCGCTTGCTTAAATTTTCCCGTCCCGTGGTGGCTAATTCTTTACAAGCTTTTGGCTCGCTCAATGTTGCTTTGCCGTCGAGACGATTCAGTAAATTACTTTGCTTACCGTGCCCCGTAATGAGAATGTCGCAGGGCGTATTGCTGAGGCGTTTAATACTTGCTCTTAATTTGCTTGTGATCGCACCGGAACTTGAAAAGCGATAGCTCGCATTGGAGATTGACGAAATGCTGTCAGAAAACATGAGATTAAGGCATACCCCATTTTCGCACTCTTGCCAGGACCAACCGGAGCCGCCGGGGGCGTGGCCCGTCATTGGAATATTATTGACCTTTACGCTGCCCAAGCGAATCAGGCCACCGTCAGCAATTGCTTGGACATTGGAAATTGGCGGGAAATTTTTGAGCTCGCCAAATTGCGGATCATTCGGACTATTTTTCCCTTGCCGTAAAGCGTCAAGTGCTGCTTTGCGGGTCAAGACCACGGCGCCACTGTCTTTTTGCAATTGAGCGACACCACCGATATGGTCGTGATGTTCGTGCGTCACGAGTATGGTTTTGATGTCGCTTAAGTTGACACCCAAAGATCGTATGCTTGCTTCAACGTCCGGCGCGGCTTGTTCCGTCGCACCGTCGATTAAAATGTGACCTTGGGGTGTGGCGATCAAAATGACGCTAATGCCGCAAGTGCCTACGTACCAGCTATTGCCATAAATATGTCTTGCGAAACTGGGTTCTGACCAGTCATCGTTCGATTTGCATTCGGCTTTGGGGACGCTACGCGCAAGTGCCTGAGGCATCGCCACAGGGCTTTGCGCTAGACTCAAACAAGGATATAGAGTTAGCCCACCCAATGCAGACAGTAAGCCGCGTGCTATGACTTGCTTCACAGGCTAACCCACTCCATGCGCTTGCTGATCTGCATGGTAGGAAGAGCGTACCATGGCCCCGACTGCAGCGTGAGCGAAGCCCATTTTGTAGGCTTCTTCTTCGAATTTTTTGAACACATCCGGGTGTACATAGCGACGCACGGGGAGATGATGTCCGCTCGGCGCGAGATATTGGCCGATGGTGAGCATATCGACGTTGTGGGCGCGCATGTCGCGCATGACTTGTAAAATTTCTTCGTCGGTTTCGCCTAAACCTACCATGATGCCGGATTTGGTGGGCACTTTGGGATGCTGCTCTTTGAAGCGTTTTAACAGGTTCAAGGAGTATTCATAGTCCGAGCCTGGGCGCGCTTCTTTGTAGAGACGCGGTGCGGTTTCGAGATTATGGTTCATCACATCAGGTGGTGCCATGTTCAAAATGTCGAGCGCTCTATCCATCCGACCGCGGAAATCAGGGGTGAGGATTTCTATGCGTGTGTTCGGTGAGAGTTCACGAATTTTGCGTATGCATTCGGCAAAATGACCTGCACCGCCGTCGCGTAAATCGTCGCGATCAACCGAAGTAATCACCACATAGCTTAAGCGCAATTGGGCAATTGTTTTCGCCAGATTGAGCGGTTCGTTTTCGTCTAGCGGGTCTGGGCGGCCATGACCTACGTCGCAAAATGGGCAGCGGCGTGTGCATTTGTCGCCCATGATCATAAAGGTTGCCGTACCTTTGCCAAAGCATTCACCGATGTTGGGGCAAGAAGCTTCTTCGCAGACGGTGACTAAATTATTGCTGCGTAAAATATCTTTGATTTCATAGAAACGTGTCGTTGGCGAACCCGCTTTAACCCGTATCCAGTCTGGTTTAGGTAGGCGTTCTGCCTGTACGATTTTGATCGGTATGCGCGCTGTTTTGCTGGCCCCTTTTTGTTTTTCGGTTGGGTCGTAAGCGGCGGTTTCCTGCGGGATCGGTGTGTTTTCGGTAGTCATAGCGGTTTCAAACGACAGTCAAAAGATGTTGTAGACGGTGTGCGAGGGCGTTTTGTACTTCGGCTAAATCGACTTGAACGCCTAGCGTATTCATATCGACTGTGGCGAGCCCTTCGTAGCCGCAGGGGTTAATCCAAGAAAATGGGCGCAAATCCATCGCGACATTGAGGGAAACACCATGATAGGTGCAACCATTACCGCGCACTTTAAGTCCGAGCGCGGCGATTTTTGCGCCTTGCCAAGGGGCATTTTGGATATAAATTCCCGGTGCTCCCTCGATGCGTTCACCGGCGATATTATACGCTTGCAAGCTGTCGATCACCGCTTGTTCAATTTGGCGGACAAATTCGCGCGCAAATAAACGGCCTTTGGTGTGACGACGGCGCAAGTCAATCAAGAGATAAACGACGACCTGGCCTGGGCCGTGAAAAGTCACTTCGCCACCACGATCGGTTTGAATGACGGGAATTTCGTGTGCGGCTAAAACGTGGGCGCGATCGGCTCCTAATCCCAAGGTAAACACGGGCGGGTGTTCGACTATCCAAAGTTCGTCTTGGGTGTGTTCGTCACGCGTATCGGTAAATTCGCGCATCGCCGCGAAACTCGCCTCGTAAGCTTCAAGCCCTCGATGCCGGATCAGAATAGGGGCGTTGGTCTGGGCGACGGTCACGCCAGCTGTGCTTAGTGCGTTCATGCCTTCATTTCTGTTCTTTGTAGCGTGATGCGCCCAATCAAAAATTGGCCGCCGACGACTTTGCGAAAAGGAATACCATCGACGCGAAAGCCTTCGCCACCTTGGGCCATCCACGTTTGTGCCAGACGATCAAAGGCCACTAAATCGAGGCCGAGCATCGGTGCGCTGAGTACAAATCGTGCACCGATTTTTTGTTTTTGGACGAGGCTTGCGAGGTCTTGCATAGGGGTTCGCCTTACAAAACCATTTTAACCATAGGATGGCTGGACAAGTCGCGATAGAGATTATCGAGTTGCTCTCGATGCACTGCGCGTATCGTTACAGTTAATGCGAGATAATTACCTTTGCTGGACGGACGCATTTCCATTTTCCCTGCGTGAAACGAGGGGTCGTGCAGGATTACCAGTTCCAGTATGGTTTGCGCAAAAGCGTCTTGCATGATACCCATAATCTTAATCGGGAAATCACAAGGATATTCAATTAGGCTTTGTTCTGGGGGAATGTGTTGCATGATGGAGCCTACAATTCGGGAAATCTTGATGAGACCGTAGTTTGAACGTCTCATCGTTTAACTGCAAGTTTTGTTTCGCTTGGCTTGTGTAAAACACTTGTGAGTAGAAAAGAAAGACCCCTTACGCCGTAGTAAATGCGGTGTAAGGGGTAAGGTCTGTTGCCGTATTCCTACTTAAATAAAAGCCGGATTGAATCCCAAGCGCGGCCAAAGATACTGGCTTGATTGACTTGCTCTAAAGCGAGTACAGGATATTCGGCGATTGCTTTTCCATCTAACATGATTTTCATGGTGCCGACTTTGCTGTTTTCGGCAATCGGCGCGACCAAGGGATCCTTTCGTTCTAAGGTCGGCTTAAGACGTGCGGCGCTGCCTTTCGGTAGGGTCACATACAAGTCTTGTGTGAAGCCGATGTTAACTTTTCCTTGGTTCCCTTTCCAGACATCCGGACTCGATACCGCTTGGCCTTTGTCGTAGAGTTTGACGGTGTCGAAATTGAGAAAGCCCCAGTTCAGTAATTTTAAACTTTCTTGTGCGCGAATCTGGTCGCTCTTGGTGCCAGTGACAACTGAAATGAGGCGGCGTTGACCGCTACCATTGGGGCGTATTGCGGAAGAGATTAAGCAGTAACCGGCCGCTTCGGTATGGCCGGTTTTCATGCCATCGACCGTCGGGTCTAACCACAATAAACGGTTACGGTTGGCTTGGGTGATTTTGTTGTAGGTGAAGCTCTTGGTGGAATAATAGGTTTTGTAAAACTGTGGGTGATCTGCGATCAGACGTGAGGCCAGCAAAGACAAATCGGCAGCGGTAGAAAAATTGTCTGGGCTGGGCAAGCCATGCGCATTGGCGTAACGCGTTGACTTCATGCCGATCCGTGCCGCTTCGCGATTCATTTGAACCACAAAAGCATCTTCACTTCCGGCCACCGCTTCTGCTAAGGCAACCGACGCGTCATTGCCTGATTGTACGATTAAGCCGTAAAGTAAATCGCCGATGGAAACGGGTGTCGCCGGATCGATAAACATTTTGGAGCTGCTGGCATCGACCTTCCAAGCGCGAGTTGACACAGTGATTTGCTGATTCAGGTCGAGCCGCTTTTCTTTGAGCGCATTAAATACTAAATATGCGGTCATGATTTTGGTTAGGGAGGCCGGTTCGATTTGCAAATTGGCGTTCTCTGAATCGATAATTTGATTGCTGGTTGCGTCAAGTAAAACCCAAGATTTTGCATCGATTAAAGGCTTGGGTAGCGAGGGCATTTGTGCCGCCACACTAGTGCAAAGGGTAGTGCTGGCCAAGGAGAATGAAACCAGTACTGCAGAAAGAAATTTGTTCATCGTAAGTAAAACCATCAGGGTGAAATAAATTGAGGGGAAGGCCTTGTGCGTTAATCCCAGCGTTCGCTAATAATATTCTTGATGTGCGCTAAACGCCGATGGAAAAAATGGTCGGCACCAGGGATTACTACCAGCGGTATTTCTTGTGGACGTAGCCAGTCGAAAACGGCCTGCAGAGGAATCGTGTCGTCTAATTCGCCGTGAATTAAAATGCTGTTCGCGGGGATGTTGGGCATCGGCCATTTTCCGGCGGCCGCGCCCACCAACACCATCCTTTGCACGGGAATTCCTTGCTGCTGTAGTCGCTCATGTAAGCGCGATTGTACAAAAGTGCCAAAGGAAAAACCCGCTAAAACTAAAGCCAAGTCGGGATAGCGACGACGCATGAATTGGTATAATGCGTACATGTCGTCGGTCTCGGCGATGCCCGCATCATGGGCACCTTCAGACTGTCCAACGCCGCGAAAATTCATGCGCACGGTGACGTAGCCTAGCCCCAAAAAAGTGCGTGCCAAAGTTTGCACGACTTTGTTATCCATGGTGCCACCAAACAATGGGTGGGGGTGGGCAACCAGTGCTAAACCCAGCGGTTCGGTAAAAATCTCCGGGTCTGGGAGATTTAAGGCGCACTCGAGTTGGCCTGCTGGTCCAGGAATTAAAAAGTGCTCCGTTTGCGCATTCATAGTAAGCGCTGGTCCATTAGATTTTCAATCGTTCGACGATGCCGCCACCGACCAAGTCAACGTCGATAATCTCGTCAATATCGCTTTGATCGACATAGGTGTACCAAGTTCCTTGCGGATAGACGACCAGCACTGGGCCTTCATCGCAGCGGTCAAGGCAGCCCGCCTTATTGATGCGTACTTGCCCTTTGCCGTAGAGGTCCAGCTGTTTTATACGTTTTTTTGCGTGCTCTTGCGCCGCTTGCGCTCCACGTTTGGCGCAACAAGCGCGACCATCTTCGCGGTCATTCATGCAAAAAAAGACATGTTTTTGGTAGTAGAGTGGGTCTGACATAGATTTGTTGAGTTCGATTGTTCGATTGTGCTAAGACGAAAAATCAGTATGATACATCGTTTGTCACCCGGAACCATCGTGGTTTCTTGAAGCTATAGCTCACAATCGTGAGAATTTCTTTGAAGGGAAAGAAGATGCGTGCTTTGATGATCGTAATGCTTGTGTCGTGCGTCGTGTGTGTGATGAGCCTGAGCGCATGTCACCGCAAGCCTGCAGTGCCCGCGGTAAGTGCAAGCGTGAGTGCGAGTGCCAGTGCCAGCCTAGAAGAGCCAGCGTTTAAAATCGCTGAAGAGCAAAGGGCGCAATTGCAAAAAGCCAAAGAACTTGAAGCCTCAGTGAAGGCGGCGGCCGAAGCGCGTGACAAGGCGCTCAATGAAGCAGCCGGTTTGCAAGAGGATAAAAAATAGCTTGGGACTATTTTGAGACCTTCGGTTTTTTAGGTGGCTTAGGTTTTTTGGGGACCGGTGGTGGCAATTGCGCCGCTGTGATTTGCACGAGTTGAAGAATTTTCTCTCTATCGTCTAAGAGTTCGCTGACCAATAAATAGGGTTTGCATCCGGGGTAGGGGGGCGCTTCTTCGTATGCTCCTAAAAAACTTTTTCCAGCTTCGGTGGGCTTGACTAGAAATTGATTGTCGCAGACCAGTGCTACGATTTTGTCGTCGTAGTAAAAACCAAATTCTCCAAACATGCGTTTGAAATGGACGCGGCCATTTTCTTGGATTTGTTCGAGCACGTATTCGACGAATGGAAGATCAGAGGCCATTTTCTATCTCCTGTATTTCTTTATTTGGCGTGGATTTTGGGCTGCGTTTTTGTAGTAACATCCAGATTGCCGCAAACGGCCAAACCAGCGAAAGAAATTGCGCTGCGCCATAGAAGTTGAGCATTTTCCCTGGCACCATACTTTGCATGGTATTGAGAAAATAGGGGTTGCTGGGAATGAGGTTAACCGCCAGTAAGCTCAAGCTTAGAAGAAGTAAAGCTAAGCGTCTCTGCGCGCGGGTCGGTGCGAAGGAAAATCCATACAGCATAATCAAGCCAATTATGAGGCCGCCGCGGGCACCCGGCGCCATCCAAAAAAATGCGTAGTCAGTGCCGAACATTAAAGCATTGGCGAGGCTACACACGCCTAAACTGGCCAATAAAAGACTGGCGTTGAGTACGAGTTTGGGCGCTTGTTTGCTGAGCATTGCGTTCCAAATGAGTAGCGACCCCGCCGTTGCGCAGGCCGTGACCAAGGTTTCAGATACAAGAAATTCTTCCGCGTTGAGGTTGAGTTGCAGATGCAGAAGTGCGCTCATGTCGATCTCAATTTCGAGATATTCTTGTGCCCATTCGGTCAATTTTGGAAGGATTTGTCCTAGCCCAAACAGGAAGGCATGCGGCGCGATTTGCGCCAGTGGCCATAAGCCTACCAATAAGAGTTCACGCGGGGTATCGTCTTGCAAATGGTGATGTTTCAGATAGCGTAGACGCTCATTGTTGAGTAAATGCGGTAACAGCACAACACCGATCACCGCGCCCACGGCGCAGCCTAAACCATTGGTCACGAAATCGAGTAAAGAGGTGACGCGACTGGGGATGAAGAACTGCATGCTTTCCATCGCAAAGCTGGTCAAAAATCCGATGGAACTGGCCAAAAAAACAGCAGCAAAATTGCGTACATGGGGAAATAAAGACAAGGCGAGCAAAACGCCAAAAGGAATGTAGCCTAGGATATTGACGATGGCATCAAATGCGGTCCAATAGTGGGGCCAGTCTTGAATTTGCGCGAGGTAAGCGGCCGCGCTTTCAAATTGCCAACCTGAAAATGGATAGCCACTGGCGTAGAAAATAAGCACGCTATAGGCGAGTAAGCACGCGCGAGAAAATGGCGATGCGGTGCTTGCGTTTGCGCTTGGGATTCTAAAAAATCTAAACATCAGGCATGATCTGCTTTGGGGAAATTAGGGTTCTTGTGTTTGCTTGATCCATAGAATGACATTCGCGTTCATTGCCTTGAGCGCGAGGAACATGGCGTGAGCACCGCCTTCAGCATTTGGACTGGCGCAGCTTTGTATTTGTTGAAAATGCCGCCGTGCGATCACTTCTCCTTGCCGCAATAAACTTACCTCGATATCGATCTGAACTTGACTGTGCTGCGCATCGCTAAAATGTTGCGCGAATTCTTGTAGCTTGAATTGAAGTTGTAAGGGGGCTTCCTCGGGCTTATCTTTTTTCGCGCTGGTTGGCGCTGTTGGTGCGCTCATTTGTTCGCTCAAGTGCACGCTTACTAGCGCGCTGAATTGTTCGGTGATGAGTTGAGCAGGCCGTAGCGCCCATTGGCTTTCAGTGTATTGATGAAGGATTTGCGGATTTTCATACAGTAAGCGATACAGCATAGCCTTGGTTTCTAAGGCCGGCGAAACTTGTACTTGTACGCTGCTTGGCGCTAGCTTGATGCGTGCTACCGGTGGTGGTTGGTGCGTTGTGTCGACCGGAGGATTAGGGCCAAAATCGAAGGAACGCATAGGCGCAGGTGTACTGCACGCAAGCAGATTTAAGACCAGTGCAAGTGGCAAGAAAACGGCGAAAGGAAATCGACGGAGTGCGCTTGAATTCATCATATTCTCTTTGGACTCAGGGTGCGGTTGTGGATAGTCAAGATAGCGGTTGGACGAATGTGTAGAGCACTTCATTTTTCCTTAAAACCTGTTTCGCCCGGTCCCGGTGTGCCGAGTTTAGGTCCCCATAATACACTTTGCGGTTGCTGATTTAAAAGCTCTACTGTTTTCTGGAAGCTGCGCATGGTTGCTCGGGTATCTTGGGTTAAGAGCTCTATGCTAGGGAGTGTTTCTTGATCGAGTCGGTCGCCGATTTTCTCCACGCTTTTGCTGATACGACTTAAGCTGCCGTTGTCGCTTTGTAGATCGCTGATAAGTTGGTCAAGATGGGTACTCGTCGCTTGAGCACTATCGGAAAATTTTTGGAAAGCGGCAAAACTGGAATTGGCCTGTTCAATGGCGGCGGGTAGTGTTTTGATCGCCGGTTCCATTTGTTTTGGCAGTGTTTCCCATGCTGCGGCGGTCTTTTCGATTTGGGCGATGGTGCGTGTTAACGAGTGTCGATTTTCTTCGTCGAGTAGGCTATTGAGTCGGCGACCCAATTCTTCGGTTTGCCCCAATATCGCCATGCCGCGGGTTTCTAATACTTGGAATAGTCCGGGGCGTAGCGGGATGCGTGCGCCCAGATGCTTGTCAGAAATGATGGCTGCGGGTTTGCTGCCGTCATCGTCAAGCTCAATGTAGGCTATCCCGGTGACACCTTGGTAGCCGAGCGTGGCAAAAGTCGACTGTGTGATCGGCGTATTACTTTCGATGTCCAGATTTAAAATTAATTGGCCGGGAATTTTGCTATCAAAAGCGATGTCGGTGACTTTGCCCACCTTGATCCCTTTGTAGCGCACGGCCGCTTGCACATTGAGACCGGAGACTTTCAATTGGGTCGCAATGACGTAGGGCGTGCGGGAGATTTCATCTTTTCCTAACCAGAGCGCGATTGCGGAGGTCAGCGCGATCAGCAGAAGCGTGAACGCCCCCGCAATTAAGGCGTGGGATTTATTTTCCATGATGGGCCTCGGTTTCTAAATTTGCTGGGTGACGCAGAACTTCGATAGCGCGCTGGCCACGACCACCGCCGAAATAAGTTTCAATAAAGGGATGTTGAACTTGACTCACTTCCAAGGCTGAGCCTACCGCGATCATTTTTTTGTCGGCGATCACGCCGATGCGATCAGATAGCGCAAATAAAGTATCCAGATCATGGGTCACCATCACCACCGTTAAGTTCATTTGTTGTTGCAAGGATTGGATCAGACTGACAAAGCTTTCGGAGCTATCGGGATCGAGACCCGCTGTCGGCTCATCTAAAAATAATAGTTCTGGATCCAGCGCAATGGCGCGTGCTAATGCGGTGCGTTTGATCATCCCGCCCGACAAATCTGAGGGCATTTTTTTCGCGTGTTGAAATCCAATACCTGCCATATGCAATTTGAGATAGGCGACATCTTCGATCACGTCTTCGGGAAAATGTCCGATTTCGCGCAAGGGTTGCATGATATTTTCAATCACGGTGAGTGCAGAGTAAAGTGCGCCGTGCTGAAACAACATACCGGAACGTTGTCGCAAGCGTTCGATGTGATGTTCCTTGGGTTCGTGGATATGTTCACCAAATACTTTGACGGTGCCGCGCCGCGGTTTCTCTAGTCCTAGCATTTGCCGCATCAAGACGGTTTTACCTGACCCTGAACCACCCACGATAGAAAAAATTTCGCCCCGAAAAACTTGCATACTAAGTTGATCATGAATAATGGTGCGCCCAAATTGGGTGCGTAATTGAACGATGTCGATAATGGCATGCTGATCGGCGCTCATTTTCAATAACCCACGTCGCTAAATAAAATCGCAAAAAAAGCATCCGCAATAATCACCGCGGTAATCGAGACTACGACTGAACTGGTGGTGCCTTGACCTAGGCTCTCAGTATTCGGTTTGATCCGCAAGCCATAATGACAGGCGACCATAGAAATGAGGATGCCAAACACCACGCCTTTACCTAAGCCTATCCAGTAATTGGCGAGGCTGACTGCATCGGGTAACTTGTGTAAGAAAAATCCGGGCGACATGTCGAGGATGGCATGCGCCGATAACATGCCACCAAAGAGCGCCATCACATCGGTCCAAATAACGATCATGGGCATGGTGAAGGCTAATGCTAAAACCTTGGGTAAAATTAAGCGATAGCCGATAGGGATGCCCATCACGCGCATCGCGTCTATTTCTTCAGTGACACGCATGACACCGAGTTGCGCAGTGATCGCAGAGCCGGAACGACCTGCAATTAATATCGCCGCCAGCATAGGGCCGAGTTCGCGGATAATGCTCACTCCCAGTAGATTGACGATGAATAGATCGCCACCATAATTGCGCAAATTTTCCGCCGTCAAATAAGACAATACGATGCCAATTAATAGTCCCACTAAGGCGGTGATTCCTAAAGCTTGAAAACCAGTGCGATACACGTTGGCAGAAATTTCTTTCCAAGGGGCTTTTAGAGGATGTCGAATTAAACGCCCGAGATCAAGTACCAAGCGGCCAAATAATGCCAACATGTCGCTCATATGGAGTAGGAAATGGAGCGAGAAGCCGCCGATTTTTCCGAGTAGTAGCGTGCGCGTTTTGGGTTTGCCGGGGCGGGTGATTTGACTCACTTCGCAAATGCGATCAAAGAGAGTCTGCTGGCTGGGGGTGAGTTTGAGCGACCGAGGAAATTGCCGACCCCACGCACGCCAAAATAGTTGCGCGCCGATGTGGTCAAGTGCGGCTAATTCGGATAAATCCCATTCCAATTGATCCAGCGCTTGGCAACGCTCAAAATCCTTTTCGAGCGCGCTAAAAAGCGCGGTATCGGCCAAAACGTGCGACAACCAATGACCTCTCGCAATGACACGAAAAGGTGGGTTGCTAGCAATATCGAGTGAGGGCGGCGCATCGTTTTGCATGATGTCAGTTTAACCGAGATTTTCCTTAAGCCGTCTTGGTGTGTTGTAAGTTCCGATTTGTTCTTGATATTTACCGTGGCAAGGGAGTTCCGCGATCCATGACTTCGCGGCAATCCCCTTTGAAATCGGCATCGTCATAATTGCTCCAGCCATAGCTATCAACATAGCGAGTGTGCGGTGCAAGTGCACTACTAAAAATACTACGATTTAACTGTTCATCGGCATAATGAATATCGACCATGTCGAGCATGGAGTGAAATACGTTTTCGGTCGAAAGACGGGCATCTTTATGCTTCAAAATTTGCTGTACTTTGTCTGGATATTGCGCGGCGTACTGGTCGGAGTACCAAAAGAAAGCCGGTACGTGGAATTCGTATTGCGTATTGTGGCCATGAAAAGCGAGGCGACAACTACCATCGTAGAGCGTTTGTCCATGATCGGAAACATAAAAAAGAGCGGTCGTTTCTGGCCTATTTTGGAGCTTGGTAATGAGCTGCGCTAAAAACCAGTCGGTGTACAAAATGGAATTGTCGTAGCTATTGTTGAGCGCTTCCTTATTTTTTAAATCGGTGTAGGCAGGATTATTAACGCCCATTAAAGAAGGTTTCCAGCGATCAAAAGCGGCCGGATAGCGATGGCTGTAATTCCAATGATTTCCCAAGGTATGCAAGACGATGAGCTTGTGCGTCGCTGCATCCTTGAGACTTTGCTGAACTGGCTGGAATAAACTTTCATCTAGGCTAGAGCCATTGGTAAAGCCGCCGAGGTTAATAAATTGGGTGACGTCGGCTTCTTTTGCGATGACGGAGGTGGGTGTGTCAAATTGGCCAAAACTCATTTGATTCGAGAGCCAATAGGTTTTGAAACCGGCTTCTTTGAATGCACTCAAAAATGATTTTTCGGTAAAGCCTGGTTTCAGGCTTTGGATAGCTGGCTTGCGGGTGGCGAGGATGGGGACCGACAAGCGGGTCGCAGAAACCGCCGTAATCATGTCGCTGAGGGTTTGCAATTGTTTGACCTGTGACAGATAAGGATTGCTAGGGCGGCTGTAACCATTCAAACTCCAGCGGTCGTAGCGGGAGGATTCGCCGATCACTAAGATGATGGTTTGCGGTTGCTCTTTGCCCTTGGTTTGTTGCGTATGAAATTGGAAGCTGCGATTTTTTTCCGCCAATTCGTTCAAATACCGACGCTCGCGAATGGTATCCCAGAGGTGCATGTACACGCCCAGTGGCCAACTATTGGCGAGGCTAGACTCGTCGTAAAATACCCCAGCCCAAGCCGGCAAAGGATTAAAGCCTTCGGGAAAGGCGCGTAGACTGGCCCAGCTAGGCCAATAGTGTGGCGTGTTGAGCGTGCTGACTGCGCTGGCGGAGGACGCGCTGCTATCCTCGTCCGCACTGGCCACGCCAACTTGTGAGCCGGGTAGCCACACCAAAAAAATCAGCACAAGTGCAGCGATCGCATAAGAACGTCCGCCGCGCTGCCAATCGAGTGCATCGGTGTTTCGAGTGGCTTTCAATAGCGTCCACCACCAGCCTAGAATGCCGATACATATCAAGATCAATAGCCAAATTTTGTAACCCAAAAATTCGGCGGCTTCTTTCGGGCTGGTTTCAGTAATGATGCCTAAATGGTGGGTGGAAATACCTTGACCGAAGTAAAGCCGAAGATATACTTCGACAGGCAAGGCGAGGAAAGTCGGCAACAGCAAAAAATGAAACCAGCGTGGTCGTTTCAACAAAATCCAGCAAGCCAGCCAAGAACAAAGCTCATAGGCGAGCACCCGTAGTGGATGCTCAGCGGTTTGCCCGCCCCAATATCCGAGTAGGGGCAAAGCACTAATTAAGACGTAACTGGTGACAAGGTAGGCGGTAGAAAAACGACGAGATTTAAACATGAATGCAGCAGAAATAAATAGAAAAGAATAAGTTAGCGTCGCAGTGTAGCAGGACTTCTAGGAAATAAGCTTCCCGAGTCCAGCTAGACGCAAAAGTAAGCGGCAATAAGCAAAAATAAGCCGACTCGCCAGCGCTCTAAGCTGTTGTTTTGTTTGATTTTCCTTGACCCGAGCGAAATAAGGGGTGTACACTCGCGAGTTCTCGATTTTATATGGCTTACTGCTGTCCATTCGTTTCATGGGTTTGTCCTGAGAGCGGATTTTGAAATTTGCGTAAGTTGTCGAGCCTCAGCGCAGCAAGGCTGAGTGCGTATAGATGTATTAAGTGCCCGGGCAACCGTTTCCGGGTTTGTGTTTAACGTTGTATTTTGTTGGATTAAAAACGATGCCAACCATCAATCAACTGATTCGCCAACCACGCGTTTCCGCAGTGGTCAAGAGCAAATCGCCGGCGCTGGAAAACAGCCCGCAAAAACGTGGCGTATGTACGCGCGTTTATACGACAACTCCAAAAAAGCCTAACTCGGCTTTGCGTAAAGTTGCCAAAGTACGCTTAACCAACGGTTTCGAAGTTATTTCGTATATCGGCGGTGAAGGCCATAACTTGCAAGAACATAGCGTGGTATTGCTGCGCGGTGGTCGTGTTAAGGATTTGCCGGGTGTGCGTTATCACATGGTTCGCGGTGCTTTGGATACTCAAGGCGTTAAAGACCGTAAGCAAGCTCGTTCCAAATATGGTTCTAAGCGCGCTAAAGCTGTTAAGAAGTAATTTTTTCTGGTGAGGTATTGCTGGCGAAATTCGCCCGTCATAAATTATCAGTAATCTCATTAAAATCTCCGAAATTCGGAATGGTGTCGGTTCAAATGGGCCGAGTAAGTGGTTAGCTATGATGGCTGCCGCGAGCGTTGATGTACTTGGTCAACCGCTCAACTGAAGATTGAAAGGAATAGAAATGCCACGTCGTCGTGAAGTCCCGAAACGGGATATTTTGCCGGATCCAAAATTCGGTAATGTAGAAGTGTCTAAGTTTGTAAACGTGTTGATGTTGTCTGGCAAGAAGTCGGTTGCTGAAGGCATTATCTATGGCGCGTTTGATCACATCCAACAAAAATCGGGTAAAGATCCATTGGAAGTGTTCGCTATTGCAATTAACAATGCGAAGCCATTGGTCGAGGTTAAATCTCGCCGTGTGGGTGGCGCGAACTACCAGGTGCCTGTTGAAGTGCGTCCAGTTCGTCGCTTAGCTTTGTCTATGCGTTGGTTGCGTGAAGCCGCTAACAAGCGTAGTGAAAAATCCATGCCACAGCGTTTGGCTGGTGAGTTGATGGAAGCCGCTGAAGGTCGCGGCGGCGCGATGAAGAAGCGTGATGAAGTGCATCGTATGGCTGAAGCCAACAAAGCCTTCTCCCACTTCCGCTTCTAAGAGTAAAAGTGCGAGGCCGTTGCATGTGAATTTTGCGACGGTTTTGGTAAGTAGTTTGAATCAGGCCGGGCGTAATTTCTTCAGAAAATTGCGCTCGGTTTTGTCCATTAAAAGATTTAGGATTAGCTATGGCCCGTAAGACCCCCATTGAGCGCTACCGCAATATCGGTATTTCAGCTCACATTGATGCTGGTAAAACAACGACCACTGAACGCGTATTGTTCTACACCGGTGTAAATCACAAAATCGGTGAAGTGCATGATGGCGCGGCTACCATGGACTGGATGGAGCAAGAGCAAGAGCGCGGTATCACGATTACTTCCGCTGCGACGACTTGTTTCTGGTCCGGTATGGCGAACAATTTCCAGCCACATCACATCAACATTATTGATACCCCAGGTCACGTTGACTTCACGATTGAAGTTGAGCGTTCCATGCGCGTATTGGATGGTGCTTGCATGGTTTACTGTGCAGTTGGTGGCGTGCAGCCGCAGTCTGAAACAGTATGGCGTCAAGCCAATAAGTACAAAGTCCCACGTTTGGCATTCGTCAACAAGATGGACCGTACAGGTGCGAATTTCTTCAAAGTGTACGATCAAATGCGCGCACGTTTGAAGGCCAATCCTGTGCCTTTGCAAGTACCTATCGGCGCTGAAGATTTGTTTGAAGGTGTGATCGATTTGGTCAAGATGAAAGCGATTATCTGGGATGTTGCATCCCAAGGTATGAAGTTTGAATATGGCGAGATCCCTGAGAACTTGTTGGCGGACGCGCAAAAGTGGCGTGAAAACATGGTTGAAGCCGCGGCTGAAGCCAGTGAAGAATTGATGAACAAATACCTAGAAGAAGGTGATTTGTCTGAAGCGGAAATCAAAGCGGCTTTGCGTCAACGCACGATCGCTTCTGAAATCGTGCCTATGTTGTGTGGTACTGCCTTTAAAAACAAAGGCGTGCAGGCGATGTTGGATGCGGTGGTTGAATACTTGCCATCCCCATTGGACATTCCACCTGTGCCAGGTATGAATGAAGATGAAGAGCCAGTTGTGCGTGAAGCTAAAGACACAGAGAAATTCTCTGCTTTGGCATTTAAAATCGCAACTGATCCTTTCGTCGGTCAATTGTGCTTTATCCGTTGCTACTCAGGCACTTTGAATTCTGGCGACAGCGTTTACAACTCGGTTAAAGAGAAGAAAGAACGTATCGGTCGTTTGGTGCAGATGCATGCGAACCAACGCGAAGAAATCAAAGAAATGATGGCCGGCGATATCGCTGCGGTAGTGGGTTTGAAAGACACAACTACAGGTGATACTTTGTGCGATGACAAGGCAATTGTTGTCTTGGAACGCATGATTTTCCCTGAGCCAGTTATTTCTCAAGCGGTTGAGCCAAAAACGAAGGCCGACCAAGAAAAAATGGGCTTGGCATTGAATCGCTTGGCTGCAGAAGATCCATCTTTCCGCGTGCGTACTGACGAAGAATCCGGTCAGACCATTATCGCTGGTATGGGTGAATTGCATTTGGATATTATCGTTGACCGTATGAAGCGTGAATTCAACGTGGAAGCCACCGTGGGTAAACCACAGGTTGCCTACCGCGAAACAATTCGCAAAACTTGCGAAGAAATCGAAGGTAAATTCGTTAAGCAATCCGGTGGTCGTGGTCAATACGGTCACGTTGTATTGAAGATCGAGCCGCAAGAACCAGGTAAAGGTTTTGAATTCGTCGATGCGATCAAAGGCGGTACTGTTCCTCGTGAATACATCCCTGCGGTTGAAAAAGGTGTGCGCGAAACTTTGACTTCGGGTGTGTTGGCAGGTTACCCAGTGGTTGACGTTAAAGTTACTTTGTTCTTCGGTTCTTACCATGACGTTGACTCCAACGAAAACGCTTTCCGTATGGCGGGTTCGATGGCATTTAAAGATGGTTGCCGCAAAGCCTCCCCAGTTATCTTGGAACCAATGATGGCTGTAGAAGTAGAAACGCCAGAAGACTACGCCGGTACAGTGATGGGCGATTTGTCCTCACGTCGCGGTATGGTGCAAGGTATGGATGAAATTGCTGGCGGTGGCGGCAAAATCATTAAGGCGGAAGTGCCATTGTCTGAGATGTTTGGTTACTCAACATCTTTGCGCTCTGCAACGCAAGGTCGTGCGACTTATTCCATGGAATTTAAGCACTACTCTGAAGCGCCTAAGAATGTGATCGACGCAATCGTTACATCTAAAGCGAAGTAATTAGCTTAAGTAGTGCAGCAAAAATAAAAGCCTTAGCCGCAGAGGCGCGGAGTCCGCAGAGAAGGACTCTGTTTTCCTCCGCGTACACTGCGCCTCTGCGGCTTGCTTTCGATTTTGCGTGAAAAAAATTGAAGTATTGAAATCGGAAACCCCCTCCGAAACTATTCGGGCGGGGAAATCATCTAATCGTTCTTTTTGAAGGAAGAATAAAATGGCAAAAGGTAAGTTTGAACG
>JAHFQV010000043.1 GCA_023259175.1 Oxalobacteraceae bacterium | reverse complement strand
GTATCAGTCTGAACATTGACTGTTTTCTGAATGTATTTGATCAGCAAACCTTCAAGGCGGCCCTGACCCGGTAGTTCGAAAGAGACCCTTTCTCCGACGTAAATTTTGACCATCGCATCAGGATCATGCATAGACGCAAAAATTTCATCGTCTGAACAATACCATGCTTGAGTTCGATCAATTCTGACCCAGTCATTTTTTCGATAACAATATCAATATTCATAGTCCGCCATCTTAACTTAGGATGTGGCGAAGTGATTTGTTCTGAAAAGCCGAAATATATGCAATCGTCAGAGAAACGGCAATCGAGAGGTTTTGTTTTGTCTGCTTTGTATATATTGTTTTTTTAATGGCGGCACTTGTAGTCGCTGGATGTAAGCTGCTTTACGGGTCTCGATTGTTTATCTTTGTTGTTGGACGTTTGCTGGACGGCGGGGCTCAATTATTTATCTTTGTTGTTGGACGTTTGCCGGACGGCGGGTTGCAACCCGCCCTACGGCGCTGTACGCCGCTTTACGGGGCTCGATTATTTATCTTTGTTGTTGGGCGGTGGTTTTTACGTCGCTTTACGGGGCTGACCACAAATCTCCATTTGGATTTGTTCTTGGTGCAGTTAGACCGAAGTGTTCGTAGGCGCTGGCGGTGGCGATGCGGCCGCGTGGGGTGCGTTGTAGGTAGCCTTGTTGGATTAAGTAGGGTTCGAGCACGTCTTCGATGGTGTCGCGCTCTTCGCCTATGGCGGCCGCTACGTTGTCTAAACCTACCGGGCCGCCGCCGAATTTAAAGAGTATGGCTTCTAGTAATTTCCTGTCCATGAGATCAAAGCCTACCGCGTCAACATCGAGCATTTTGAGTGCGGCATCAGCGATTGCTTTGGTGATTTCGCCGTTCGCCTTCACTTGTGCATAGTCGCGCACTCGACGCAACAAGCGGTTCGCAATCCGTGGTGTGCCGCGCGCCCGTTTGGCGATCTCAAAAGCGCCATCGTCTTTGATGGGAACTTCCAGTAAACTCGCTGAGCGCGTCACGATGCGTGCGAGTTCTTCTGCGGTATAAAATTCTAAGCGGGCGACGATGCCAAAACGATCGCGCAAGGGATTGGTCAGCATGCCCGCACGGGTGGTTGCACCGACCAAGGTAAACGGTTGCAAATCGAGTTTGACGGAACGTGCAGCAGGCCCTTCGCCTATCATGATATCGATCTGGTAGTCTTCTAAAGCGGGGTAAAGAATTTCTTCGACGACGGGCGAAAGGCGATGAATTTCGTCGATAAATAACACATCGTTGGCTTCAAGATTGGTCAATAGCGCCGCCAAATCACCCGCACGTTCCAGTACCGGCCCTGAAGTTTGTCGTAAATTCACGCCCATTTCTCGGGCGATGATATGCGCTAAAGTGGTTTTTCCTAGACCGGGAGGACCGAATAAAAGCGTGTGATCCAAAGCTTCTTTGCGTTGCCGCGCCGCGCCTATGAAAATTTCTAGCTGACCGCGGATTTTTTCTTGGCCTACATATTCGTCCAAATGTTTAGGGCGCAAAGCGCGCTCTATCGCTTCTTCCTGCGGTGAAGCAGGGGTGGCCGCGATGATGCGCGACTCTGTGGACGGGTGCAATTGCGAGGATAAATTATCGGTTTGTATGCTCATAGTCGTCTACGCTTTAGATAATGCCTTCAATGCGAGTTTAATGCCTTCGGAAACGCCTGCATCGACAGGCACAGACTTGAGCGCCAACATCGCTTCTTTATCAGAATAACCCAAGGCCGCGAGGGCATTGACTATATCCGCACTATGGTCGCCCTTGGCCAAGGCTGCGCTGTGGCCTAAATCGGCACCGAGCTTTCCTTTGAGTTCCAATAGCAAACGCTCAGCAGTCTTCTTACCGATACCGGGCACTTTGGTGAGTCGCCCGGCTTCTTGTAAGCTGATGGCTTGCGCCAAATCAGCGACCGACATGCCGGACAAGATCGACAGTGCAGTACGCGCGCCCACTCCGCTAATTTTAATTAGTTGTCGAAAAGTCGCACGCTCTTCTTGAGTCGAAAAACCAAACAAGACATGGGCATCTTCGCGTATCGCTAAATGCGTCAACAGCACAACACGTTCGCCGAGCGCAGGCAAATTATAGAAACTACTCATGGGAACATCGACTTCATAACCCACACCCTGACAATCGATCAAGAGTTGCGGTGGATTTTTTTCTAATAGCGTGCCGGCGAGTCGACCGATCATGTTGGCCTCATATACTGTATAAATGAACAGGTATGGTAAACGATTCTAAGTTGAATGACGAGGAAATTCGCAGCGGTCGCGCTTAGCCTATCAAGCGCCCGCCTCTCACTCGCAATCCTTTTTTCGCTAATTCAGGGGCGATGCTGCCTAGCTTATCTAAGGCTTCGCCACTGTGCGCATGACAAATCGCGACACCTAAAGCGTCGGCTGCATCTGAACTCGGCAAGCCCGATAAAACAAGCAAGCGCCTGACCATTTCTTGCACTTGCTCTTTTTTGGCTTTGCCATGCCCAACTACGGCTTGCTTTACCTGCAAAGCCGTATACTCTGCCACCGCAAGTTCGGCACCGACCAAAGCACAAATAGCAGCGCCACGCGCTTGCCCGAGTAATAGTGTCGATTGTGGATTAACGTTAACGAAGACCTTCTCGATGGCGGCGCAATCGGGCTGGTAAGTGCGTATGATTTCACTCACGCCCGACAGTATCGTTTTCAGGCGTTCAGGCAAGGCAGCGTCGGGTGTTTTTATCGTACCCGACGCTAGGTAAATGAGACGACTACCTTCTTTTTGAATAACACCAAAACCTGTGGTACGTAGTCCGGGATCGATGCCTAAGATTTTCATGGTGCGTCTTTAGTTTTTTTGCTGCTATCTTCTTAGTGTCTGAAATGACGGGTTCCGGTATAAAGCATGACGACACCGCGCTCGTTGGCAGCATCAATCACTTCTTGATCGCGCATCGATCCGCCCGGTTGAATGACGCAAGTTGCACCGGCATCGACCACCACATCTAAGCCATCACGGAAAGGGAAAAAGGCATCAGAGGCAACTGCGGAACCATTCAAATTCAGGTTCGCATTTTGCGCTTTAATGAAAGCGATGCGGGCAGAATCGATGCGGCTCATTTGCCCTGCACCCACGCCCAAAGTCATACCGTTACCGCAGAAAACAATCGCATTAGATTTGACATATTTGGCCACGCGCCAGGCGAACATTAGGTCGGCCATTTGCTGTGGTGTCGGTTGCAATTGCGTGACGACGCGCAGTTCACTTTCCTGCACGTTTTTAAAGTCGGGTTGCTGAACCAAAAGTCCACCGCCCACACGTTTCACATCATATTGATTCAAACCCGAACCCAAAGGAATTTCGAGCAAGCGGACGTTTTGTTTGGCTGCAAAAATATGTTTAGCGCCAGCGGTAAAAGACGGGGCAATCAAGACTTCAACGAATTGTTTTGCGACCGCCTCGGCAGCAGCGCCGTCGCACTCGCAATTAAAAGCGATAATGCCACCGAAGGCCGAGGTGGGGTCCGTTTGTAGGGCTTTGCTATAGGCTTCGAGCGCGTTCGTACCCAATGCAACGCCGCAAGGATTGGCGTGTTTAACGATCACACAGGCTGCACCTTCGAATGATTTCACACACTCCCAAGCAGCATCAGCATCGGCGATATTATTGTAGGAAAGTTCTTTCCCTTGCAATTGCGTGTAGTTGGCTAAAGCGCCGACGATGGGTGTCAATTCGCGATAAAAGGATGCCGACTGATGCGGGTTTTCGCCATAGCGCATTTCTTGTACTTTTTCGAAATGCATATTTAAAGTTTGTGGGTATGCGCTACGTGTGGCATGCGCTTTGTCTTCACCCAAGCTGGTCAAATAATTGGTGATCGCGCCATCATATTGTGCTGTGTGCGCAAACACTTTTTTCGCCAGTACAAACTTCGTCTCATAGCCAACTTCATTTCGATTGGCCTTCATTTCATCTAACACGACTTGGTAATCACTTGGGTCACAAATGACCACGACATCTTTATGATTCTTAGCCGAAGAACGCAACATCGTTGGTCCGCCGATGTCGATGTTTTCAATCGCGTCTTCTAGGCTACATTCCGCTTTAGCGACCGTAGCTTGGAAGGGGTACAAATTGACGACGACCATATCGATGGTGGGAATGCCGTATTTATCCAATGAAGCGCGGTGCTCAGGTAAATCGCGGCGCGCCAAAATACCGCCATGAACTTTCGGATGCAAAGTTTTTACACGACCATCGAGCATCTCTGGAAAACCCGTGTAATCGGCTACTTCAGTCACAGGAACACCATTATCGGCGAGCAGTTTTGCAGTACCGCCCGTTGACAAAATTTTGACGCCCATTGCGCACAGTTCACGAGAAAATTCGAGAACACCAGTTTTATCCGAAACGGAAATAAGAGCTTGTTTAATCATGATGGGTCGTCAAAAAAATAAAAATTGGGGTGGGTGGGACTTAAACCGAGATTAAAGTAAATAGAACGATTGCATGATGTCAGATCACAGTCACAAACCTCTAAACTCAGCGGCGCAGCGGCAGACAAGCACGGAGAAACTCATGAGATATTCTTAAAAATCCATGATAAACCTAAAAAATACAAAAATCAGCCTCTCTTGCTATTCCTCGGTGTCTCTGCGCCGCTGTGTTGAGTGGTTTTAGTTTTCTACCGAAATACGATCGTCCTGTTAAAGCAAACCGTGTTGCTGTAATTTTTTACGTAGGGTATTGCGGTTGATGCCTAGCATATCCGCCGCTTGCGATTGATTACTTTCGGTGCGTGTCATGACCATTTCTAACATGGGTTTTTCGACCGCCTGCACCACCATATCGTAAATATTGGAGGCAGGTTGTTCACCTAAATCGCGGAAATATTTTTCCAAATTCTTGTGAACCGCTTCTTGTATGCTTTCTTTGCTCATATTTAATTCTCTATGCGTATTTTTATTGTTTACTGCTTGTCCAATGAATTCAAAAGTCTTGACGACATCCAAACCTAAGCCGCCAACTTTTCTTCCAAGGGGCGGTATTGTAACCGTTCCTCAGGACGACTATCAAAAAACATTTTTACCGCATTTAATTGGTCTTCACAATTGTCCAACAAATTCATTTTTTGTCGAAATGCTTCGCCATCCACCAAATCTTCTACATACCAACCGATATGCTTACGCGCCGTTCGCAGACCCATAAATTCACCATAAAAAGCGTAATGCTCACGCAAATGTCGATCCAATAATTGACTGACCTCAGACACCAAAGGCGGAGGCAAATGCTGTCCGGTTTTTAAGAAATGCGCTATCTCCCGAAAAATCCAAGGTCGGCCTTGGGCAGCACGACCGATCATAATGGCATCAGCACCCGTGGCAAGCAAGACCGCTTGTGCTTTTTCGGGTGTCGTAATATCGCCATTGGCGACCACTGGAATATTCACCAGTGACTTCACTTGGGCGATGGTCTCGTATTCCGCCGCCCCTTTGTAAGCATCAGCGCGAGTGCGTCCATGCAAAGTGAGCATGGCAATCCCCGCAGACTCAGCAATGCGGGCGATATTGACAGCATTTTTATGGGCGCGATCCCAGCCTGTGCGAAATTTTAAAGTGACGGGCACATCGACTGCAGCCACCACGGCATCTAAAATTTGCGCGACTAATTTTTCGTCTTGCAAAAGCGCTGAACCGCACCAGGCATTGCATACTTTTTTGACCGGGCAGCCCATATTGATGTCAATAATTTGCGCGCCTTTATCGACGTTATACTTTGCACATTCGGCCAGCATCCACGGATCCGCGCCGGCAATTTGCACCGCCTTGGGTTCCATTTCACCTTCATGATTGGTGCGTCGGCTTGATTTTTCGGTTTCCCATAACTTGGGATTAGAAGCGGCCATCTCAGAGACCGCATAACCAGCGCCCAAGTCTTTGCACAATTGCCGAAACGGGCGATCCGTCACACCGGCCATCGGCGCGACGAAGATATTATTTTTAAGTTGGAAAGAGCCGATTTGCACAGGAAGCAGGCGATCGAAAATGAAAAAGAAGCGCTATTCTACCCGAAATTCTGCCTAAATAATTAGCAGATGACAGACGTGATGGGGATCAGCAACGAAGATGCGCGCTATGAAAATCGGCGCTTATGAAAATCGCAGCTTAGCTCAGCTTAACTCAACTCAGCCTAACTCAGCTCATGCTCAATCAAGGATGCCAACTCTTCAAAAGAAGGTTCGCCTACATACTTTTTCAATATTTGTCCTTTTTTATTGATCAAGAAAGTTGTCGGCGTTCCTAAGATGCCGCCAAATGCCTGCGCCATACTTCCATCGAGATCAAGCACGACTTGAAATTGTAGCTGCCGCGTTTCTGCAAAGTTCACAACGAAATTAGGTTGATCGCTGGCCATGGCGACGGCAATCAATTCGAAGCCACGTCCGTGAAATTTTTCATAGGTTTCGACCATCTTCGGCATTTCTTTGACGCAGGTCGCGCAACTGGTCGCCCAAAAATTAACTAAATACACTTTCCCATGCAACTGTTCCGCCGCTATTTTTTCCCCATGTAGGTTCATGTAATCCAAGCGCGGGGCTTGCGCACGCGCCGCATCGGCATGCGTCAGCATCCATACCACGCCCACAAGTAAAATCGTCGCAACAAGCAGCGCCAACGATTTCGTATAGCCTATCTTCTTGAGCTGTGTTTCCATCATCCATTCCCTTCAAATCAGGGCAAAGCCGCCCCGGTCGCAGCGCGCCAACAATCAAACCACTGGGTTCGGCTCAATTGTATGTTGGTCGCTTGTACAGCCTCGCGTAAAGACTGTATTTTACCCGATCCCGTGAGAACCAGTGGATGGCTAGGATGACGCAAGAGCCAAGCGATACATAGACTGGAAATAGCGCAATCAAATTGTTCAGAAAGTGCCTTTAAATGGGTATATAGCGCCGGATTTGCTGAGGCCTGCAGCAAGCGCCCACCGGCCAATGCGGACCAGATTAAAGGTGAAATTCGGTGTTGCTGACACTGATCAAAGACGCCATCGTGTATCGGATTGGGATGCAAAAGCGAACACTCGACTTGATTACTCAACAAAGGGAAGCGCGAGTTCAATAACTCAAACTGTTGAGGTGAGAAATTCGACACCCCAAAGTGCAGCACCTTGCCCGCTCTTTGCAATTGCTCGAAAGCGCTCGCGACTTCATCGGCTTGCAGCAAAGGATCAGGTCGATGAATCAACAACAAATCAATTTTTTCAAGCCGCATTTGACGCAAAGAATTTTCCGCGGAAGCGATAATATGACGCGCACTCGTGTCATAAATATGCGCCTCATTTTCTGGGCGTAAGGCAGCGGGAAAACGTATTCCACATTTGGTAATGATCTTAAATTGAGCTTGCACATGCGGTGCCGCGGCGAAAGCTTCACCCAATAAAATCTCACTGCGATAATCGCCATAGATATCGGCTTGATCGAGGGTATCGATACCCAGTTCTAAAGCCTGCTCTAAAAATTGCACACGCTCCTGCACCGTCAAATCCCAAGAAGCGAGCCGCCACAATCCTAAAACGATTTGCGAAAAAATAGGCCCCGCCAACTGCGGCGCGATATTTATTTGCGGGCTACGTGAGTTACGACTAGTAGACATCTATCACCCTCTCTTTTTCTCGAAAACTGCCACTAAGGCTGCCACTAAGGTCTGCCACTAAGGTTTGCAACTAAGGTCTGCAACTAAGGTCTGCAACTAAGCAGGATAAAGCGCACCTAAAATACGCTCGCCCTTGGCCCCCGTCACGGCACGCAAATTACCTGTTCTACGCAAACAAAATTGTTGCGCTAACCAGGCAAATGCGAGCGCCTCAACGTGCTGCGGATCGACTCCTAAACAGGCCGTCGTTTCCACCAGAACCGCGGGTAATTGCATCCGCAAAGTGGTTGCGAGTGTGGCCAATAAATGGGCATTAAAAGCACCGCCACCGCAGACATAAACAGCGGCACAATGCGCTGCGTTTGCAAGGATAGCGTCGGCTATCGAGGTGGCAGTCAATGCGCATAAAGTCGCTTGTACGTCCACAGCCGAAACCTGGGGAAATGCGCTTAATTTCGCCGCCAACCAAGCGCCATCAAACAAATCGCGTCCGGTACTTTTGGGTGCGGGTAATCGGAAAAAGGCCTCGTCTCTCAAGTGCAGCAATAAGTCTTGTGCGACCCGGCCTTGTGCTGCCCATGCGCCATTAGCATCGTAGTGTAGGGCGTGATGTTGCGCTATCCATGTATCCATCAATACATTGCCCGGTCCAGTATCAAAACCCAGGGTGCTGCCATCTTCCATCAGTACACTGATATTGCTCATGCCGCCGATATTGAGCACCACCCGCGTCTGCCCCGCTTGCGCAAACATGGCGCGATGAAAAGCGGGTACCAAGGGTGCGCCTTGCCCCCCAGCCGCAATGTCGCGACTACGAAAATCGGCAATTACGTCGATGC
Source organism: Oxalobacteraceae bacterium (assembly GCA_023259175.1). Lineage (GTDB taxonomy): Bacteria > Pseudomonadota > Gammaproteobacteria > Burkholderiales > Burkholderiaceae_D > Undibacterium. Next base: position 19,385 of record JAHFQV010000043.1, on the reverse strand, counting down.
CGCTTAATTCGGCCAGCAAGGCCGCTTGGTTAGTTTGACGGGTATACCCGCAATCGGGGCGATGCCGTATGGTTTGTCCGTGTACGCCGATGGCCTGAACCTCGACTTCGGGGCGCTGTGCAAGAAGTTGCTCTACGCATCGCGCATAGACACGCGCCAGATCGTTCGCCAGTAAAGCTTCGCGATGAATTTCATTTTCGCCGGGACTTTGCAGCGCTAAGGCTTGTTCTTTAGTTTTCTCATCAAAGGCCAAGTGGCTACTGGCCAAGAGTTGTGCAGGCTGTCCCGCTTGCGGCGACAAGGCGACTAATACGCCATCAACACCATCCAAACTGGTTCCTGACATCAGGCCTATCCAGACCTTGGAAGCGTCAAGTGCAGACAAAACTCAACGCGAAGCGACGCGCAGTGCGTTACTTCTTTCGGGTCGCAGCAAATCAAAGCGATGCGACATTTCCCCGGCCACCAATTTAAAACGCGACAAATCATGCGCGGCCAAAGCCGCAGCACTTTGTACGCTGATGGAATTAGGGTCGCGCGCTTCGTTATTGACGCGGAATTCGTAATGTAAATGCGGCCCAGTTGACCAGCCCGTGGACCCCACATAGCCTATCAACTGCCCCTGACTAACATGAGTGCCGTTATGCATGCCCGGGGCAATGCGACTCATATGGCCGTAGGCAGTGCTATACCCGCTCCAATGCTTGACGATCACCATATTGCCATAGCCGCCTTTAGGGCCGGCGTGATCGATAGTGCCATCGGCCGTGGCACGAATTGGCGTGCCGCTTGCCGCCGCAAAATCAATTCCAGTATGGCGTTTCCACTTACCCGAAATCGGATGAACCCGCATCGCAAAACCGGACGACACGCGAGAAAATTCTAAAGGCGATTTCAAGAATGCTTTTTTGAGCGACTTACCGTCAAAGCTATAGTAACCACCCTCACTTGCACCTTCGTCAAACCAGACTGCTTGAAACACTTTGCCAGAATTCATGAATTCACCTGACAACAAGCGCCCCGTCTTGAGCATTTCGCCATTGAGCCAAAAAGTTTCATAGACTACGTTGAAATAATCGCCGCGTTGCAAACGATGAAAATCAATACTGGTCTCGAACATTTTAACGATTTGATCGGCGACTAGGTTGGGTATCATCGCTTTATCGGTCGCGACAAACAAGGAAGATTGAATATCACCGGAGCGCATTTCGATACGACGTTCAAGCTGCTCTACGACTTCACTGGCTTTCAATTGCCCTTGTTCATCACGCGCAACCAATAAGGTTTTATTATTTTTTTCGGTGCTATCGGACATGCTCACACGCAGCCATTCGAGTACACCTTCATCAGAGGTTTTTGCCCTCACCAATTTGCCTTCACGCGCTTTCAAAATGTAACTGGCGAGTGTATCCGTCTTCAAAAATTTTACCGCCTGTTCGTCCTGCACACCCAAACGCAAAAGTAGGCTGGCCAAACTATCACCACGCAGAATTTTTTCTTCTTTAACGTAATGCTGTTCCTGCAAGATGATTTTTGCCAATTGCTCATCTAAAGCAGGCACAGGCAAATCTTCGGAAATGGTTTTGACTGGCAAATTTGCAGCGTCGGGAGCCAAAGGCGCAACGCCGACCGCGCCCACCGCACACATGGCGAAAAACAAAGCTGTGAAAGAAATGACACGAGAAGGACGCGTCGTGCGGGCGGTCTGCAACATATCCTGCAGGAGCGGCTCGACTTTATGTCGGAGACTTGCAGTCAGTTGATGGAATTTATCGGATAATCGCATGCAATAAGTTAAAATTGAGTTTCTCGACCGCAGCGCGGTGGCGAGTAGAGTGTTTGCAAACCCACTCCCTTTCATAAACAAGACTCAATTCAATGAAACTTATTGGGTGTGGCTCAAGGGTGTAGCTTTTCTGAACACGACGTAATAGACGACTGACTACGCTAAAATTTTTCGCCTGATTGTAAAGCAAATGGCGAAGAAAGCAAGCGATTGCGTTGATATAAAAAAGAGCCTCCTGCAAACCCCGCGTACCCCCCTAGAACTCTTAAACTTTTAGATACAAATTTAAAAAATAATGAAGACCCCAGTGCTATTATCTGAAAAAATAAACGACAGCAAAAACTTGCTTCCGATTTCTGATGCAGTGCAACACGCACTCGCCGTCACCAAGCGAGGGGTCGATGAACTTCTAATCGAATCGGAATTTGCGCAAAAATTAGCGCGCAGCGAACAAAGCGGAAAACCGCTACGTATCAAATTGGGACTTGATCCTACGGCACCTGATTTACATTTAGGTCATACCGTGGTGTTGAACAAAATGCGCCAATTACAAGACTTGGGGCACACCGTTATTTTCTTGATCGGCGATTTCACCTCCATGATCGGTGACCCTTCCGGCCGCAATGCCACCCGCCCTCCCTTAACGCGAGAACAAATTGAAGCCAACGCGCAGACTTATTTCAAACAAGCCTCGCTGGTTTTAGATGCCAGTAAAACCGAGATCCGCTACAACTCGGAATGGTGCGATGCCTTGGGCTCACGCGGCATGATACAACTGTCCTCCAAATACACCGTGGCGCGCATGATGGAGCGTGACGACTTCACCAAACGTTTCAAAGCAGGCACGCCGATTTCTGTACACGAATTTCTCTATCCACTGATGCAAGGCTACGACTCGGTCGCGCTGCACGCCGATCTGGAATTGGGCGGCACCGATCAAAAATTTAATCTCTTAGTGGGTCGCGAATTACAAAAAGATTTCGGACAAGAGCAGCAATGTATCCTCACCATGCCGCTGCTCGAAGGTTTGGACGGGGTCGAAAAAATGTCCAAATCAAAAAATAATTACATCGCCATTACCGAACCGGCCAACACCATGTTTGCCAAAGTCATGAGTATTTCCGATGAGATGATGTGGCGCTATTACGATTTACTCTCTTTCTGCTCTTTGGAACAAATCGCGCAATACAAAAAATCCGTCGCCGAAGGACAAAATCCACGCGACATCAAGGTCGCCATTGCACAAGAAATCGTGACGCGATTTCATAGCAAACAAGCGGCCGACGATGCACTGACTGATTTCGTGAATCGTTCCAAAGGTGGGATACCGGACGATATCGCCGAAGTGAGCCTGACCGGCGCACCTTTGAGCATCGCGCAAGTCCTCAAGCAAAGCAATTTGTGCGCTTCAACGTCTGAAGCCATGCGCATGGTTGATCAAGGCGGCGTGCGCATCGACGGTGCCGTCATTAGCGACCGCAATTTATCGCTAGGTGCAGGCACTTATGTACTGCAAGTTGGGAAGCGCAAGTTTTGCAAAGTGCAGTTCTCGGCATGATCGCTTTACTCCAACGCGTCAGCCACGCCCAAGTGGTGGTGGATGGCGTGCAGATCGCTGCGATTGAGGCTGGGCTCATGGTCTTGCTCTGCGCGGAAAGAAATGACAGCGAACGACAAGCCGAACAACTCCTCAATAAATTGCTCAGCTATCGCGTCTTTTCCGATGCGGCTGGCAAGATGAATCGCAGCCTCCTTGAGGTCGACGGGGGACTTTTATTGGTACCTCAATTTACCTTAGCCGCCGATACCCAATCGGGTACCCGTCCCTCTTTTACCCCCGCGGCAGCGCCGGAATTAGGGCGGCATTTATTCGATCATTTCGCCACCCTCGCCAAGGAAAAACACGGCAAAGTGGCGACTGGTCAATTCGGTGCCGACATGCAGGTTACGCTCACCAATGACGGCCCCGTCACCTTTTGGTTGCAGACCAAGCCGGGATCAAACGCGTGAAAACCGAACTACTTTTGATACGGCATGGCGAAACAGATTGGAATACCGAACGCAGACTGCAAGGACATTTGGATATCGCGATGAATCCAGAAGGTCGTCGTCAAGCCCAAGCTTTGGCAGGTGGACTCATGCAAGAAAAACTTGCCGCGATTATTTCCAGCGATTTACAAAGAGCAGTGCAAACTGCAGGCGAAATCGGACGACTGCAAGGCTTACCCACGCGCTTAGATGCTCATTTGCGCGAGCGCTGTTTTGGTGGCTTCGAAGGACATACTTACAGCGAATTGCCTGAGATTTTTCCGCAGGCTTATGCGCATTGGAAAAGCCGTGATCCCGATTTTCACTTCCCGCCGAAACAAGATGATGTCCACAATTGCGGCGAAAGCATACGTGAGTTTCATCGCCGCGTTATGCGCTGCATCGCCCATTATGGTGCACACTACGCGGGACAAAAAATCGCCATAATCGCCCATGGCGGCGTATTGGAATGCGCCTATCGACAAGCGCGTGGATTAGCTTTAAATGCCGAGCGCGAAAAGAAAATTTTCAACGCCAGCATCAATCGCTTTGTTTGGGAAAATCAAACACTCAAACTCGTACAATGGGGCGACGTCGCCCATCTTGAACAAGCTATTTTGGACGAAATCACCTAAAAGAATCCAATTAGAAAGTACCTTGCAAAGAGATAGAAAATAGCCGCGAATCACCAAAAAATGGATAGCTATAGTGCGACTTATCTTTGGAAATATCGTACTGAAACTTCAGTGCCATATTTTTGTATAAGTCCCAGCGCAAAGACAGGTATTTCGTTTTCCGTGCTTCAATCGGCTCGGCAACGGTGGTGTATTGCGACATCGTAAACATCGGTGTCCAATCACCATACTGATAGCCGAATCCCAGCAAGGCATATTTGTACACGAAGTTCAGCCCCTTACTTGCATCGACCTGCGAATAGCGATCAATTTCGGCGCGCACGATCCAATTGTTTTGATCGAGATTCGCGGAAAAACCCATAATGCGGGTGCTCTGTCCATCAAGTAAAGTCGTTCGCACGCCCCCTTCATCTTGCCAAACACTGTCCTTGTACCACATCACCATGGCGCGTACATCGACCGGGCCATTATTGGCGGCAAAGGAAATGCCGTGAATACTTTTCCAGCTTTCGTGGGTTGGCGTGGTGTAGTAAATCAAGGTGTCGTAAGCATCTTTTTTCTGGGTATAACTTCCTGTCCAAGCCTGTACTGTCGCGGCCCAATCTCCTTGCCCTAGCTGAGTGCGGTAACTGACATTGGCACCGTTGTAGGCATAAATAGGCCAGCCATACACGTCCGGTGCAGGTCGCACCCAAGGATAGGCATATCCGATATACAGAAAATCGCTGTAGTAGTACAAGGGGATGCGGAATTTTCCTGCTTGAAAAGTCCAGTGCGAATCGCGTTCCGGTTGCCAGGTGGCGTACAGCCAATCCACCGTCGGACGGGAGCCATCATTTGGATTCAATGCGCGACTCACAAATTGTGATGTCAGCGAAAAAGTCGGGGAGAATTCCTTCTTAATTTGCACCCCCAACAAGGATTCCTGATCGAACTGAAAACCTTTGGATTTTTCGTAAACCGCGGTGTACTCCCATCCTTGTATCGCACAGGGACATTGCCACTGCTGATAAGTCCAAGGTGTGCTACTGCCTTGCGCGGAGCCACTTAAGACTTTCGCGCCTGTAAAACTATAAAATCCTGTGATTTTCAAACTACCGTCGTCGCTCAAATCGGTGGCAAACGATTGCGCCGTCGCCAGCGAGAGCAAGGATATGAAGAGTAATTTTTTCATTGCGCAGCCTTTATCGAGATATGAAGTCGCTTATTGGATGAGTGCGACGATTTTGACAGAGTCATCCGCCGCGGATTTTTCGATGTATCCAATGGCGTTCATGTTTTCAATCACAGCTTTCTTAACTTCCTCACTCGACTTCATAATTTTGGGCGGCGAACCCTTGCCGGTAAATACGATACGCGCCCACACGGCTTGCACTTGATTGGGCTCTTTCCCCAAAACTTTTTTGCAAAATTCCGCGCGCAGTGGCGAACTATCCGTCTGCTCAATCGGCACAAATGTCACCGAGCCGCCGAGAAAAAATTGGGCAATTTGCGAATTACTCATCGTCCCTGCACCACTTTTCGGATTGACAATCACCACCAGTTCCGCCCTTGCCGGCAGCACAAAATTGGCGAACACAAAACAAGTCGCACAGAAGAGAAATTTTCTTTTCATCTCAGTTCCTTGGGTAAAAGGACGTGTCGAAAGAATGCATCAGGAGCAAAATTCAATTTAGGCGGCACGGCTGACTATTTCAAAATTAAAGCGTGAATCTGTAGTTTTTTGGACGATGACGAATCAGCAAAAACCGCTTACAAGCCTACCGATCAAACCCATAAGCAGGCCACTCATCAGAAAGCCTGTGAAGAACTTACATTTTGAGTATGAAGATGTTAAAAATTCCCGCAAAATGCACTATTTAACGAAGCATTCTCGTATACTCAAATATACTCAAATTTGGGCTGATTTTTTAATACTCTTCTGTATTGGGCCTTTGCAATGCGTCCGTCAACATCACTAAAAATATGAGCCGCTTTTTCACACAGCAGCATCGGTCTTTGCATTCGCTACGTTCGCCCTTGTCAAAGCATCGTCGCTTAATTCATGCATTTACCATGACCGAACTGGTGATGGTCATTCTCATTTTGGGCATCATCGGTGCCGTTATTTTGCCACGGGTTTTTGATCGTTCTGGCTACGAAGCGAGATCATTTACCGACCAAAGCATGTTCATGTTGCGCTATGCGCAGAAGGTCGCGATTGCGCAAAATCGCCCGGTGTATGTGCGCCTTAATGGCAGTAGTGTGGCGCTGTGTTTTGCCGCCTATCCCGCCGATGGCAGTTGTGCTGCTGCGAATCAAGTTGCAGCACCGAATATTAATAATTCCGGTACAGCCAACACACTCGCCGCTTGCGCCGGTGTAACCACTTGGTATTGCGAAGGCTTTGCCAGCGGCATCAGTTACACCACTGCACCTGCATTACCCGCGGCCAGCAGCTATTTTTATTACGATGCTTTAGGTGCGCCCTTTGCCTACAGCGATGTCAGTCCCACACCCACCTCGAGTTTCACGCTGCTCTTAATTCGCATCACGGGTGATGGCATTAATCACGATATTTATGTTGAACCCGAGAGCGGTTATGTTCACAGCTAAATCACGCGGCGTTACGCTGATCGAACTTATCATCACCATCGTCGTGGTCGGGATTGCCGCAGCAGCGATTTTGACGGTGCAGACGCGCGCAATCTCCATGAGTGCCGACCCACAGTCACGCAAACAAGCACTGGCATTGGCCGAAGGCCTATTGGAAGAAATTAGTTTAGCGAAGATGACTTTTTGCGATCCAAACGACCCGGTCGCCGACAGCGCAGCTAGTCCAGCGGCCTGTGCTTTGCCTGAGGCGGCCGGACAAGAAGCCGGTGGTGTTGGTCGTCCCTTCGACAATGTGAGTGATTACGTCAATGCCTTTAACACGCCCTTGGTGTATGCCACTGACGCGGCGGGCGTAGGCTATCCGACCGGTTATACGGTCAGCGTTACGATCAGTCCCGATGCCAATTTAGGTCCGGCTGGACTGCTCATCACACCTGCTGACGGCACCCCTGCTAATTTGAACGTACTAAAAATTTCTATCAGCGTCACGTATCGCGGCGGTGCCGAGTCGGTCGTACTCGATGGCTATCGTACCCGTTATGCACCAAATTCTTTGCCATAAACGAGTCACGAACGATGATTATGCCCAAACCCCATTCACCCCGAACTGCAGTTGCGCATGGCTTTACTTTGGTCGAGCTCATCATCGTCATCGCCATTACCAGCATCATCGCGGCCTTCGCCGTTTATTTGATTAAAAATCCTGTGCAAGCCTACGTCGATAGCGTAGCTCGCGCGGAATTGTCCGATATCGCCGATCAATCTTTACGCCGCATGACCCGGGATTTGCGTTTGGCTTTACCCAATAGCGTGCGCATTTCTGCTGATGGTAAGTATTTGGAATTTATTCCGACAAAGACTGGGGGACGATATTTAGCGGAAGAAGATGAATTGGGTCTGACAAACGTTCTTAATTTTACGGCAGCCACACCCAGCCCAGCGCCGAATCAATTTAACATCGTAGGCACACCACCATCGGGTCGCCAAACCATAGTACCGGGCGACTTTATCGTCGTCTACAATCTCGGTCCTGGTTTTGATCCAGCCGATGCCTATAATTGCGTAAATACGGCGCCAAATCGTATTTGCAATCGCAGCACAGTCCAGTCGGTAGCGGGCAATACAATCACCATGACTGACAATCCTTTTGTCAATCAAGTCCCTAGTTTTCCTTCCCCCACCGCACGTTTTCAAGTGGTGACTAAACCGATCACTTACTTCTGTGACGATACTGTAACTAAGCGTTTGATACGTTATTCGGGTTATAACTTTCAGCCCGGGCAACCCGTTCTAAGCACAGCAGCGCCACTGTCTACCGCGCCAGTTCAAGCCCGTATCGCTGACCGTGTCAATTCATGTACTTTTACCTTCACTAGCCTCGCCAATGTTCAGCGCGGTTTAGTGACCTTAAAAATCGAATTGGGAAGCGCAGGCGAGCTACTCACGCTGCAACACCAAATCCATGTGGACAACACACCATGAGCTACCCTAGGAAATCGCCGATTTTGCGCCGTCTCCAACGCGGCTTTAGTCTCGTTACTGCGCTATTCATCATCGTCGCGCTGGCATTATTGGCTGCCGCCATCGTCAGCATCGTCGGGGTGCATCACGCCAGTTCCGCCCTCGATGTACAAGGTGCGCGCGCCTTTCAAGCGGCAAGGGCGGGTATTGAATGGGGACTCTACCAACAACTACGAAACAGTATGGCCTGCCCTAGTGCAAATAATTTTACCTTACCCGCAGGCAGTAGTTTAAGTGGATTTACAGTCAGTGTTACTTGTACTTCAACCGGTGCCTTATTACAGCGCCGGCGCCAACTGACTTCGGTGGCCTGCAATCTACCATCGCTTACGGGCTGTCCCAATCCAAGTAATAACGCAGACTATGTACAACGTATCGTGCAAGTCGAATTTTGAACGCGCATTTTGATGACGAGTCCAACATGATGAATCCATTCTCGACCCTCCACTTTCAACGCTGCCTTCACTGCCTACTCTGTGCAATCTGTGCGCTATGTGGAATCTGGGTCACGCCTGCGCAAGCAGTGACCTACGCCAACACCGCCACGACTTACGCTTGGGTTGATGCTACCGGACACACCAAAGTCGGTTACAACACCGTGCCCTATAAATTCAATGCCGCTACCGGTTGCGGCACAACGCCACCGACCACGGACGACACACTCAGTGATGCCATTCCTATCGGTTTTACTTTCAGTTACGCAGGTACACCTTTTACCGATGTCCGCATCATGACCAATGGTCGCCTGCAATTTAATAATAATGTTTACTGCAGCTTCGGTAGCCCAGTGCAGCAAAATCCCTACCCCGATGCCAATCTCAATTTCACCATGCGCATCTATGGTAACGATTTGGACCCTACCAACAAAATCGATCTCCCTTCCTACAACACGCCCTGCACCAACTACACCGTTTGCTATGTGAGTTACGCCACAATTGGGGTCGCACCGAATCGTAGCTTTGTCGTGACTTGGAATAATGTGCCGGAATGGACGACCGGTTCGAATCCTCAAGGTAGCTACAACTTACAAATTATTTTGCAAGAAAATGGCGAATTTGTTTATCAATACGGCCCCTACACGGCTGGTCCTTCTGCCGCACTAGGACAAGTCGGCTGGCAAGTCGATAGCACGGATTACGACACGCCCCAAGTTGGACATCCGGCCGCTTTGAGCGCGATTAAATTTTTCATTCCCCGTCCTGTCGCGGAATATCGCATGGAACAGCCCAGTTGGACGGCCGCCGCCGGACAAGTTTTAGACACCAGTGGTAATGGACGACATGGCACGGCATTGGGCGGGATACAAACCATCGCTGGCGGCAAAGTCTGCCGTGCTGGGAATTTTCCATCGAATTTAACAACCGGCACCATCGCGGCCATCGACAGCGCCATCAATGTGCCGACCACCGTGGGCAATGCCGGAACGGCGACCTTTTGGTATCGCGGCACCACCGCTTGGACCGGTGCTGGCGCAAAAGATACCCAACTCTTAGACGCGACCGTGGTTAACAACCAGTGGTTTTTCTTACTGCGACGAAGTACCGGCAGTCTGCGCTTTGTCATCGTCGATAGCGGTGGCACGATACGCGCCGCAGAAACGGGGGCGAACGCGATTCCAGCGAATACTTGGAAACACATTTCGGTGAGCTGGAATTTCAATAATCTAGTTGCGGCTAATAGCGATCATCTGCGCATTTATCTCGATGGCGTGCTCCAGATCGAATCGGCTTTCACCACCGCCAATGTAGTCTCCGCCCAAATTGGCACGCTCTACATCGGCGATAACCGCAGCGCTTTTATCGGCTCAAATGGCACAGGCAATTCCGCCGATGGTGCGATTGACGAATTTCGTATTTACAATTACGAAGGTGGTTCGGCCTTGGTGCTGCGCGACTTTAATCAAGGTGCAGCCGGTTGCCTCAGTCACTATGCGATCTCGCACTCTGGCACCGGGGTGACCTGCCAACAAAGCACCGTGACCATCACTGCGCATGATTCCACCCACGCGAATATCACCATGCCCAATAACACCACCTTAATCAATTTAACTACCTCGACCGGACGTGGCGACTGGACCCTCGTCAGTGGCTATGGCACGCTCACCAATGGCACTGCCGACGATGGCGCGGCCACTTATCTATTTAATGGTGAATATCAAGCCGTCTTGGGACTCAATCATACCGTCGCAGGCGCGGTCAATATCAATGTCAGCGACGGTCAATTTGTCGAAAGCGAAGATCCTGTTTTAACCATCAGCACTTGCGTACTGAATCGGCTCAATGCCTGTGAACTGAGCGCGCCGCGCTGTGTTCCGAGTGGCGCATCAAATACCTATGCGCGTCTATTCACCAAATTGGCCAATACGGTTTTCAAACTCGATATGGTCAAGCTGAAAGTCGATGGGACTTTAGAAAATACATTTAATGGCACAGTCGCCGTTGATCTCATTGTCAACAGCAACAATGGCGTGGCCGTCGGCGCAAATAATTGCCCGACTACACAGACCGCCGTCATCCCCTTTGGCAACATCGTTTTCAGTAGTGGGCGCGGACCCGCGGCTGGACTCAATGTCCCCGCCAATGCCTTTAGCGCGATCAGCCCCTTTTACAGTGCTTACCGCGATGTGCGCGTCAAATTCACCTGCAGCGCAATCCAATGCGGCGGCACCGCTGTCACCGCCTGCTCTAGCGATAATTTTGCGATACGTCCAACCGGACTTGCGATCAGTTCCAACATGACTAACGCCGCACAAACTGGATTGCCAAGACTTAAAGCGGGCTCCGATTTCACACTCACCGCGACCGCGGTACCCGGCTATAACGGCATCCCTTTAATCGACAACACCCTACTAGGGCAAAAGGTTTTCACCCATGTTGCTGTCACTGATTACAGCGCAAAACTCAATGCCAATCCGGCGAGTTCGCCTATCGTTTTGGGAACCGCAGCGGTCGCCACGGGTGTTGCCAGCAATATCGCGATGCGCTATCAAGATGTCGGCAACGTCGGTATCAAAACCGACGGTGTGAGCGATTCCCTATTTACCAATACCGACCAAGCCGGCGCTGATTGTGTTCTAGGTAGTAGCAGCAACACCGCCAATGCCAGCGGAAAATTTGGCTGTAATACGAGCAATCAAAGTAATACTGCGCTTTTTGGTCGCTTTTATCCCGATCATTACGGCATTTTCGGCGTGTTCGACAGCGTCTGCATTAGCGGCCTGAACAGGCCTATTTATATGGGTCAAGCCGGTCTGGGCATAACAATGGCAGCCAAGGCCTATAGCGGAGACAACAGCATCGCCAGCCACTACACTGCTACTTACGGCACCATCTTCACCCCGGTGGTTATCGGCGACAATAGTAACGGTGCGACCGTATTGAACCCACTCAGCCCCAGTCTAAGCCCTGCTTTACCCAGTATTACATGGACTGCCGGTGTCGCAGGCCGCTCCTATACTACCGACGGTAGCGCCTATGCTTCGGGCAGCACGGTCATTGGTGTGACCGGGTTTGGCAGTATCGCCGCGGGTGAAGTCGTCAAATTTTTGGGCGACGCAAATACCTACTCCGTGGTGGGTGGTGTGGCCGGTTCCGGCAACCTCACCCTCGCTGCGCCGGGTCTGCAACTGGCCATACCTGGAGCTAGCACCCCAAGCGTCGCGGTCATTCATAGCTTCACACGGCCAGCCAGTCAAGTCAGTCCCTACGATCTATTCACCACAGGCCTGACTATTGGTGATAGCGACGGCGCGCTCATTACCGACCGCAATGGCCTCTCCGTCACGGGGGCGGCCAGTGTGATACTCGACACGAGTGGCAATACTAACTTTGTCAACCTACGTTATGGCCGCTTGCACATTGCAAATGCCTATGGTTCTGAGTTACTCGCATTACCGGTGGATGTCCTTGCCCAATATTGGGATGGCGCAAAATATATCACCAATTCCGAAGACAATTGCACCGCGCTCTTACGTGCCAACTTCAGTCTCAATGGCCATAGTGGCGGAGTGGTCGCATCGAATATGACGACCGCTTCCAACATTCCCGCCAACAGCGGCACCCTGGTCAGCGGCAAAGGAATTATTCGCCTCGCCAAGCCGATCACGCCGCCCACCATCACAGGTAAAGGCAGCTTTAATCTCAATTCTTTATTCCCCTACTTGCCGGGGCTGGGGCGTGAAACTTTGGGTGTATTTAAAAACGGCCCCGTGATTTTTGTGCGCGAGGTTTATTGATTTCACTTATTGATTTCACTTATTGATTTAGCGAGTGATATGCGGTTTGGCTATAAGGCCGATCAACATGCGCCTTGCCCCAACTTAAATTGGGCTGGGCTTGCATGCTAAAAACCAGTTCGCCACCCGCCATGATTTGTTCGTGAAGAATAAAATTCTGCGTATGCACTTTGCCGTTTAAACGCACAGCGCCGATATAGCGATTCTTGGCTGACAAATGTTCGGCGCGCACAATCAATTGCTTGCCATTGGGTAGCCGCAGCATCGCCTTATCGACAAAAGGACGACCGAACACGTATTCATTACTGCCCGGCGCGACAGGATAAAAGCCAAGGCTAGTAAAGACAAACCAGGCCGACATTTGACCCAAATCATCATTGCCCGACAAGCCGTCGGGTGCCGCTTTGTATTGAGTCTCCATGACTTGCTGTAGACGCTCTTGCGTCTTCCACGGCGCGCCGAAATAATTGTAGAGATAGGCGACATGATGTGAAGGCTCGTTGCCATGCGCATAGTGTCCGATCAAGCCCGAAATATCTTCCATGTGGGCATACACTTTTTCATCGATCTTGGCATCAAAAACTTGATCGATTTTGGCAATCGCCGCCGCGTCGCCGCCGAGCATCGCAATCAAGGCGGCATTATCGTGTGGCATATACCATGAATACTGCCAGGCACTCCCCTCGGTATAGTCGCTGCCAAAATTAGAAACGGTGGGATCAAACGGTGTCCGAAATTCCCCATCGGCTTTACGGGCGCGCACGAAGCCGGTTTGCACATCAAAAACATGCCTAAAATTTTGTGCTCGCGCATAGTATTTTTCTGCGATATCGCGCCGCCCCATTTTCTCGGCCATACGCGCGATCGTCCAATCGTCGTAAGCATATTCCACGGTCTTGGAAGCCGCTTCCGGCTCTAAGTCAGAAGGCACATAGCCCAAACGCATGTAATGCTGCAAACCGCCATACGGCCCATACTCTGCACTTTTTATCATGGCGTTTAACGCAGTCTCGGCATCCAAACCCGGTAGATTTTTCATGTATGCATCGGCGATCACTGGCACGGCATGGTAGCCAATCATGCACCAAGTTTCGAGGCCATGAAATTGCCAAACTGGGAGTATGCCTTCCGGGCTGGCTTGTTGCGAGGCGAGTAATGACATCACAAAATCACGATTGCGGTCAGCGCCTTGCACCAGATGCAGCAAAGGATGCAAAGCACGATAGGTATCCCACAAAGAAAAGGTCGAATGAAAACGAAAACCCTCGGCATGATGCACTTGATGATCGGGACCACGGTAGCCGCCGTCCCTATCCATAAACAAGCTCGGCCCCTGCATGCTGTGATAGAGCGCGGTATAAAACTGGGTACGCATGACAGGGCTCGCATCCAACTCAATCACCCCTAGCGCTTGCTCCCACGCGGCTTTCGCTTGCGCCCTTTGGGTTTGAAAATCCCACCCTGGCATCTCGGCTAAATTCGCGATAGCAGCTTCTTCGCTCACGGGAGAAATCGCCACTTTTACCAGCAAAGTCTGATCGGCTAACACGCCGAATTCCAAATTGGCGAGCAAAGCCTTACCCTCAATTTTCATGATCTCATCGGCGCGATTACCGGGGCCGGCAAAACCACGATATTCAATCGCATCTTCGCGATTTAAAAGAGCACGATGTCGCATGGGTTGTGAAAATTCAATCGCAAAAAATAATTGCCGCCCATTCGCCCAACCGCGCGTTTCGCGCCCGCCCGTCAACAGCTGAGCGCTGCGCACACGCAAACTCGACCAGATATTTTTACCTTTATAATCGTAGATACTACTGCGCAAATCCAGTATCACTTTCGCCGCTTCATTGGCCGCATAGTGATAGCGGTGCAAACCAACGCGCTCACTGGCGGTGAGCTCAACGTCGACATTATGATCCAATAATTTCACCGCATAATAGCCCGGCTCAGCATGCTCCTCTTGATGACTAAAACGTGAGCGATATCCGCTAAAAGCGCGCTCAGGATAGCCCGGTTCCAATTTATTCTCGCCGGTATAGGGCATCAACAAAACATCGCCCAAATCCGAATGCCCCGTACCTGAAAAATGCGTATGCGAAAATCCTAAAATCGTATCATCCTCATAGCGATACCCCGCCGCCCAAGGATAGCTTTGCTTAAAATGCCGCACTTGCGTATCCGGGCTGAGCTGCACCATACCAAAGGGTCGCGTGGCGCCAGGAAAGGTGTGACCATCACCACCCGTACCAATAAAAACATTCACCGCATCGCTCGCCTGAAGCTTTTCTCCAGCAAGCGCTGACGCACTGATCGCCATCAAACAAGCAAACACACAGACCCTAGAACCCAGACAAAATTTCGACAAAAAATGTTGCATACACTTCTCCAATTAATCTAGACAACCCAGCTAGACAACCCAGCGAGACAACCCAGCAAGACCGCTCATCTATACCGCTAATCGTCGGTACTGCTTTCACGCACCAAGAGTTGTACCGACAAAGTCTTTTCTATCGCCTCTTCATCATGCCTGCGGCACAAAAGCGCGATGCCCTCGGCACCCAGGCCTTCTTTATCAACCTGTATCGTGGTCAAGGGTGGAATGAATTTGGCGGCTGCGCTGATGTCATCAAAGCCAACGATTGCGATGTCATGTGGAATTTTCAATCCCGCTTCCAAACAAGTGTGCATCGCCGTCAAAGCGGTACTATCGTTATAGCAAAATACCGCATCGGGGCGCTGCGTCATCGCCAGCAAACTCAGCATTGCCTTCTTCACGCTTTGGTCTTCGTTCGCATGGTGGGGAATCGCGATTTCCAGTTCAGGATTGGCCAACATTTTTGCATCGAACAAGGCCTTGCGAAAACCATGTATCCGCTCTTGAATACTGTAATGGGCGGGCGGCCCGGCCAGCATCGCTATGCGTTTGCGCCCTGTTTGTATCAAATGCCGCGTCGCCAAATAGCCCCCCAAACGATTATCGGGATTCACCGAAGTAAAACCGGGCAGGCGCATATCCACTAAGACCATGGGCTTACCGGTGTCGCGCAGCGCCATTAACAATTCCGGCTCAAAAAATCCTGCGCACAAAATCGCATCGGGTTGATGCACGCGAATTTGATCCATCACCGGCTCGGCTGGCCCCAGTGCGACAAAAGACAAGGCGATACCTTCACGCCGACAGGCTTCTTCCGCACCGTGTAAAACCGGCGAAAAAAAGGGACTACTACACAGCGTGTTGTGCTGTCTATGCAGCAAAAAGGCAATTCGCCGCATCCGTGTCTGTTTTAATTTTCCAAAGTCATATCCCAACTCACGCGCCATTTCAAACACGTAGGAGCGCGTCACCTCCGACAAGCCACTCTGATTTTTCAAGGCGCGCGATATCGTCCCGAGCGACAAACCGGTTGCCTTCGCTAAATCACGTATGGTTATTGTCATGCTGATCCTTAACAATCTGCGCGCCGCACTTGGATATTTAGATATTAAAGTCCTGCACTGTTGCGCACAATCAAACAACTTGTAATGCCTTAAGTTTAGCTGGTTTAGTAAACATTTCGACTGAGTTGCAGCGCAATCAGTTCAGAAATTTTGCACGTCCGAAGACGTTCAGGGCGCACTCCCCGGCTCATGTGAAACGAGAATCTATTTTAGTTAATGACTAGGCTTATCGCACGACAATGTCAGCCAAAACCACATTAAACCCGCTAGTCAACCGGACTCAAACTAGTTGGACTTCGCGCTGAAAATCTAGGCTTCCATTTCTTGCAACAGGGCAAAAGCAATTACTAAACGTCATAAACTGCAGCCCTTTTGCGAATAGGGTTTGTCGAGAAGGGGCACCCATCGTTAGATTACACATCTCGCAACATGCGCTGCGGAATAAGCAACTCGCAACATGCGCTGCGAACAGCATCGGCAACATAGCCGAACTTTTACCAACAACAAAGAGACAAGAAGATGAAGACTATTCTACGAAAGCCGTGTGCGCTTTGGACGCAAACAGCCATCCTACTCATGACTGGCATGAGCCTACACAGCGCGCAAGCACTTGCGCAACAAGGCGAAGTGAGCGCCCAAGCCAAAGAAGAAGCCAACAAAACCAGCACACAAAAAATTGAAATCACAGGCTCGCGCATTGCGCGTATCGACACCGAAGGTATCGCCCCTGTACAAAGCATCACCAGCAAAGAAATAGAACAAGCCGGTGCCACCTCCATCGCCGATGTGTTGCGTACTTTATCGGCACAACCGAATTTGCAAATTGGCGAGAACCAGCTCGGCACTTATACGCCGGGCGCGCAGGCCGCAAATTTACGCGGCTTGGGTGGCAATGCCACCCTGGTATTGATCAATGGACGACGCATGGTGCCCTATGCCCGCCCGGCCGGCGACATGGTCTTTGCCGACCTCAATAGCCTGCCGCTAGCCGCAGTCGAACGTATCGATATTTTAAAAGACGGCGCGTCGGCGATTTATGGTTCAGATGCGATTGCTGGTGTCATCAACATCATCTTACGCAAGGAATATCAGGGCGCGAGCCTGTCTGCCTCGAGTGGGCAATCAAAATATCACGATGCTAAGCGCAATAAAATTTCCTTTACTGGCGGCATCGGCAAATTAGCCGACGACGGTTGGAATCTACAAGGCACGGTCGAGCTCATCGAACGCGGCAGCGCACTCATGCGTAATCGTAGCGATAGTTGGATCGGCACCCGCGATTTGACACCCTGGGGTTGGGACAAAGATTTCAGTCGCTATTCGACGCAAGGCAATATCTGGATCATACAACCACGCAAAGTAATCATCGATGCCGATAGCGGTAAGCCCACCACATCGACCATCATCCCTATCAATAAAAATTGCGCTCCAGATAAACTATACCAGCACCCCAACCCCGCTATTGGTGGCAAAGCGTGTTGGTTTGATGAAGACCAAGAAACCAATATTCAAGCGGGTTCGCAATCGAAGCGGCAAGCGTTTACCACCCGGGCGACGTGGAATATCAGCCCTGATCTGACCCTCTTTTCCGAACTGATGCGGGTCGACAATTTAGCCCATGTGCTACGCATACCCGACCTCTTAATTCCCAATCCTAGCACCGCACTACCCACTACCCATCCTCAATACCCTAGCCTGGCACAACTGCCGAAAGGATTAAGTGCTAGCGATATCGACAGGGTCAATGTCACCTACATGTTCGGTGATGTCGGTGGTGCTGGGGCGCGCGTTGACAATAGTTTTACCAGCAAATTAGTTGGCTTACGTGGCCAAACTGGTAGCTGGGACTGGGAGCTGGCCGTCGCCAATATGCGTAGCGTCGCCAATGCGACTCGAGTCGGCGAATTACTCAAGCAACCGGTGCTCGATGCGATCAAAAATGGTAGTTATATTTTTGGCGGACCGAATAAACCGGAAGTGGTGCAGAGTTTGGCGGGCAACACCACCGATCATTTCAGCTCGGCTCAATCAACATTTGATGTGCGCGCCAATACAGAATTAATGAAGACCTCGGCGGGCGCTATCTCATTAGCAGTGGGCGCGGAATCACGCCTAGAAAGTTTGCAATATCAACCCAATGCCCTAGCTAGTAGCGGCGCTTTTCTCAATCTGGTGACGCTCCCAGACCGCTGGGATTTGCAGCGCCACGTCAATGGCATTTATGCGGAATTGGCATTACCGATTTTCAAATCCCTAGAAACGCAAGTCGCCTTGCGGCGCGACGACTACAGTGATTTCGGCGCCGCGAGCAAACCCAAGCTAGGCCTACGTTGGAGCATCAGCCCCAAGCTGGTCATGCGCGCCAGTGTGGCGGGCGGCTTTCGCGCCCCCAGTATGTTAGACGTGCGTCCAGAAACCATAGAAAGCTATCAGCAAGTTGATGATCCTTTGCGCTGTTCTGCCGATGGTAAAGACTGCGCTACCTATGTCAAGGTGGCCACCGGCGGCAATGCCAAACTCCAAGCAGAAAATTCCAAAAGCGCCAACCTAGGATGGGTACTGCAAGCGACCCCAAGCACCAGTATCGCACTCGATTACTGGCGCTTTAAACGCAGCAATGAAATTGCCGCACCCGACATCGACTATATCCTGCGCCATCCTGAGTTATTCCCCGATGCAGTCGTGCGCGATCCGAAAGACTTGCTCGATCCAGCTTATTACCAAGCAGGTGCCATTTCTATGGTGAAAGGGATCAAACGCAATATCGCCTACAGTGCCACCGATGGCATCGATCTCAGCATCAATCAACGCTTTAAGCCCGAGCAATTGGGAACGATAGACCTCGCCTTTGTGGGCACCCATCTGCGCAGCTTTGATGTGCAACACAACCCAGAAAGCGAACGCTATCAATTTGCCGGACAAGTGAGCATCCCGCGCGAACGCTACGCCATCAGTGCGCATTGGGAACGCGGCGCGTGGTGGAGCAATCTGGCCCGTTACACCACCGGCACTGTGCGCAGTGATTACAACCGGCAATGCGAATGGGCCGTGCGCAAAGGCCGCAGCACCGACTGGTGTCAGGTTCCGGCTTTTCCACCGTGCATCTGAGTTTGGGCTATCGCGGATTTAAAAACCTTGATCTGCA
>JAHFQV010000042.1 GCA_023259175.1 Oxalobacteraceae bacterium | reverse complement strand
AAAAAATTCGCATAAAGGAAAAACATGGAAGCTGATTTTTGGCATCAACGTTGGGAGGCTGGGCACATTGCATTTCACGAGCGGGAGGTGAATCCTCTTTTGGTTGCGCACTTTGCGCAATTGGGTTTGCACAATGGAAGCCGGGTTTTTCTTCCCTTGTGTGGTAAAACGCATGACATTGCTTGGCTTTTGTCTCAAGGTTCTCGGGTGGTCGGGGCGGAGTTAAGTCAGCTTGCGATTGATGCTTTGTTTGTGGATTTAGACTTGGTACCGGATGTTGTGCAGTTGGACGGTTTCTTGCATTATCGTGCGCCGCAATTGGATATTTTTGTGGGGGATATTTTTAAGCTCACGCACGCCATACTTGCTCAGGTCGATGCCGTCTATGACCGTGCAGCTTTGGTCGCTTTGCCGCTAGAAATGCGCACACGGTATGCCGCTCACTTACGGGCAATTACTCACACCGCGCCGCAACTTTTGATTGCGCTGGAATACGATCAAAGTGTGATAGACGGGCCGCCATTTTCGGTCGATGTGGCGGAAGTTTTAGCTCAATATGCTGAGTTTTATCAGATCACTGTGCTCGCCGAAAGTGAAGTCGTAGGTGGGCTTAAAGGCAAGGTTGACTGCATAGAGCGGGTGTCTCTTTTGACGAAGCGCTAGCCAGCGTTGCGCAATAAATTGATGGCTGCCTCCAGAACTTTTCAGTACAGCATTCTGGAAGCAGCCTAAGTCTAGGGCGATCGCATGAAAAAAAATCTAAAACCGCGCAATATCGTAAGCAGCATGCTGCGACCAGAGAAAATCAAGAGAAGTGAATCTTGGTTCGTCATTGCAAGCTTATGAAGTTCTCATGAATTTCTCTGTGCCTCTGTGTCTCAGTGTTGAGTGGTTTTGTGTTTTGTCACAGCTCCGCTTACATTTTCTTTTGTGCTATTTTCTGTAGAATTACTAGTCCACTTCGTTTCGCATTTTGGATAATGTCCTTCACTTGCGCTTCTGCTTTTTGATTGATGTCGTTCAGTTGCTTATCGAGGGTGTCCATTTCTTTTTGCAGTGCTTCCATGGGGGCATTGGCTTCGCGCATTTGTTCGTCGAGCGCTTTAATGAATTTCTGAGTATCAGCTTGCGCTAGCTTGCTTTCCCGTTGGATGGCTTCTTGACTCAGTTCTTCGGCGGCTTCGCGTAGCTGTTCCTGCGCTTCGGCCAATTTCTTTTGTGCCGCGAGACGGGTGTCTTGGCTATGACTTTCAGCCATATTTTTACTTGCCTTTTCCAAGCGTGTTTGTGCCGCGATCAACTTCTTTTCCATTTTTTTCATGTGCGCTTCGATTTTTGTATCGAAGGCATCGTCGACGAAATTGAGTTTTTCCATCTCACGTCCGATGACTTCCATTTTGGCACCCTGCGCCTCCATTTTTTCGCCCTGAGCCTCCATTTGTGCGCTGATTTCATCGACAGGTTTATAGGCCGCGTGAACTTGTTCTAGGACTTGTTTGTCCTTAATTAGGTAGGACTTTCCCGCTTCTTTAAACCAGAGAAATTCATCTTGATTTTGCTTTTTGATCGCTTGGATTTCTTTCATTTCCTTGCGGTCGCCTATATTGATGGTCATGCGGTCTTCTTCTGAATTGACTAGCGCCATCGAGAAATTTGAATTCTCCTTCGTAGGCATTTCCTTGGTGCGTAGTGTCGCAGTAGGTTTTGCTGGTGTGTTGATCGTGATGGCGGTATTTTGTTCAGCTTGTGCGACTAAAACGGCACAAGCGGCACAGATGCCCACGATGGGGAGGGTGAACTTCCAAGTTAAAGTGGGCGTTGCGAGTTCAGGTTGGATTAAGCGTTTGATGCGTGACATAAGATTTCCTCCGTGGGCCGCTTGGGCCAGTTGGGGGGTGAAGAATTGGAAGCGTTCCAATTCCGATAATGCAAGCGCCAGACGCCGCGGTTCGCCTAACAATCTTGCGGCTAGATCATCGGCAATTTGTTCGCGTTCGATGCGAACCTGCTTGGAAATCCACCATACTGCAGGATGGTAGAACAAGGCAATTTCTATCGTACTTTGAAATAAATTGACGAGATAATCAAAACGTTTAATGTGCGCGATTTCGTGCGCTAACAAAGCCTCTAGTAGGTCGCTGGGCATACCTGTCACCAGCGCTACCGGTAAGATGACGATGGGATGCCACCAGCCGACTGTGATGGGTGATTCTAGGGTGCTCGATAAACCCAAACGGATAGTGCGTTTGATTTGCAGACGCTGAGCTAAATTTTGTAAGCGGGTTTGCCACAACACATCTACTTGAGATTCAGCTGCTACTCGATGTTGACGCACCCACAGTAAGCCCAGGTAGAGACGCAAGATGAGTAGCAGCACACCGAGCGCCCAAAACACAACGAGCGTGTAAGCGTAGGAATGAACGACCGCTTCCAATTGTGCGCTAGCGCTGGGTGTAGTTTCGGCTGGTTCCTGAAGGGAAATGAGCGCTTGTAATGCCGTATTTGCTTGTGCGAAGGCGGTCGTTGTTGTCGATTTTAGCGTGAGGGTCGAGTCGCTCTGTTGCATGCGCACGGTGATATAGCTCAGTGGAAAAGCGGCGCAGAGTATCAGTGCTAAAGCGGCTAAGTTGTAGCGCGCTTGCGGCGTGGCGCGACGCATGCAACGTAAGGCGAACGCGCATAAAGCTGCGATTAACGCGCCTTGCCAGAGGAAGTGGATTAAGGCCCAACCTAGGATGGGTATCAAATGATCCAATGGGTTCATTTTGATTTTTCCTGATGTAGAAATTGTTGAATTTCGGCGCGATCTTGTTCGCTCACATGTTCTTTTAAGGCCGCCATGACGAGTTCTTTACCGGAGCCGGAAAATGCTTTTTGTATGAAGTCTTGCAGTAAGTTCGTTTGCAGTTTTTTTTGCGCTTGTGCCGCTGCATACACATGAGAACGGGCGCTCTCGTCACGATTTAATAAGCCGTCGGTATGCATGATTTGTAGCTGACGTAGCACGGTCGCTTGATTGATTTCTGGTCTGTCCTGCTGCGCGAGTTCATACACCTGCTTCGCGGTTAACGCGCCGTGTTGCCACAACACGCGCAGCAAGGCGAGTTCGGCTTGGGTCGGTTTGCGTACTTTTGGGGTGGATTTATTGTTCATGGGCGTTGACTTAGATTGCGGTTCGTATTGAGATTGAACCTAGAAACGGCAGTTGACCGCTAAAGTCGTCGTTAAGTGTTTGATTCATTAGAATTTTTCCTTGCAAATCCTGTTCACCGTTTTGGTGAGAACGCTACGAACATGATTGCACACTTTTTCGGCTCTCTGGCGTTGTTGTTCCTCCTATCAACGTGAAGGTTGCGTCGTCGTCACGCCTAGCCAGAAAGCCGAAAAAATGCACACTCATATCCGTCCAACCGCCGTTTCTAGGTTGAAAGTGAGTGTACATCATCTAGAAGAAAATTTCTAGAACTTTTTTTCTACGTTGTTTTGAGTATGGGCGAGGATATGTTTCTGAAAACATCTTTGCGCGCCTTCGAGCTAAGGCCTACGCAAAGAGCGTTTCGAAAAATGTTCTGAATCAAGCTACTGACGCATCCAATCGGCCACCCTTTCGCCCAACATCATGCAGCTCAGGTTGGTCGGTGTTTGGGGGATCGTCGGCATGACACCGGCATCGACGATGTTCAGGTTTTGGCAGCCATGTACACGGCAGTGTTGATCGACGACCGCCATATTATCTTGGATGGGGCCGATCTTTGTGGTTCCGGTGGCGTGCCAGGTGCCATTGATAAAGCGATTGATACTGCTCTTGAGAAGTTTGTCGCTTTGCATGATCGCTTCGTTCCATAAAAATATGGATCGGGTCTGTTCTGCAATTTCCTTGGTGTTCGCAATTTTCCAAGCCAGCCTTAGGCCGTGCATGAGTCGTTCTATATCTTCTGGAACGGCGCCTAGGTTGAGATCGATTGTGGGTGCGGTACCCGCTTTGGCATTTTCTAAAAATACTCTGCCGCGTGAAGCTGGTTGCGTGAGTACGATGGAGATGGCATTGGCAAGCGGGCTTTTGAGTAAATCGCCGAGCATGGGAATGCTGGCGGTGGCTAAGTTGTTGAGGATGAATAAATTGATGTCGGAGGCTTGCCCTGCGGCGCGCGCTTGTTCACTGGCGCTTCTGAGCATGACTTGATGCGCCAATTGGGCTTTCCCTTCATCGATGATTTTGGGTGTCATCCAAAACATGACGGCGGGATGGTCACTGAGGTTTTCACCTACGCCAGGTAGATCGATGATGGGTGTAATACCGAGTGAGCGGCAGGTATTGGCATTGCCGATACCCGAGCGTAATAAGATGGGCGTGGTGTTGATGGCTCCTGCGCATAAGCTGATGCGCTGCGCTTTGATGCTTTGCATTTGACCGCTTTGATCTAGGTATTCAATACCGATGGCACGTTTTCCTTCAAATAGAACGCGGTGTACCGTGGTGTTTGCTTGTATCTGCAAATTGCTGCGCTTACGTGCTGGTAGCAGGTAGGCGATGGCAGTGGAGACGCGCTGATGATTGATTTGATTCGACGGGACGATGCCGACACCGGATAATCCCGCGCATTCCGGTTCATTCATATCGCTAATGTGGCGCATGCCGAGCGTCATGCAGGCGGCACGAAATGCCGCTTGTAGCGGCTGGAGTTCGTGTACATGACTGCGAACGATGGGGACGGGGCCGGCATTGCCATGTATCGGTGAACTGAAATTTTGATCGTTTTCAAGTCGAATGAAATAGGGAAGCACTTGCTCCCAACTCCAGGCTTCATTGCCAGCGGCCTGCCAGCGTGCGAAATCATCTGGCATGGGACGTAGTGCGACTGCACCGTTGACGGCGCTGCTGCCACCAACGACTTTACCGACAAAATACGGAAATTTTTGTAAGCTCGCTGCGAGTGATTGTGGTGCGCGTAAGACGGCTTTGGCGGCATTGAACATGTCGCGTGGCGAATTGCTCAGCAGTTGGCTTGATTCCAATAAACCTTGCAGTAGACCGCTATCGCGCAGGTTGGCGGCATACGGCCAGTTATAGCCTTGCATCACAGGCGCTTGTGCATCGAGTAGTGCGGGTGGTGTGGCGGCGATGCTGTCGAAATCGGGACCCGCTTCGATTAACAAAACACGTCGCGTCGGGTCCTCTGACAGGCGACTGGCTAAGACGGCACCGGAAGAGCCAGCGCCGACAATAATCTCATCCCAAGTTTGATTTTCAATATCTTGACGTAACTCTCCATGTGATTGTTCATGCGACATTTTGTGCTCTTTCGGGTGTGGCCTTGTTCGCTTGTAGCGCATCATCAATCCATGTGCCAAGCTTGAGTGCAAAGCTTTGCGGATCGCTGTTTAAGTAAAAGTGGTCACCTTCAAACCAATGGCTATGAAACGGCGCATCACTTAAGTTGGACCAGGCCGCTAGGCTCTCGATGCTCACTTCGGGGTCCTGCTTTCCAGCGCATGCAATTAAGGGGCAATCGAGCTGTAGAGAACGGGTGCGGGTATAGGTTTCCAAGACTTCGTAGTCGGCTCTTAAGCTCGGAAGAAATAGCCGCATGATGCTGCGGTCAGCCAATACATCGGGCGGAGTGCCACCGAGTCGTGCGATGTTGGCGATAAATTCGTCTTCATTCGCGAGGTGCCAGGTTTGATGCGAATGGTCGCGCTGCTCAGGCGAAGCGTGGCCGGAGACGATGAGCGCAGTACATGGACGGGTTTGCATTTGTAGCGCCAATGCCATTTCGTAGGCGACGATGGCGCCCATACTATGTCCGAACAGGCATAGGGGCGCATCGTTTAACGCCAACAGCTCAGGCAAAACGTGGCGCAAAATGGCATCCATGCGGGTGAACTTGGGATCAGAAAAACGCTCTTCTCGGCCCGGGAGTTGTACTGCGATGAGTTCAATATGGCTAGCTAAAAGCGGAGCGAAGCGTCGGTACACCGAGGCACCCGCACCGCACCAGGTAAAGCAGATCACACGCGCTTTTACTTGGCGTGGTGTGGTCAAGCGACGCAGACAGGTTTTGCGTGGGCTTGAAGTGTGGATGGATGAGTTCATGATGTGTAAGTCCTACAAAAATGATCGGCAATTTTTTCGGCCACCATTAAAGTCGTGAGATGCGGTGGCACACTGGGAATAAAGGGGATCGCTGACGCATCCGCGACCCATAGATTGTCTACACCATGTACTCGGCCTTGCGGGGTGAGTACCGCACCGTGTTCAGGATTGAGACCCATACGTGCGGTGCCGCAGCCATGCGCGGCGGGGCGAACAAAACTGGTGATGGCACGTTCGAGCGCAATGTCAGAATCAATCATGCCATCGGTCCATGCCAGCAGGCTTTCAAATTTCGACGCGAGCGCGGGTTCTTTTAAGAGTCGCCAAGCTAAGCGCACACCTTGTTTGAGTGCCGCGATGTCGCCGGCCTCAGCTGCGCAGTTATTCACCACCAAGGCGGGTGCGTAAGGGTCAGCGGAGCGCAATCGGACATAGCCACGGGAAGTGGAATAGTTAAAGCAAGTACTGATGCCTGCTAAAGTTTGGCTGCTTGTACTCGCGGCCAAGTGTGGAAACATCTCCGCTACGTTAATGCCCGACATCATACAAATATGGAGATCATTTTCGTAGCCGGAAACTTGTGAACTGGTGCGTAAGAGTGTTTGTCGGAGCGGCTCACCGAGTTCGCACTGCCCCGCTTTTGGAATACCCCAGATACCAATGACGGGATGTTCCATCAGGTTTTCGCCCACCCCTTTGAGCGATGTGCGTGGCCTGATGCCTAAATTTTGCAGCACATTTACGTCGCCTATACCCGAGCGCATTAATAGCCCTGGGGTTTGCATCACCCCCGCGCAAATAAATACTTGATCGGCGTGTAATTTCTGTAGCTGATTGTCGACCCGTACTTCGACTCCACCGACGCGATGCTCATTGCTCCAGAAAACTTGGTGAACGTGGGCATGGGGCAGGATGTGTAACTGCGGATGTTGTTTTGCTTGCGCCAGATAGGTTTGCGCGGTGGACATGCGTATCCCATTGATGACGTTTTTCGGGATGACACCTACACCGGTAGTGTCAGGGTGATTATGATCATGCGTTTCGGGAAATCCCTGTTGCACACAAGCGTGTATCAAGGCTTCATGCAGGGGGCGTAACTCGCTGCGCGTTTCACGACGAATCGGAAAGGGCCCGCCCCTACCATGGAGTGCACTTCCATCTTGTAAAACCGACGCAGCATCATGCGCAAGTGGGTCATCCTCTAATCGACAAAAATAGGGCAACACGCCTGACCATCCCCACTCCGCACCACATTCCTTTTCCCAAGCCTCAAAATCAACGGGTGCGCCACGTAGAGCTTGGGTTGCATTGACGGCCGAGGAGCCACCGATAACGCGACCCGCTTCGTAGTCGAAATAAGAGGCATTTTTTCGGCTATTGCTGTGGTCTTCTAGACTCGGTGGGGTTTTGATGAAGCTGCGAATTTTCCAATTGAGTTCGGCGACCACGGCAGGTTGATTCGCATTTTGTGTCGCGCGCAACATAGTGGGTGAGCCTTGTTCTGGACCCGCTTCGATGAGCAATACTTTGCAATTGTCTAGCGCCGAGAGGCGGTGCGCCAACACCGAGCCACCGGAACCTGCGCCAACGATGATGACATCATAGTGCTGCGTGAGGGTTTGCTTGAGCATATGCTTGAGACTCTTGTCTTGAGTAGTATTCATTGCAAAGTTTCCTGAGTCATCCATTGCGCTCGCTGCGCGACCGAGCGCCAGTATTGGCTGGGGGTGAGATGATCGAGCAGTGCAGCTTGGCCGCTTTGTTCGAAATGCGTGGTCTGCAAAGCGGGCCCGCTGAACATATGCTCTACTGCAGAACCTTGTGCTCTTTGCGCGAACAAAATTTTGGCCAAGCTCGCGTCCTCGGGCGCTAATTGATCGGCGACCTCGAGACAACGTTGCCGCCATTCGCTTTGACTGACGATACGGCGCGCTTGTTCACCTACCTGTGAACCAATAAGTGCATGTAAAATTTCCGTTAGGCTCAGTGCTTGTCGGTTTTCGATATGGACAATGGCCTGGCGATGCGGTGCCGTGCCCGCGATGGCATCGGCTACCAAGAGTCGGGCAAATACATCGACCGGTGCGCCGTGTATCGCCGAGTCGCGCCAATCTGGAATGAGCCCTGCCGCGCACGCCACCTTTAACACGGTTCCATAGGTGTCATTAGTAGTATGAATTGGACTGTGCGTAGCCGAGGCGGGGAGCGCGTGGGAGGTGCGATAAATGCGTAGCGGGAGTCCCGCTTGCGCTGCGGCTAAAAGGACTTGTTCTGCGCACCATTTTGATTCGGCGTAGGCGGTGAGTAGACCTGTTGGATCGGGCAAGGCAGTTTCCGCTGTATGCACCATGAGCTCTTGCTGAATATGCCGCCTTCCGACCGCCATCGGTGAGGCGACAAAAATAGGCTTGATCAAACCTTCTGTCGCAAGCTGCAGAATGTCGATTAAAGATAAGACATTCACGATACGATGTTGGGCATAATCGTGTAAGACATTTTTTGATGCTGCAAAATGAAAAATGCTATCGCATTCTTGCGCCAAACGGCGCCAGTCTTGCGCGTCCAATCCGAGTTGTGGATGAGCCAAATCACCGCATACGACCCGAATCCTTTCGGCCCAGGAAAATTCAAACGTGATGCCGACTTCGCGCATTTTTTCCACGATATGCCAATGTCCCTGCTCAGGTGTATCAGCACGTACCAAGGCATAAATGACCGCCTTGGTGTTACGTAGTAGCTCCGCCAGAACGTGGCTACCTACCCAGCCACTTGCACCAGTCATGAAGACAGTGTTCGGCATACCGTATTCATTGCTGGTGGAAAATGGCTGCGCGCCTGTTTGAAAATTGAGTCGCGCTACTTGTGATCGCATTTCGGCTAAATCCGCCTTTAATTGCAGCTGTGGGTCGCTCGAGTCGCTTGGCGCCGTCTCCTTGTTGGTGTGCATTGTGTGCGGCTGGTCGATGCGACTTTCAACTAATTTCGCTAACTCGGCAATGCTGAGATTTTCGAACAGTTCGTGCATTTCTATTGCCACAGGGAGCGCCGCATTGAGTTCTCGCACCAATTGGGTTGCCAATACCGAGTCGCCACCAAGTTCGAAAAAATTGTCCGTCACACCGATGTCCATACCGGGCATTAGGCTTTGCCAAATACTGAGTATGCTGCGCTCAATGTCGCTGCTGGCGGCCACTTGTGGACCTTGTTCCAACATCTCTTCTGTGATTTCGGGCAGGGCTTTGAGATTCATTTTCCCGTTAGCCGAAACTGGAATGGCATCGATGATGATCATGGCACGCGGTACCATGTATTCCGGTAGGCGATCAGCCAAATAGGTTTTGACGGCTTCTATCTCTAAATTCGCCTTGTTGTTTGCGACAAGATAGGCGGCTAGTTGCCGATGCTCCCGAGCGCCGATGGCGATGACGATGGCTTGTTTGATGGCGGTATGTTGGCGTAATACGGTTTCAATTTCACCTAATTCGACACGATGGCCACGTATTTTGATTTGACCATCATCGCGTCCCAGAATCGTGATATTTCCATCGCTCGCGTAGCGTCCCAGATCGCCCGTATCGTAAAGGCGTTCCCCACTGATAGGGTGGGTAATAAATCGCTCAGCGGTTTTTTTCGCGTCGCCCCAATAGGCTAGCGCAAGGCCGATGCCACCAATGTAAATTTTACCGCGCACATGGTCTGCACAAGGACGCAAAGCGTGATCCAATACACAGATCGTTTGATTCGGTAAAGCTTTGCCATAGGGGATGCTTTGCCAATGCGCTAGCACCGTTTTAATCGGGAAATAATTGGACCAAATCGAAGCCTCAGTCGCACCGCCTAGGCTGTAGAGTTGCGCTTGTGGGTAGCGTTGGCGTATGCGGTCGGGCAAATCGAGTGGAATGAAATCACCACTGAGTAAAACCTTGGAAATATTTGCGTGACTTGCTTCATCTGCGTAAAAACTGTCCATCAACATGCGCATGAGTTGCGGTGCGGAGTTCCAGAGTGTGACCCCGTGCTCGACCATAAGATCATGCCAATGTACTGCATCGTTTCCTTTCTGGTGATCAGGAATGACCAAGGCAGCACCGACGGCTAATACACCAAAAATATCGTAGACCGATAAATCAAAACTTAAAGAAGAGACTGCAAGCACACGGTCATCGGCCTTGACCTTGAATAAGCGATTGATGTGCATTAGAGTGTTGACCGCGCCACGATGATCGATCATGACCGCCTTTGGAACACCGGTGGTGCCTGAGGTGAAAATAACGTAAGCGAGTTGTTCTAGCGGGGCTTGCAGGGAGCTTTGATGACGCTCAGAAAACACGGCGCTGTGTTGGGCTTGAATTGCATAGTGGACGCGGTGACTTGATTTTAAATCGCTATGATCGGCCCCCACTTGCACGAGAAGATGCTTCACTTGAACGATATCGAGTAAGTCGAGTTTCCTTTGTGTCGGTAAGTTGGCATCGATCGGCAGGTAAGCGCCGCCCGCAAGTAAGATGCCAAATACCGCGACGACTTGCTCCCAACCCTTGTGCATGACGACCGCCACCGGTTCGGCGGGGCTTATGCCTGCGTTCAACAAATGATCGGCAACGGCGCAGCTTTCGGCCAGTAACTGTGCATAGCTGATGCGCCTATCCTTGGCGATAATGGCCACTGCGTCCGGGTGTAATTGGGCTTGCTTGAGCATGCCCGCGTGGATAGTTTCGCTAGGTAAGTCAGCGCCGGTATCTTGGTCTATGATGCGTTGTTGTGACATGAGCGCAGGTAGTTGACAGAGCTCACGCTGATGCCAAAGTGCGGAATCATCTGCGAGCGCTTCAATCAGCTGGCAATATGATGAGAACATCGCATCGAGCACGTCTTCTTCGAACGCGGCATCGAGCGCATCCCAGATGAACACCAGATCGCCATCGATTTCCATCACATGATGATCTAGCCAAACCTGTGAAGTTTGGCTGATGCTATAGGTTTTTTTGCCGAATTGTTCCAAGTTGCCTGGCTCTTGATCACCACTCCAAATTAGGCCGCTACTAAACACGACAGGCATGGCTGCTTGGAGTGAAGTGCCACGCCGTTTTGCCCATTCGCGCATCACGGCGACACCGTTATAGTCTAAGTGATCGAGGTCGGTTTGAAACTGTTTTTGTTGACGCAGTGCGCGTTGCAAAAACGAGGTATTGGCATCGCGCCAGTCAATTTCTTCCATGATGAGCGAGGTAAAGTCGCCCAAGATTTGATTGACTTCAGGATGTATATTTTGTCGATTCGAAACCGTTACATTGAGTGTGAAGTGGGGTGTGCTGCTCCAGCGCGCTAAAACCTCAGCGTAACAAGAGAGTAAAAGACCCGATGGTGTTAAACCGAGTTGGCGCGCCTCGTCGCGCAGTTTTTGCCAGCGGTGTTGCGCTAGTCTTGCTTCGCGGCGGCTAAAACGAGGTGCCTCTCGCTCAGCGCTTAACAGTCGTGTTGGTAAGGCGGGCGCAGGTGGTAGCTCATCGACTCTTTGCATCCAATAAGTTTGTGCATAACGAACCGCGTCGGATTCTTGGCGGGCTTTTTCTGCGACGACATATTCTCGAAACGAGATTTCAAATGCGGGTTTGGCAAGCTGTGGTTCGCAATAATAAGCATGCCATTCTTTGAAAAATAAGAAAATACTCCAGGCATCGAGTATTAAGAGATCGAGGCTGACATGTAATTGCACACCTGCGTCGGCTCTGCGTGTGGCACGAATATCGAACAAAGGCCAACTATAGGCATCAAGCACTTGATGCGAGAGTTGTGCCCGGGTTTCTGTGATGACGGCTTCGACTTCGGAATGACTTTTGCCTACGCAATCTTTGATCGCGATTGAGTAGCTTGGCACTTCCTGCAAGATACGTTGTTGACCATTTTTATCGAGCACTGCGCGTAGCATATCGTGGCGTGCGATCATTTTTGCCAGTGCTTGATTCAAGCGTTCAATATCCAAAGCTTCGCATTCGAGTTCGACATACAAATGCGTGGCGACGTTACCCATGTCGAGCGCACTATCACGTCCCAACCAATAGGCATGCTGTAAATCGGTCAATTCAAAAGGCTGGTGGCGTTGGCTTAGATCGGCTGATAGGGGTGGCCGTTCTTGCGCTGATGAGGCCATTTGTTGCGCCTTTTCCTGCGCCTTCTTCTGTTCACTCAAGAGCGCAATCAACGCAAGTTTATGATCGCGCAAATTTTGTTTAAGCGCGTCGTTCAAAGTTCCTTGTGGCGCAGACACCCGTAGCTCGCCATTTTCTAGCGATAGTTTAATGTCTTTTTGTTTGAGTTCAATGAGTAGGTGTTGCATGCTGTGCTCCCGAAATATCTTGGTTTTGTGAGGTCTGCAGAGTGTCTAAACTTTGCAGGACAGAGGCGCTTGGCATCTTTGTGCCAGTTCTCGCCAATAAGTAGTTTTCCAGCAGTGGCGCAAGCTGAGTCACGGCCGGTTCCTTGAGTAATTGGTAGTGATTGCCTTCGTGGCAAAGTGTTTGAACCTGCCCGCTGGTCCAGTTTGACCATCCCCAGTCGGCACGCACGCCACAAGGGTGAGCGGCAAATTCGCTGACGATGCCATTGCCGGCGCGGATCAGGAAAATGTCAGCGTCGATTTTGCTGCCGACATATTTTTTGGCACCGCGTACGATCCCTAAAAACACCCAATAAATGGCTTGTAACTGCGCTAGGTCTATCGGCAATTCTTTGGCCATGAGTGTCAGTTTTTCGGCCACTTGCTGCAAAGCCTCGTCGCTGCTTTTTTTGCTATTTTGGTGACTCAATTGCAGCCCAGTGACGAGCTCGGTGATCGGGAGATCGAGTGCGAGGTCTTCTAAGAACCACGCCAATAAGGTCGCTGGATCGACGGGATTTTCTGGATGTGGCGATGGGCAGTCAATTAAAATTAAACTGACGACTTCGCGGCCAAGGGCACGCAGTTGCACCACCATTTCGAAGGCAATTAAAGCCCCTGATGACCAACCGCCTAAGTGAATATCACCATGACTTTGTTGCTGCAATAGTAGCTCGACATAGATTTTTGCTAGCGCTGGAATACTCTCTATGGCCTCACTATGCTCGTCAAGGCCGGGCGCTTGGAAAGCATGCACTGGGCGGTTTAATAGACGCGCAAGTGTTTGATAGCACATGACATGACCACCTGCTGGATGCACTAAAAATAAAGCAGCATGTAAGCCCTCGGTTTTGAGATGCTGTAATGGGCAATGTAAATGCGGTGCGTGTGATTGTTGCTGGAGGTCGATCTGAGCGGCAATTGCGGCGACATTTTTTTGCTGCCAGATGACACCCAAGGAGAGTGATACAGCAAAATTTTCACGAATCGCCCCGATGATGCGCACCGCATCGATAGACTGACCGCCACACTCCAGAAAATCATCTAACACCGTTAAGCTCGCTTGTCGTAATACCCGACACCAAATGTCCAATAACCTGTGTTCAGTTGGGGTTTGCGCAGCTCGGCTTTCGTGCGTGCTACTACGATGGTCGGAATTGGCGTGATGACTCAGTTGCGGCAGATTTTTGCGATCCAGTTTTCCGTTGGGCGAAAGTGGTAGGCGTTCGAGCAGCGCGAGGTGTTTCGGCACCATGTATTCCGGTAGCTGTTGTGCTAAGGCGAGGCGCAGCGCTGCGCAATCGATCATGTTGGCGGAAATACCTAGCGTCGGAACGACGAAGGCAACCAATTGCGCTTGCCCGGTGGCCGAGGTTTGCACGGTGGCGACTGCGGCGCGTATGTGGGACGCTTGCATTAAAACGGATTCGATTTCACCCAGCTCGACGCGATAACCGGAGATTTTGACCTGAGTGTCTTTCCGACCTAAAAACTCAATCGCCCCGCCCGGCAGGTAACGTCCGGTGTCGCCGGTACGGTAGATGCGTTCTCCCGTGCGTGGGTGGGCAATGAAACTGGCATTGGTTTTTTCTGTGTCTTGCCAGTAGCCGCGGGCTAAACCAATGCCGCCGATGTAAAGCTCGCCTGTGCTCCATTCGGGAAGGTCGCGACCCTGCTCGTCCAAAATATGCCAGCTTTGGTTTTGCATGGGATAACCGTAAGGGATGCTGCGCCAACTGGGATCAATTGCATCAATAGGATAGATGATGGACCAGATCGAGGCTTCGGTGGCACCACCCATGCTAATGATTTTTGCATTCGGTGCGACACTGCGGATACGATTGGGTAGCTCGATAGGGATCCAGTCACCGCTTAATAACACCAGACGCAAATCAGGCAAGCGAACGGCGCGTTGTTCAACCGCCTCGATTAAAAGTGTGGCTAAAGGCGGTGCTGAATTCCAAACTGTGATTCTTTGATTGAGCATCACATCTAACCAATGCGATGGATTCAAACTCTGCCCCGGATCGGGGTAGACTAAACTTGCACCGGCTAACATCGGCCCGAATAAGTCGTAGACCGATAGATCAAAACCAAACGAGGAAACGCCAAAAAAGCGATCATCTGCATGGATATCAAAGCCTTGATTGACATCGAGCACGGTATTGAGCGCCGCGCCATGTTCTATCATCACTCCCTTTGGGCGACCCGTGGAGCCAGAGGTGTAGATGAGGTAGGCCAAGTCATGCGGTGCGGCAGGGTGGCGCGCTTGAAATGCGAGGGTGTCAGTGCTGTATCGGTCTTCGGCTTGGGCAATGGTATCTTCAATTGAAATGATAGAGAGATGTTCCGGCCACAGCAGGGCTTGTTCGAATTGACGTTCACACAGAACGGCCACCGCCTGACAATTTTCTAAGATGTAGTTACGCCTGTCATCCGGCAAGTCTGGATCGATCGGTACATAGGCCGCCCCGGCTTTTAGTACCGCTATAACGGCTTGAAATAATGCAGCATTGCGATGTGCAACGATGGCCACGGTTTTGCCGCACAAGCGGGTATCGACTAGGCCGTGACAGATGGCATGGGTTTGCAGCGCGCGTGCGAGATGGTCGCTGCCGAGATCAAGGTCGGCATAGCTCAGTCGGTGTTCGAGATCGCCACACAGACTGATCAGTGCGGCTTGCTCGGGCATGTCCTTGGCGCGCGCTTGCAAAGCATCGTGTAGCCGCCCTTGTGGTGCAGGGGTTTGTGGTGGGCAGACGGCGAGTCGCTTTTGCAGCATCTCTGTTGGAATCAAGTTGAGGCAGGGTGCCTGCCACAACGCGTCTTGTTGCGCTAATTGCGTCAGTAAGTTTTGCAAGGCCTGCCACATCGCGTCGATGACACCGCTAGGGAAGAACTCTTCTAAGCAATCCCAAACATAGTAATAACTGCCATCGGTCAATTCCCAGAACTGATGGTCTAGCATGACTTGTGAGGTTTCTAAACAACTGAAATCGGCACGTTCGAAGCCCTCCATAAATAAGCCACTGCCAATGACAAAGGGGACGGCTGCTGTGCCGGGGCTACTTTTTTGTCGGTTCAGGGCTTGCATCACTTGCATACCGCCCCAATGCAAATGTTTGGCATCTAAGATGACGCGTTCTTGCAAATCGCGGGCGCGATCGAGAAAGCGCTTGTTTTCCCGGAAATCGATTTCTAAAGGATAGAGCGAAGCGAAGTTGCCGATAATGTCGCGGATTTCTGGATGCGTATTGAGACGTCGCGTCATCATATTGGAAAGGATGAAATGACGTGAATTACTCCAAGCGCTCAGCACCTCAGCATAGGCGCAAAAAACCGCATTTGAAGGCGTAATGCCCAATGCGGTCGCCTTGTTTTTAAAGCCAGTCCATAGCGCCTCACTCAGAAAACCTTCCCGCCTTTGCAAGCGCGAACGACAGCGCCGATCAAGATGATGGTTCATCGGCAGCGCGGGTGGTTCGGGTAAATTGGGCAGCCGGCTTTCCCAATAATTTTGCGCGATTCTGCCCGCGGGCGATTCGGCTAAATCGCTTAAGGTCAGCGCAGCATCGCGGAAGGACAACTGCAAGGGCGGTAGTGTGGTTTCTGGATGGGCGTAGTACTGGTCAATTTCTTGCAGTAGTCGGGTGGTGCCGTAGCCGTCCGAAAAAAAATTATTGTGATTGTAGTGAATCCGCTGATGAGTGACCCCAGAACCGCCTTTTTCACGCCATTGTGTTACCCGTAAATCCAACCAAGGCCAGCGATCTAAAGGCAACACCGCACGCATCATGTCTGCGCGAGTTTGTTGTAGTGAGGCTTGGACAGTCTCGGCATCGGCCTCACCTAAATCCGTCACTTTGCAGCGTAAAGGCGCAGGATTTTCCACGCGCTGCAAATAGCCATCGGCACGCACGATGACGATGTCCTGACGATGCCGCAGCAGTGCCTTGTCCCACGCCGCTTGATACGCAAGGAGATTGAGATTGAGCTGATTTTTTTCGATGTAATAATGGGGTCGAACGTGAAATTCCATATAGGGATCATCGCCCATGTAGAAACCGAGCTGCATGTCGGACAGCGGGAATGAGCTGTGTCCATGTTCGGGATCAGGTACGCAGATCGGCAGCGCTAATTCTTCTGCGACTTTTGATTCTTGTAGCCAGCGCATGAGTGCAGCTTTGTGCTCACGGAGTCTTTGCTTGAGTGCCTCATCCAATGCGCCTTGGGGGGCATTAATTTTTAGATTTTCACCTTGTAAAGAGAGACTGATACCAGCGCTTCTAAGGTCTTGCAATAATAGTGCGATACTCATAATACGAACTCCTCGTGTTCCGCGCCAGGTGCTGCGTGATTGGCTTGCGATGTAGTTGATGTAGATGAGGCAGATGAGACGAGTCCCAATAAAACCTTTTCATAAATATGGTCTGCGACTTCTTTGAGGGTGTTATTGCCGATCAGTAGATGCGCGGGTAAATCGACGTTGACCCAGCTACGAACTCGATTTCGTAATTCCATCGCGAGTAAAGAATCAATGCCCAAGCTAGATAGGGCGAGTTGATGTGCGTTCGCTTGATCGAGCACGCAGCCATCGGACATACGCAAGACTTCTTTGAGTAGGCTCGCTAAACTCATTTGTATCGCTGTTTGTGCGGCGCTGGCATTGAGTAAGGCTAATTCGCCGACACTTATTTTTTGAAATGGCTGCGCGGGTTTTTCGGTGCTCGGCATGGCTTTTTGGAGCAGCTTTAAATCGCGCAAAGTGCTGGGCAGTTGATGGGCGTGTTGTCCATCGATATAGGTTCTGAGATGGCGTGACCAATCGATGTCGGCGATGACTACATTGGCTGTTTGGCTGTGCTGTGATTCTAAAGTCAGACCCAGTGCTCGGAACGCGGCTTCGGGTTGCAAACCGTGCAGGCCACTTTTTTCTAAACGCGCGCTGAGTGCTGCATTGCTCGCCATGCCGATTTCCGCCCACGGCCCCCACTGTAGGCTGAGGCCTGGGTGTCCATCAAAACGTCGCTGCTGCGCAATGGCATCGAGTAGGCCATTGGCCGCCGCGTAATTGCATTGACCTGACGAGCCGAATGCCGCGGCAATCGAGGAAAATAAAACAAAATGGTCTAAGCGCAGCGCACGGGTGTAGTGATCTAAAATCTGTGCGGACCTGGCTTTGACATGCAATACTTTTTCCCAAGATGCGCGATCAATTTGCGCAAGCGGCTTATCATCTAAAACACCCGCTGCGTGAAATACTCCGCGCAAGGGTCGCCGTGTTTTTTCAAAGACTTCGAGCTGTTCGCAGTAAGCGATCAAGTCTTGGGTATCGGCCAGCTCTATCGCGTGCAAATGAATCGCCACACCGTTTTCTTGCGCCAGTGCCAGTAGATTTTGTAGCGGTTGATTGTCTTGCACACGCCGGCCCATTAGATCGAGTGCTTTGACTCCGGCTAAAATGAGTTGATGTGCTAAGCCTAAACCGAGCCCACTGGTCGCCCCGGTGATCAGATAGCGTGCATCTGGGTCGGCCTTCAAGCCTCGCAAGGCGGCGCTGCTTAGCTGGTTTGCTTTTGGTCGATTGTCGATTGCTTGCAAACGCGGAACCCAAAATTGCGATGCGCGCAGGGCGATGATGCTCTCATCAAATTGGGCGAGCTTGGCGGGCAGTAAATTCAATACCGCCGACATATCGGACACGGCCGGTTCACGCAGTAGGTCAATTTGTATCAGGTGTAATTGAGGCAGTTCAAGTGCCGCCGAACGCCACAGCGCGGCTAATGCCGCATGGGCAGGATCGACCCAATTCCCCGCTAAACCCGGATGATCGATGGACACCGCGGAACGGCTGATGAGAATGACTTTTAGCGGCGACCTTAATTTGTTAACTGCATTGTTAATTAAATTGTTAAGCTCACTGAGTCCTAGTAATAGTGACTGCATTTCGCTACACAGTTGCACGGCTAGTTCGCTTGCACTACCCGGTCTTGCGGTCAACTCACTCGACATGTTGGGGCAAATGATGAGCCCCTTCGATGCGGTAATTTCTTGAGCGTGTTGGACTAGGGTGTGGCTTAGATTTTCAGTATTGCCCGATGGGCCACCTAATACGGGTAAATGGATGACACCCGTGCTCAATAAGCTCAAAGGAAGAGCGTCGGCAAAGCCGTGGATTTCGTGTTGCGGACTGAGCAGTATCCAAGCCGCCTCGTCCAAGTTGCTGGGGATTGCGGGCGCATCTGGCTGCGCGCTGTGAGCTAAATTGAGCTGGCTAGGGGTGGGTGTAGCGAGGGTGAGCGGCTGCCAATTTTGCATAAAGCGTGGCGCGAACTGCAGCGCGTCGCTTCGCTCAAAATTGAGCGTGACGAGGCTTAAATGCAGACCTTGGAGCTGTGCGCAAATTTTCCCCTGCGCATTCTCGATACGCAAATCGGCGCGGATCTGCGTGCTCTTGCCTTGAGCCTCTCCAAAATGGGTGATCTTAGCGAACACCTGAACATGCGCTTCAAGTGGCGCATAGACCCACATTTCTTCCACTGAAACTGGAATCGGCACAAGGTTTTTCTGCAAAGCTTCTTGTGAAATTAAACCGCCCAAGCTTTGGAAAGCGGCATCGAGCAGTACCGGATGCAATAGCGTCGATAAGCTGGTATCACGCAGTAGCGTGCTGGGTAATTCCAGATGCGCGTGGAGTTGTGTCGAGGAGGCCTGCAGGTTTTTGATGGCCTGAAATTGCGGCCCATAATGTAAGCCCTGCTCGCTCCATTGACGATAGAAATTCGTGACTTCGATATTTCGTAAGGCTTCAGTATCGCTGCCACGAGCGCTGCCAAGAGAGCTACTTGCACTAGGCGTTTTTGCATTTTCAAAGCGATGACTTAAGCTCGCTGTCGCATAACATTCCCATTTGCTCTTGCTGTCGGGTCGCGCCATAATTTCAACCGACCAGCCAGCTTCTGCGGCAGCCATCTGCTCTTCTTTGTACAGGAGGGTTTGCACTTGCATCGCTGATGTGCTGAGTGATAGCGGCTTGATGAAGCGCGCATTTCGTATTGAATAGCTGTCGTGCGGGCTCGCTAGGCCGGCTTGCTTGGCGGCAGAGAGCATCAGACTCAAATAGGCTGCGCCCGGTAGTATCGCAGCATCACCCACCACATGATCACCTAAGTAATCGTGATGTTGATTAGGGAAGGTGGTTTCGAAGCAGATGATTTTTTCTGTGCCGAGCGCGATTTGCGTGCCAGCGAGGACCTGCGTGTGCGCAGCGAATTGGGTACTCGCATGAAATGCGTCCGGTAAGTTTGGAAACCA
Source organism: Oxalobacteraceae bacterium (assembly GCA_023259175.1). GTDB lineage: Bacteria > Pseudomonadota > Gammaproteobacteria > Burkholderiales > Burkholderiaceae_D > Undibacterium. The sequence continues at coordinate 8,329 of JAHFQV010000042.1, read as the reverse complement.
ATGTCTGGAACGATCAAAAGGATAGTGCGCAAGTTTGATTTTGCGATGGGGCACCAGCGCTGGCGTGGCGTGATGCGGTTCGGCACCTAGGGCAAACAAATGCCCCAAGGCGCGCAAAAAGTGTTCCTGCGCATGTCCCTCTTTTTGGCTTGAGGCGATCCAGCTTGCGCTGCCAAGTGTGCGTGTACCGAGTTTGACTAAGCTTGCCTGCGGCCCGATTTCAAGGAAAGTAGTGGCACCCGCGGCAGCTAGATTTTGCACGGCTTGGGTGAAAGCAACGGCTTGTCTGAGTTGCTTGCTCCAATAGCCCGCGTGCTGCATCGCTTTACGGTCGTCCCTAGCTTCGTTTGCGTCGTCATTGATGTCGAATCCTGTCCCTAGACCGGTTGCGATCATGCGGATGTTTGCGCTGCCAAATTTCACTTGTGCGAGGACACGTTCAAATTCGGCGATGATAGGTTCCATCAAATGGGAATGAAATGCATGCGACACCTGTAGCTGGGTGTGACTAACGCCGAGTCCATCGAGTGCCAATGCCGCGGCCTCGATATGTATTTTTTCGCCAGAGATGACGCATAATTCCGGCGCATTATAGGCGGCGATTTCGAGCCGATAAGTCGCAAGCGTTGAATCGCTTTGCACGATGTTTTGAACTCGCTCTGCTGTGGCTTGTACGCTGAGCATGGCGCCTTGACCTGGCGCGCTTGCCATCAAACGCCCACGTTCGGCAACCAAGAGTAGCGCGGTTGGCACATCAAAAATTCCGGCCACACAGGCGGCAGCGTATTCACCGACGCTGTGTCCACAAACAAATTCCGGTGTAATACCTAGGCTTTTCCAAAGATCGCTTAAAGCCAATTCGAAGGCCAGCAGTGCCACTTGTGCATAGCGGGTATCGTTTAATAGAGCGCTTTCTTCACCAAATAAAATGGCTTTTAGACGCGGTTTGATGATGCCTTGTAAAAGCAAATCACAACGATCAATGCTGTCGCGAAATACCGCTTCACTCGTATACAAATCCCTACCCATGCCCGGGTATTGCGCACCTTGTCCGGTGAACATAAAAGCGATCCGTGGCTTGGTTTGGACCTGGGCGTGATGAAATTCTGGTCCTGACACTTGGGTCGCAAAATTCTTTAAGCTATGTTGCATTTGTTCGGGTGTTTGCGCCACGATGCTGAGTCGATGTGAATACGCACTGCGGGTGGCTAGGGTGGTATAACACAGGGCATCGAGATCCTGTTTTGGCAGTTTCTCCAAGTGCACTGCATACTGTTCGGCCAAGCTTTGTAAGCTCGCGCGGCTTTTCGCGGAAAGCATCAAGAGATGCGCGTAGTGGACCTGGTTTTCGGCGCTGCTGTGATTGCCATGGTCATGGTGTTGCGGAGCCGGTGTGGCTGCTTCGATAATCATGTGCGCATTGGTGCCACCAAAGCCAAAGGAACTAATCCCGGCGTGTTTTAAGGCGAGTTTTTGTCCTTGCTTTTGTATTTTTAAACGACTCCCAGTGAGGTCTATTTTTGGATTGAGTTCGCCTTCCGATAACAGCGGTGGGACTTCTTGATGTTGCAGTACCAAGCAGGCTTTGATCAGACCCATGATGCCCGCTGCTGATTCAAGGTGAGCGATATTTGGTTTGAGTGCGCCTAGATAACATGCCTCTAATGCCGTGTCTTGGTTCGGACGGGTAGCGGCGGGTGTTGCTTGAAATACCTTCGCTAGTGCCGCCACTTCGATCGGGTCGCCTAAGGGCGTGCCGGTGCCGTGGGTTTCTACGTAGTTGATGGCATCCGGTGCGAGACCAGCGACCTGTAAGGCTTGCCGTATCACCTGTTGTTGCGCGACTAGGTTGGGTGCCGTTAAACCATTGCTTGCGCCATCTTGATTGATGGCCGAGCCGCGGATAATGCCCAGTATCGTGTCGCCGTCACGCTCGGCATCGCTGAGTAATTTGAGCATCACCATGGCACAGCCTTCGCCACGCACATAGCCATCGGCTTGTTCAGAAAAAGTATGGCAGCGACCACTGGGCGAGAGCATATTGGCTTGGCTAAAAATCTCACCGTATTCCGGTGAAAGCACCAAATTCACGCCGCCCGCTAAGGCTAGTTTAGACTCGCCATTGGCTAAGCTGCGACAAGCAAGATGCACCGCAACCAAGGAAGAAGAGCAGGCGGTATCAATGGCCATACTCGGGCCCTGTAAGCCGAAGGCATACGAAATGCGATTGGCCGCAATCGATAAGGCGCTGCCAGTGCCAGAATACATATCTTGCCCGACTCCGGCGCGCCGTTGCAGTCGGAAATAATCGTTGACGCTGATGCCAACGAAAACCCCGGTCGCCGAATTTTGTAGGCCGGTAATCGCGAGTCCGGCTGACTCTAGGGTATGCCACGCCGTTTCCAATAAAAGTCTTTGCTGTGGGTCGATGCTGGCCGCTTCGCGTGGCGAAATGCCGAATGCGCCCGGGTCGAATTGCTCGATTTCAGCGAGTAAGCTGGCATAGCGAAAGCCGTCGTTTTCACCGACTTTAAAATTGCACAAGGCTTGTCGTTCCGGTGAAATTTCACTGATGGTGCAACGCGCTTCGCGGATTAAGTCCCAAAATTCTTCGGGTGAATTAGCCTGAGGAAGACGGCATGCCATGCCGATGATAGCGACTGCTGGATAGGGTGTTGCCGCAGTTTGAGAAGAATCTGCAGTCGAACTTGCATCATCGCTGAGACCGCATAGGTGCGCTGCAAGCCGGCTAATGCTGGGATATTCGAAGGCGATCGTGGCCGCTAAAGGGCGTTGCAATTGCAGGCTGAGTTCTGCGACCAATTCGACAATGCGAACCGAATTTAAACCCAAGGAACTGAGTGCCAGCTTGCTGTCAATTTTTTGCTCGTCTAAGCCGGATAAAGTGGCGACGCGCTTGCGCAAATAATTTTCCAGTTGCGCACGATTGGCGAGTGTCGGTGTTTCTGTGTTTGACGCCAATTGTGCGCTTGGCGTTGCTGTGTCTTTAGTCTTCACTGAGAAGCTTTTGGCCTCGAGGGATGAACCTTGCCAGCGCCCGATTTCTTTCAATTCACCGGACAGCAGTTGCGCTTTGCAGGTGCGTCTTTGAATTTTTCCGCTCGATGTTTTTGGAATGCTGGCGGGTTCTATCAGTACTACCAGATCAATGTCGATGCCATGTTGCTCGCTTACCGCAAGCATGACGCTGGTTCCAACGAGGCGTACATCTATTTTTTTGCGATGGGTGCGTTCGACTTCAATGACGATGGCCGTGGCTGGCGTACTGCTTGCTTGATCGAGGCTAAATGCAGCGGACCAGCCGCCTTTTCGTAGCGCAGGATGGGCGTGTTCGCTGGTGTGTTCGATGTCCTGTGGGTAGTGATTGGCACCGCGAACAATGATTAAATCTTTCAAACGTCCAGTGACGTAGAGCTGATCTTCAAAAATAAAGCCAAGGTCGCCCGTGCGTAAAAATGTCGGTTCCGCTTGATCCGTTAAACGCGCGCCAAAGGTGGCTAGGCTTTCGTCTTGACGACACCAATAGCCCGCACAATTGCTATCACCGCTGACCCAAATTTCACCCACGACGGCATTTGGGCATTCGATATTTGTTTCTGGATTGACGATGCTGACATGTGGGTTAGGCATGACCCAACCGGAAGACATATGCGCTTTGGCATTGGGTGCGTCGGCATCGAGAATGCGTACTTGATCATGTTTAATCGCTTCCGCGTCGATATGCAATACTTGACTCATTTCGCATGACATGCCTGAAGTGACTTGTAATGTGGCCTCGGCTAAACCATAGGCGCAAGTTAAACTTTCGGGCTTAAAACGGCTCACTGAAAAATGCTGACGGAATTTTTCCAGCGTCGAATGCAGTATCGGTTCTGCCCCATTTAATGCGATTTTCCAAGTACTTAAATTGAGTTGTGCGGCTTCGTCTTCACTGATTTTGTTTGCACAGAGTTCGTAAGCGAAATTAGGCGCAACCGAGAACACAGCTTGGTAGCGATCAATCGCCTGCAGCCAACGAAGTGGCTTTTGTATGAAGCAGGGTGAGGGCATGAAAACCGATGTGCCACCTAGGTTTAAAGCGAGGCAGATCCCATCGACGAGACCCATATCGTGAAAAATCGGTAGCCATGAAACGAAGCATTGGCGCGGAGGCAGGCCGAGTGCTTCAGCGGAATGCAAGCAGTTGTGCATCAAATTTTGGTGCCGCACCATCACCCCTTTTGGGGTTCCGGTAGAACCGGAGGTGTACTGTAAATAGGCCACTTGTTCGGGCGTGACATCGCGGTTAATCCAAGGCGTTTGCGCAAACACTTCGGTGCTATCAACCGCGATAATCGCTAATTCGGGCATGTAGTTGGCGTTCTTTGAAAGCGCGCCTAATTTCGCCTGTAGATCGGGTCTAAGCTTGGTCATGGTCAGCACCGCTTTAGCCTGCGCATCAAAGGCAATGGCTGCGATTCTTTCAGCATGATAGTTGTTGCGCGGCGGATAGGCGGGCACTGCGATTACACCCGCATATAAGCAAGCGAGGAAAGAGCTTACGTATTCGATATTGGAATGAAACAGGAGTAGGACCCGTTCACCGACTAAATTTCTGTCCCTGAGATTGCTGGCGATCAGGCTTGCTTTCAAATGCAAATCGCGATAGCTGAGGCGTGCACTTTCGTTCTCGCCATCCTCTAAAAAAATCAGCGCATCTGCATCAGGTGTTTTGTCGGCCCAGTACCCGATCTGTTGATTGAGTGTGAGGGGCGTGTTGGTAGTATTCCAGTGAGTGAAACTGGATTGTGTAGTGGTCTTCATTGCTTTTACCCGCCGTGCATTTTGATGATGAAGTCGAGTGCAGTTCGGCCGTAATGAAAGACCAATACCCCTAAGGTGCCGAGTATCAGCAGTGTGAGTGTGAGCTTCGCAAAATTCTTTTTCATAATAAAACTCCCTTTTTTTTAAATGAAAAAATTGTTTAAATCGGTGTTGCTGCTGCAGTTACAGCGCGGCACGAGGATTTTGTATTTTTTGCTCTTCCGAGCTTGGCATCCTTTTCTTGGCCGCTTTTGCTACTCAAAAATGACGACTAGACCTGCATTCCACTCCATAAAGCCGCGACCGAAGCCGCAAGTGTTTCCCGTAAAAATAATTCCTCGTGTAGTCCCATCAATTCAAACAGCGCCAGGCTATGAATCGCGGCGATGAGCAGGCCTGCACTGGCACGCGGGTCGTTTATTTTTGCGCGTCCTGTTTGGTTGAGACTGTTTAAATACATGGCTAAGCCTTGAATTAAAATGGCAGGATTATTGCGCTGAAATTCACCCTTCATTTCCTGCACTGTCACCACGGGATGCAGCATGAGCTGCACTGCAATTGGCATCATGGCGCGAAAGTAATCGAGGATGGCGCCACTGATTTCGACCAAGGCTTGCTGGGGATCGCTACAGTGCGCCCCTGCGCCGATGATGCTATCGACCTCCGGTTTAGGAGGAATCATGGCGGCGCGAAAAAGTGCTTCCTTGGTGGGGAAACGTTGAAACAAAGTCGCTTGCGAGATGTTCGCCGAGAGTGCGATTTCCTTGGTCGAGATGGATGCACCTTTGCTGACAAATAGGCGGCGTGCATGGTTCAGCAATTCTTCGTCTTCGATAATTTTATGGCGACCCATATTTTTCCTTAAGCAGTGATGGCGGTTGTTTGTTCTTGGTTTGTTTGCCGGTTTAGGCGATGGGCGTTGTTCCTGCTTTGCTCGCCAGTGGCATCTTCTACGATTCTTCCATCGAGGATGTGAAGGTGTCGATGTGCCTGCGCCACGATTTTTGCGTCATGGGTGGCGAACAGTAAAGTGAGTTGATGATCTTGATTGAGTTTTTCCATGAGTTCGATAATTTCATAGCCGGTTTTCGAATCCAGATTAGCGGTCGGTTCGTCGGAAATTAAGAGCGCAGGTTCGGTGACTAGCGCGCGAGCAATGGCGACTCTTTGTCTTTGCCCACCGCTTAGTTCTTCGGTTTTATGATGTGCCCGTTCACTGAGTCCGACTTTATTCAACACATCTAAGACCCGCTCTTTCCGCTCCTTCTTGGCGACCTTTTGCAACAACAAAGGAAATTCGACATTGCCAAATACGCTGAGTACGGGAATTAAATTAAATGATTGGAAAATGAAGCCGATTTTGTCGCGACGTAACAGCGCCAGAGCATCGTCGTCCAGGTCTTTGAGGCATTGCTCATTCATCCAAATTTCACCGCTACTCGGTTGGTCCAAAGCGCCGAGTAAATGTAAGAGCGTGGATTTGCCACTACCGGAAGGCCCCGTGAGTGCGAGGAATTCACCTTGCTTGACATCGAAGCTGACCTCTTGCAAGGCGTGTACCCAGGTTTGACCAAGATGGTATTTTTTGCTGACGTTTTTTATTTTAATGTTCATGATGTCTCCAGCCTTAAAAATGCGCACGTACTTGTAGTGCGATTTGATGATTCAATAAATGGTTACCAAACTCACTGTTTTCTGACCCAGAAACGCGCGAGTAAATCGCTCTAATGTCCCAATAGTCCGACGCTAGGTAAATTTGTTCGGCGCGTAAGATGCTTGAGCGGTCGCCCGCAAGGATCAAGCTGCCATTAAATTCGAAATTTTCCAAAAACTCTTTTTTGTAGGCCAGTAGCCAATAGTTGCGATTTAAGCTGAAATTATCCAATGTCGGCATCGCGCCTCTGCCTCGTCTCGCATCGTCTAAGTCTGACCAAAATTGTTGGCGTTCGGTGGCATCACGTCCTAAACCATTGTGATAAATTTCGACAAAAACCCGCGCCTTGTCACCGAGATCAAGCAGTAGGCCGAGAATCTGGCGGCGGTATTGGCTGCGCTGTGCCTCGTATGGCTTGAGGGCTGGAAAGACTGTGGGGCGATGTTGGAACTGTGCCCATTCGCCGTAAGCGCTGAGTCCAGGCATTAAGTTCGCTGAAAATGAGAGGCCGAACATGCGGGCAAACGGCGCTTGTTCGGCGTAATTACCACCATCAAAATAGCTCAGCGCGACATCGTATTGTTCACGAGTTCGACTCCAACGCAAACCGTAGCGGGCGCGATCACCACTGATACGATCCGCACTAATTTCACGCTGGTTACCTCGGGTAAGGATGAAATCAAAGCTGTCATCCTGATGGTGACTGAGCCACAGCATGTTTTGGCCCTCAAGTTCGAAATCAGGATTGAGTGGGTCGCGTGCCGGTGCGATCACATTGACCGCAGTGAAGGCTCTGGCATGACCCCAATTGACGCGGCGCTTGCCGACGCTCAAAAAATTCGCGCCCTCGCGCCAGTCAATAAAAGCTTCATCAATACGGGCATGGCCGTGATAGACCGTGTCGCCTTCTGCGATTTTTGCGCTGTTGGCGTAGGCTTTGAACAGCCAACGCGCTTGCTCTCTGTCAGCGATTTTTCCCTTGGCGTTGATTCTGAGCTGGCTATTAAAGTTGCTGTTACTTTGCATCTCGGGCGGAGCGACATCGGCAAAGCGGCTGGCGTGATTGATGCTATTGAATTCTTGGCTTAAAAATAGGCTGCCTTTGAAGATCGAGTTCCTTGCCTGCGACGCTAACGGCAGGGTTTGTTTGAGCAAGTCCTGTGCTGTTTGCTGTTCAAATGGATCGGTCTTTGTGGGAGATTCTTGCGCATAGAGTGGCTGTGAAAAATAGACGAGGGACGACAAGGCCAGCACGAGTGCCGACCCGCACTTGAGTTTGTCCAGTGCTGGATTGCTTCCTAGTGATGTGGTCGATGTTTTCATCGCTTCATTAAGGTATCCGGATGAAAACTATCTTCTTGATAGTGCTGATCAGCCGTGGTTTTGAGATAGCGCAAGACGGTTTGTTTATCCCGCTCGAGTACGCTACTCATCATGAAGGTATCGGGTTTTCCGTGCAGTGCTTGGGTGGTGCTGGTGATGTCCAAGCGCTTGAGCAATTGCTGCGAGAAAGTGTAGTAGTCGCGCCGTATCGGGAAGTAATCCCGCTTACGTATCCAGTAAATGATTTTAGCGTAAGCGGTGCTTTCATCTTTTGCGGTCAGCTCTAAGGTATAGCAATCTTCTTCGTTAATTTTTTCGTCTGCGCGTAGTTGAGGTTTGTATTCATTACTCAAACGGGGTGAGAGAATATCTGAATTGGAAAAGTCGCTGCTGGAGAAATTATTTGCTTCTGATATGCGCATAGAGCGATTAATATTTGGCAAAAATAACCAGTAGTTTCGACGCCCCGCTTGCAGCATTTTCTCACCCTCATTTCGCGGTGGAAAATGGGTTTCGACGAGGGTGTGG
>JAHFQV010000138.1 GCA_023259175.1 Oxalobacteraceae bacterium | reverse complement strand
AATCACGCAATGAATCCATAAATCGAATAGCGAACCCACCGTAATCCATCTATGTGCTTTTGGAAATCTCGGACAAACCGAGATTTCCAATTAAGCGACCCTCGCATAAACCTCACATCGCTGGCAAATCAAAACTGCAACTGAGGTTCTTAGAGAAATCACTTAGGAAGCTCACTTCCGCCGTTAAGGAGGGTGTTATATGAAACTGCGCCTCACCTGGTGATTTTAAGGATAGCTTAAAACTTTGTCCGGTCGTCGAACCATAGTCGGTCGCCATAAAATCTAAAACATAGGCGTTTGGCGCGGTAGAAATGGCGGTCGCTTTGTTGAAATACACGTTATACGGTTTCTTCAGTCCTAAGACCTGCGTACCAGAAAGCATCGCGATTTTTCCATCTGCATCGATGGTCAAAGTACAGAGTACTTTTCCAAACGTTGTGTAGCCCACCAGCGAAGCTCTGATGCACGTACTGGCGTTGCTGTCGCGACTCAATACATTGGGGCAAGCTTGAGTCAAGGCCAGAAAAGCCTTGACATCGCCCTGCACCACCGCGGGTGCGTTAAATAAATCGCCAGTGGCATCAACCCCCACCTTGATCAAATTTTTCGCCGCGTTTGTATCAAGCGGCGTCACTTTTGAGGCAATCAGCATGCCATTGCTAATCGAGTCAGCCTCTGTGTTGTAGTTCAGGCCTTGTTGTACCGCAAAATAGTCTGCGACTTGCAGTTTATTGTCCAGTAAATCGGCCACATAACCATAAGTCGCGTCACCTTTGTAGGTATGCGCGGAATAGAGTATCGTCGAAACCAAGCTGCCTCGGGTCTGGGTGCCATCGGCTAAACTTTTGGACCAATAGGCCATGCCGCCCTCGTCCACCGTAGTGCGACCCAGCACATTCATATAAACAATTTTAATGAAATCTGAATTGCTCATGGTGGCAACGTAGCCAGTCGCTGAGGAGTAGTACAAAGCGGCTGCATAAAAACTTTCGGCAATTTGATTGATCGAAGTGCCAGCCGCAACTTGATCTATCCAATAGGCAAGCCCATTCGCATCGGGAACTCGATTAAAAAAAGCGACGTACAATTCCTCGACCTGTTGAACGCTTTTCGCAGGAATCGTTTTCGCTTTTTTCGCGACGACCAAATTGACCGTGCTGTCCGCAAAAATCAAATTAATGATGGCGGCATCAATGACGACGGCTTTTCCCGTACTAATTTCGGTCACGACAAAGCCAGCCAGTGCATTTCTAATCGTGTAGTTGGCTCGTAAACCAGAAAAATTTTGACTACTCGCGCTAGGCGCGGGGCTGTACATCGCCACTTTATTCGCAGTCTGCTCATGCGCCGCATTGCCACCACAAGATACCAAAACAGCGGCGCTTGCGAATAAAAAGATAGATTGAATCAGTTTCACAGCATCTCCAGACAATAAAAAATTCCACTTCAGATTTAAAAACAAATTGAAAAACCAATATTCAGACATCACCACTTTGGCAATTCTTACTTGCACTAAGACCAATCCACTCAAGCAGCTTACAATATTTACTACGAAACACCGCACCGCTAAACTTATCATAAAAAATTGTTCTTAATGAACTGATTTTAACACAAATACCACTGGGAACAAATCAATAAGTTATGCCTCATAAGCAATTCTTCACTTTCAAAAAAGCATCCCCGCTCTATCGAAATTTTCCTTTTTGAATTTAAATGGTGAATGCTTTGTGCTCGCAGCTGCCATGAAATTACAAATGCAATTCACCTTCAGCCTGCATTACATCGTTTGCCGTCAGTGAGTACTTGGTTTATGAGGCAAAGGAGATAGCGCTAAGGAAGTAAAAGCGGCAATGACACTCAGTACTGCCGCACCCAAAAAAGCCGCATGATAGGCCTGCAATTGAACTACAGCGCTAGTATTACCTGGGACATTGGCGATCACCTCATGTGCAAGCGTCGATAAAGCAGCGATACCTAATGCAGCACCAAGCTGACGCGAAGTATTAAATAATCCAGAAGCCACGCCCGCCTCTTTACTCGGCACACCAGCTAAGGCCGTGTGCGCAGCGCTCATCAACATTAAACCTAGGCCCAAGCCAATTAACAAAGTCGGTCCCAGCACATCGGTCAAATAGACGGGATTTACGGGTAAAACGCTGATCCAAATTAAACCAAGTGCACTCACTATCCCTCCCAAAAAAGGCAGGCGCCGCCAGCCTCTATCCATCAATGGACGTGAAACAATAGCGGCCAAGGCAAGGCTGAGTCCCATCGGTAAGAGTGCCAAACCAGTATCCAAAGCGTTATATGCCGCCAACTGCTGCAGCACGATCGATAGAAAAAAACTCGACGCGGTAAGTGAAGCCCCTAAACACAGCACCACCACATTTCCCATGCGTACACTATGCAACTTAAAAATGGACAAGGGTATCAAGGGCTGAGCTGCCGTCGCCTGTATCCAGACAAAACTACTGATGAGCACCGCCGAAGCACAAAATGCGATTCGCACTGTGGTCGAACTCCAGCCCAAATCCACCGATTGCATGATCGCAAAAATAAACATTCCCATTCCCAAGGTAACGCTGATCGCGCCCCCTAAGTCTAATTTGGCACCGGTCTTACGCTTGCTAGGTGACTGCAAACAGAACCCCACGCCAAACATCAAGAGCAATCCAATGGGCACGTTTACAAACATCACCCAGCGCCAATTAAGCAGCGAAGTTAAGGCGCCACCAATCACGACCCCCATCGCAGAGGCAATGGAGCTTGACGCGGCCCATGCCGAAATAGCGCTCATCTTTGCTGAATTAGAAGGACAAACCGCCACGATCACAGACAGCGTCGATGTCGCCAAGGCAGAAGCACCAACACCCTGAATCGCTCGCGCCACCAATAACATCGTTGGATCACTTGCTAAACCGCCGACCAAACTGGCCAAGGTAAAAATTGTTAAACCGGATTGCAAAATCAACTTACGCCCATACAAATCACTCGCCCTAGCTGCAAGCAACATAAAGCCACCTAAACAAAGCAAATAGGCATCCACCACCCATTGCACTTGCGACCTACTCATATGCAAATCGGTTTGCATAGAAGGCAGCGCAACGTTGACGATGGCACCATCCATCACCACCATAAAAGACGAAACACAGGCAATCAGAACCGCGACCCAAAACGGGATATGCGGATGCAGCAAGCTAGGTGCACTAACGGACTGATTCATGAAGAAGCTCCTAAATAAAATTGATTGAGGTTCTCAGTATTGGACGAACATGGAAAAACGTGATAACGTGATTTAGACTTAATATAATGAATTCAAGCCATGTCAAAAAAAGCCTTTGATCAGACAAAAAAAGATCGTCACGACGGCCCGCCCTTACTCGCATTTTGGGGAGACGATAGAAGTGAATCCACCTTTCGTCTAGGCACGCGCGAGGTTGCCAAACACAGCCATTTGCGAGGGCAAATTTTTTGTATCGACAGTGGCCTGATTCATGTGCGCACCCATCATGGTTCCTGGTTATCCCCACCCCATCGAGCGACATGGATACCACCGGGAGAAATTCATCAGGCAACGATCAATGGTGCGCTCAGTGGTTGGAGTATCTATATTGCCCCACGAGCCTGCAAAATTTTACCCAAACAGCCTTGCGTCTTTGGCGTCAGTGAACTCATGCGAGCCTTAGTAAAACGCGCAGTGATATGGTCTATGGAAGAGGATGTAGAAGAACTCAGTCTCGAACAAAGGCGTATCGTTGCCGTGCTCTTAGATGAAATACGTCGTGCTCCCCATGAGGCTTTGCACCTAGCCATGCCCAAAGACCGACGCGTACTCAAAATTTGTCACGCCCTGATCGCGCAAATCGATCGCCCGACTAATTTAGAGCAATGGGCGCAATGGGGAGGCTTATCACCGCGTACCTTAAGCCGCGTGTTTCTCGCCGAAACCGGACTCAGCTTTGGGAAATGGCGCCAACAAGCGCAGCTCACCTACGCACTAGAACATCTAGCGCAAGGCGAAAGTGTAGCCAGCGTGGCGCACACTTTAGGCTACGCAACACCCAGTAATTTTATAGCGATGTTTCGCCGCAATTTTGGCGACTCCCCAGCACAATATTTCAATAAGCGCAAAGAGTCATAATCGCTGACTCTTTACCATTTTTTTCGACGGATTATCTCAAGCCAACTGGGTGGTTGCAAAAACACAGCGCCAAAATACAAATGGCGAAAGCACTTTCTTCCGCAATCTCAACGACATCCACTCCCTTGACAGGGATTAAAATCTAGGCAACACCTCCCAATAAATCTAGGCTCAAAGGCAACTTCTTTCACTCTAATTGAAATGAGATACACCACTGTATGGCTGCTATTTTTGCTAACAACCCCATAAATTCGAGAATTATCGCTTTAATTGCTGTCATCGTCTGCCATTGTTGGCTGATTACTTTCACCATCAAACGCCATGAAGCCAAGGCAACGACTGAGGTCGCTCTGCACTCCTTCGTGTTCGTCAATCTCAATTTCCCAGCTCGAAATCTGCCTGCGAATTCGCTGGGAAAAACGATTGCTGTAGGCGAAAAATTGAACGCTCGCCCAAAGTCTGCACCTCAATTTCACAAGCGCAGCAATGCGCAGCGCTTGCTTGAGGCGGACGAAATTTATTCGGATCCGAGGAAAGTTTTGTCATCAAATGGCGTCAGCGCGAATTCCAATATCGACACAGCTGCGACTGAGAAGAACACTAGCGAGACGATTCAAGGGCTACAACATAGGCCGAATTCTTTGGGTCAAGCTGAGGCTCGCCATGGATTAAAACTTGATATTCATGGCGCAATGGGAACACCAAACCCGAATCAACTTGCGGCGCAGGATGCGCGCTCAAACTCTCCGCGCTTAACAAAAAGTGAGAAATTTTCCGTCATGGTCGGTACGCTCGACTGTATTTCCCAGACCCGACTTCCCAATGGCGAAACCCTGCGTGAACCGGGACGATGGATCGAAGTGAGGGCGCGTTCCGAAGGTGATTTTAAGTCACTCGCCACGGCACGATTTTGTATTCGAGCGCACCAAGCTGAGGATCAATTTGGCAACGACATGACTGCAATTGGTGACGGGCTTCGCGGCAAAAAGTAGAAGAAATAGGTATAGCAAAAACCCGAAAAGCAGAAAGACGGAAAAGCTCATTTAAGCCAAAAAATCTTCAATCAATCGTCCCAATATTTCTGGCTGATCGTGATGCAGCATATGGCCTGCGTCGGCGATCATTTTCGTTTGAATTTGGGGGATATATTGCATGCGTCTGTCGATTTCTGCGCGTGCTTGTTCTTTCGAACCTATCATGCGCCAGATGTCGGTTTCCTTCGCTTCTATCCACAAGACAGGTGCGGCAATATTTTGCCAGCACTCTAAAACTTCATCGACATGGTAGAGCAAGGGGCTGGAATTTTTGTGAGCCGCGTCGGCCAGAATTTCACGTTCACCCTGGGCGTTTTCGCGTGACCAATGTTGCGCTAAAAACGCTGCGCGTTCATTCGATAAACGGGGATTGGTTTTTTGCAGGCGAGCGACGACTTCCTCTATGTTGGCATAATTGCGCAAACTCGGTACTTCGCGCAATTCGTCCAACCATTTACGATAGCGACCCGGGGCTTGTTTTGCTTGGGTCATCGGCATGCCAAAGCCTTCCAGATTGATGAGTTTGGCGACTCGTTCTGGCCTGACACCTGCATAAATCATAGCGATATTTCCCCCCATGCTATGACCTAGTAGATTAACTGCTTGGTCGGCGGAATAATGCTGCAAAATCGCGTCGAGATCGGCAATATAGTCGGGAAACCAGTAGCTCTGCACGATGGGACTTTCAGTCAAACCGAAACCGCGCCAGTCTGGCGCGATTACATGCCATTCGTTTTGCAGAGCATCGACCACAAATTGAAAAGAAGCGGCCACATCCATCCAACCATGCGCCATAAAAAGTTTCGGCGCTTGAGGATCACCCCAATGCCGAATGTGCATATGCAAACCCCTTAGGGTGATAAATTCTGAACGACTTGATTTCATGATGCCAACCCTGTATCAAAGCAAAATAAGGCTAAAAAAAGAACGACCGTTCGATTATTATAGCAAAGTTCTTGCGTCGTCTTTCAAGGCTTAATTTTTGGCATCAAATCGTACTAAATCGCCTACTTTGATTTCAAAGCCGGGAGCGGATGTAGCAGTTTCATTGTTAGCAGCTTGCTGTTCTTGTTTTTGCCCTATGGCAAAGGGGTATTGGACTTGGATGATCTTAAATACGCCGAGATTGCTTTGGGCGAGCCCATACTGCAAAGGTTTTGATTGTTGCGCGCTAAGTCCGGTCAGGGGAAGTTGATCCGCCTCTTGTATCAATAATCCGGTATCGCCAACGATTAAATTCGCACCGAGACCAGCATCAATACTAAATTCATTACCATTGACTTGAATAATCCTTGCCATCATCGGAAAGCTGGCAAGATCGGTGCGTATCCAGGCAACTGATTCTTGTAACAGGGAATCGATCGCACGCCCGAAATCGGTCGCATAAAAAGCCACACTACCGAAGACTTTATCGCGACCAATCGCACCCTCATTATCCGTGGCACGCATTAAGTGATGGCGTGAGAGGAAAGCGCCAGAGTAGCCGTCGTAAATCGCAAATTCTATTTCTATTTGTCGATGCCGGGTTTCCCACAAGCCAAAATATTTTTTATCGCTGCGCACACCTGCGCTACGCACTTCGCCAGCGATCACAAATTGGGCATCGTTTTCGCGCGCGACTTGTTTGACTAATTCGGTGCTCGGCTCTGCCTGCACCCGTTCATAAGACAATAAATTTTTCGACTGGCGCACCAAGAAGCTACCAGAGTACTCTAGGCGACTGAGCATCTCATGTGGAATACCCTGCGCAATATCATCGATGTCTTGCACTTGAATTGGTGCCTTGACGACAAACGCGGTCATGACGATTTTTTTCTTTAAGACCCGTACTCGCGGAAGCGAAGTACTGTCCCACTCCCGTCTTGGTGGCGACCAAGTACAAGCCGTCTGTGCGGCGAATAAAAATAGACAGCTAAGAAGGATGAAACGACGAATGGTCAAGCCGGAAAGTACTCTAGATACACTCATTTTGCCCTCACTATTGTGTTGGCGGTAGCCGCTCACCTAGACCTTGAGGAAAACAGCTACTCGATTATCCGCATACTACGTAACTCCGCCTGGGTAAAACCCGCATCCAAACGCGCTTGCACATTAAAAGGTGCGCGCAATTGCGGTGCTCTAAATTGTTCTGCCAACGCCGAAAAACACTGTATCGTATCGAGCGAGCGCGACTCACACAAATAGTTAAACCAGCGATTTCCAATGGCAACATGTCCGATTTCATCGCGCAAAATAATATCGAGGATTTCCGCCGCTGCCAGATCGCCCGCTTGCGCAATTTTGGCACGCAAAGCCGGTGTCGCGTCCAAGCCTCTCGCCTCCATTGTTCTAGGCACTAAAGCCATACGCGCCAAAACATCGGCTTGCGTTCTTTCGGCTAATTCCCACAAACTATTATGCGCAGGAAAGTCGCCATATTGAAAGCCAAGTGTGACTAAATGGTCTGCCAAAAGTGAAAAATGGTAGGCCTCTTCTTGCGCCAC
>JAHFQV010000137.1:3289-7750 GCA_023259175.1 Oxalobacteraceae bacterium | reverse complement strand
TCCATTTTATGCGCCTACCTGCGGTGTGGATGTGTTTTGCCTTTTTCTTGATGATTTCTATGGGTTTAGGGGGCATACAAAGTTTCGCTTCGACTGCTTTGCATGATCTCTATGGAATGTCACTGACGTGGGCGACCAGCGCTTACACGGCGTATATGTTGACCTCGGCTTTGGGTATGGTTTGGGGTGGTTTTATCGCGGCCAAAACGACGCAACATGATCGCACCATTGCCATCGCTTTTTCCTGCTCAGCGGCGCTCTCGCTGCTGATCGCAAGCGCTTTACCTGCCGCATGGCTGGCGGTCATGTTAATGGGTGCCGTTGGACTAGGTGCGGGTATTGCTGGGCCGTCGCGCGATTTATTGATACGCGCCGCGGCTCCAGCAAATGCGACTGGGCGGGTCTATGGGGTGGTGTATTCGGGTTTAGATATCGGACTGGCGTTTTCGCCCTTACTCTTTGGCGCCATCATGGATGCCAAGCATCCACAATGGGTTTTCGTCTGTATTGGCCTATTTCAGTTTCTTGCGCTTTTTACGGCGATCAATGTAGGTGCCAGAACGCGGGTTCGCAGCACGACCGTGAAGGCCTATTAGCCACTCCTGCACAAGGAGTACAAACTCTTGTGCAGGGGTTCTCGTTCTACTTCGTTCAACTAAGTTCAACTAAGTTCAACTTCGCCGACGCTAAGTGTGCTGTCGTTTATTACTCGTAGCGCAAAGCATCAATAGGATCAAGCTTAGCCGCTTTACTCGCTGGCATCACGCCAAACACTACACCTACGCCAGCGGAGAAAAAGAAGGATAGCGCAACAGCCCACCAAGGCACAACGGCATCAGGGAAATCGGGGATCATTTTAGCGATACCCACACCGAAGCCATAGCCCAAGGCCAAACCTATCATTCCGCCCAACACAGAAAGTGTCACCGCCTCGATCAAGAACTGCATCAAAATATCGCGGCTACGTGCGCCGATGGCTTTGCAAATGCCAATTTCGCGGGTACGTTCGGTGACCGAAACGAGCATGATATTCATAATGCCGATGCCGCCCACCAGCAGGGAAATACTGACGATACCCCCCATCACCAAAGTAATGGTCGCCATTTCTTGATCAAAGCTCTTCTTCATTTGATCGGAGGACTCCAATTCAAAGTCATCAGGCTTATTTTCCAGTTTATGCGCTGTATGCAATACCGTTTTTATCCGCGCCCTTCCCTCGTCCATCAACTTAATGTCTTTCATGGAGACAGTAAAAAACATGCCGCGCAAGCGTTGGCCTGCGCCCATTACATTGCGCCCAGTACGGAAGGGAATGATCACAATTTCGTCTTGCGAAAAGCCGAAGGTTTCGCCACGCTTTTCAAGTACGCCTATCACCTTAAACCATTCATTACTAAAAGTAATGTAAGAACCGATTGGGTTTTCTGGCAAATGCAAAGTCTCTATCATTTTAGAACCGATGACGGCAACACGCCGCGCACCTGCTTCGTCGGAATCACTTAAGAATCGCCCTTGCGTTACAAAGCGCTGCTCAACATCTTGGTAGAGCGGCGTGCTCGCGGTGATGCGAGCGGTCGCTTCAGTGCTGCCAAAGCGCACCGCGCCACCGGGCATCATAAACTGCGGATTGATTTCGCGAATTTCGGTCACATGCAAACGCAATTGATCGATGTCTTCGAGGCGCAATTCATTGATCTTGCCACGCATCGCTTCTTTAAACGAAAACTTCGGCGAGATAGTCACCGAATTGCCACCCAAGCCCTCAAATTGTTTGCTGATACTTTGCGACAAACCCTGAATCAGCGAGATGACGGTAATGACCGAAGCAACACCAATAATAATGCCCAGCGAAGTTAAGAAACTACGCATACGATGCGCGCGAATTGAATTGAGTGCTGAACGTATGCTCTCGATAAATACAAACATTATGCCTCCACTTCTTTGCGCACATCGCTCAAAACGCGACCATCATGCAGACGCACTATGCGGTGACATTGGGCTGCAATTTCGGGCTCATGTGTGACCATCACGACCGTTTGTCCATTGCGATGCAAGTCTTTGATCAGTGCCAGAATTTCCGCGCTGGTGGTCGAATCAAGATTGCCCGTCGGCTCATCAGCCAGCAATATGGCAGGCTTACCAACCAAGGCGCGGGCAATCGCCACCCTTTGCCTTTGCCCACCGGACAATTCATTCGGACGATGATGGACGCGTTCACCCAGACCTACGTGTTCTAGCGCTTCTCGCGCCAAACGCTGACGCTCTTTCAAACCGATACCACGGTAGATCAAAGGTTGCGCCACATTTTCTAATGCACTGGCACGCGGCAGTAAATGAAAACTCTGAAAAATAAATCCGATTTCAGCATTACGTACCAAGGCTAATTCATCACTCGCCATCGTCGCGACATCACGTCCATTGAGTTGATAAGTTCCACTGCTAGGCTTATCTAAGCAGCCAACGATATTCATCATCGTCGATTTTCCCGAACCCGATGCGCCGATAAAGGCAACAAATTCATTGCGTGCGATATGCAAATCAACACCGCACAATGCGTGCACGGTTTGATCGCCCATTTGGTAATTTTTTTCAATACCCGAAAGTGTGATCACGTTTATTTTCCATCCGCTGACGCTGTGGCTGACGCAGAAGCCGATGCCGACACTGTTGCCGATGCCGACGCTTTGTCACTCTTCTCTTTGCTCTTAGCCAGATCATTGACACGATCGCCTTCACGCAAGGTCCGCAAGATGCGTGCAGGTCCCGTGACGACGGATTCGCCTTCTTCTAAACCGGAGAGAATTTCTTGATTGCTGTCATCGGCAATACCGACCTTGACGCTCTTTTTATGTGCAATACCATCGCGCACAACAAAGACATGCGCACTGCCTTTCTCTGTGCTTTTTGCACCCTCTTTCTCAGACTTGGCATCGGAGTCGGCAAAGGCATCACCTGTCACGATGGCTTGAATCGGCAACACAGGTTTAGCGCTCCCCGTTCCCGTCAGTATCTCAACGCGACAAGTCATTCCCGTGCGCAAAGCCAATTTTGTCTCACCCAAACGCAGCTTCACGACATAGGTTTTACCTTGCGAGCCAGTCGCCAAGGTCATGCGCGGTGCCATCGAGACTTCTTCTACTGTGCCCATCACTGGCTGATCGTCAAATGCAGCTGGAAAGACTTTGGTTTTCTGCCCGACCGCAACTTTCGCGATATCGGCCTCATCGACATTCACTTCAGCCATCATACTGGCCACATCCGCGATGGTCATCAAACTAGAACCAGCCATTCCGGTCGCACTGGCCACGGCAGTTTCGCCAATCTTAATTTGTACCGCTGTAATCGTGCCGTTGATTGGCGAGCGCACTTCGGTTTTATCTAAACGCTTGAGCGTTTGATCGAGCGAAGCGTTCACTTGCTGTACATTTTCGCGGGCACTGCGTAACTCGATTTTTGCCAAATCTAGCTGATGCGCTACTTCGTCAAAACGACTGGCATCAATATATTTTGCCTGTACCAGACGACGATTACGGTCCACATTGATTTGCTGTTGATTGACATTTAACTGCGCTCGCTCCACGTTGATTTCCGAGCTACGTATCATGGCTTTTTGCTGCGTCATTTCGGCGCGTATCAAAGTTGGGTCCAGACGCAACAAAACCTGTCCTTGAGTGACTTTATCGCCTTCCTTCACCAGCACTTCCGAGACCTTGCCGATCACTTCACTGGACAGTTGAACTTGCTGTCTAAAGACGAAATTACCCGAGGCCAAAATGGAAGGTTGAATCTCTTTCTTCACAACTTTCGCCAATTCGACTTCAATCTTAGGCTTGCTAGCAGTAAATTTAATTGCGAGAGGTACCAATATAAGGGCGGCAATGGCGATCAGGCCCCAAGTTTTACGTTTCATCTTTTTCCTTAATTTTTTGCGAAAGCGAGTAAAAATGCAGCCCAGCCACCAAAAATTACCACATAGGGCAAGGCCGCGATGATTGCGCAAGTTCTGGTGCTGCGATCGGTCCAAGTGCGTAAGCCAACAAAGCTCACGAAGATCGTCCAAAAATAGGTCAGGTGCAGTGTATTAAAAAATTTACCCCATGAACTTAAATTGTCTTGGTGTGCTATCAGGTAATTGACTGAAAGCATATTGAGTGCCTCCATTGTGACCTGTCCATTGCTAGAGGCAATCTGCACCCCCATTAAAAGAGTCCCGATCAAACTAGGCATCATGGTCCAAGCGGAAAAAGCCAGCCATTTCTCGAAACGAAGCTCACTGCCTATCATTTTTGCGCTGATGGTCAAATACGCAGCACCGATTGCCGCCATCAGGGGTACTCCGATCAAGGCTCCAATGACTGTGCTCCATGTCATCATGGGTCGAGTCATCATTTTTAGAAAAACCTCTTTTGCGTCTGCTTTCATATCCGGCTGCGCTGCGATCATCTGATCGAGCAGCCATGG
>JAHFQV010000137.1:0-3189 GCA_023259175.1 Oxalobacteraceae bacterium | reverse complement strand
CTCGCGTTCGCCAATTCCGATTGGCGTTTATTAGACCCCGAAAACACCTTGATAATCGATACCAGTAAGGGACGCTTAATCATCGAAATGCGTCCTGAGATGGCCCCCAAAGCAGTGCAAAGGGTGAAGATGTTGGCCCGTGAAAAAGTCTATGATGGCCTGCAATTTCATCGCGTGATTGCGTTATTCGTAGCGCAAACAGGCAACCCGAATAATAAGGATGGCGGCGGCACTGCGCACCCAAATTTGGAGCCAGAATTCACCTTCCGATACACGCTCGCGGCCGACGAAGCAAAAGTGCTGATCGCTAGCCGTGGGCAAGACCAATTTTCCGGCTTAATGGGCAGTGTGCCGTTTCAATCGACCCCCACGAATGCAGCACGCGCAATTCGGGCTTGGGGTGCTCATTGCGCTGACACGATGGGCATGGGTCGCAATGAAGCCTTAAACTCAGCCAATAGTGAAATTTATTTTATGCTCGATGCGACGCGGCGACTCGATCATGATTACACTTTATTCGCACGCGTTGTTAGTGGTCAGGAGGTCTTGCGCAAAATTACCCTAGGCGAGCCACCTAACCAACCTGACCTCATGAATTCGGTGCGCGTTGCGGCCGATATGCCTGTGGAAGAACGTCCGGTCGTGAGCGTACTCAGTGGACAATCGCTTGCGCAATTGATCGAACAAAAACGCGCTGAGAGAGGGGCTGATTTCAGCATTTGCGATATCAGCATTCCCGTAAAAATCGACGCTAATCCAAATGTAAAGTGACCACACTAGGATTCACGCTAGCGCATGCGTCTTCATCAAATGCAATGTCGCCGTTGCTATCGGCTTGACCACTGGGATGGAGATCACGGAAAGAAAATAAATCCTTATCCATCAGGTGCGAAGGCACGACCGTAGAAAGGGATGAGAAAATATTCTCCACCCGCCCCGGATGCTGTTTTTCCCATTCGCGCATCAAGTTTTTGATTTGCTTACGCTGTAGATTTTCTTGCGATCCACACAGGTCGCAAGGAATAATCGGGAATTTTTTCAGGTCTGCATAAGCTTGTGTATCGATTTCTTTGACGTAGGCTAAAGGGCGAATCACGATATGTTTGCCGTCATCGGACTGTAATTTGGCCGGCATCCCTTTGAGTTTTCCACCAAAAAACATATTGAGGAAAAACGTCTCCAGAATATCGTCCCTATGATGTCCAAGGGCGATCTTGTTCGCGCCGAGTTCATCCGCAACACGATACAAAATGCCGCGCCGCAAACGCGAGCACAGGGAGCAAGTTGTCTTTCCTTCTGGGATTAATCGCTTAACGATGCTATAGGTGTCTTGATTTTCGATGTGGTAAGGAATGCCCAATTTCTCGAGATAGGCTGGCAAAATATCCGCCGGAAAATTGGGTTGTTTTTGATCGAGATTAACCGCCACAATGTCAAAGTGAATTGGAGCACGCTCGCGCAATGTCATCAGAATGTCGAGTAAGGCGTAACTATCTTTCCCCCCCGACAAACAAACCATCACTTTATCGCCCTCTTCTATCATATTAAAATCACCGATAGCTTGCCCAACTAAGCGGCATAAACGCTTGTGTAGTTTATTGTTTTCGTACTGGGTTTTCTCGCTAGTCCTTACCTGCCCCAAACTTGGGGTGGGTAGCTCACGATGAATTTCTTGCGTTTGCATAGTCGTCCTTATACTTCACTTTTAATCTGAAACACTTCCACACCAACGCCTTCGCAATCGGGATAAACATCCGGCTTCATGGTCGAGACACGCACGGCACGCACGCGTGGATGCGCCAACATAATTTTTGCCACATCATCACACAAGGTTTCCTGTAAATGTACATGGCCTTGGGCAATTCGCGCCGCGATGGTACCACGCATAAAATCGTAGTCGACGACTTCATCGAGATGATCTTGAACCGGGGTGGACAATGCCAGCGGAATATACAGGTCCACGTTAATCATTACCCGTTGTTCGCCTTTTTTTTCAAATTCGTGAACGCCAATGTTGATATTGACTTCGTAGTCGCGTAAGAATAAACGACGACAATCGGCCAATTGCGGATGGTGAAGAATGGATAACATAGGTGCTCGCTTCGAGAAATAAAAGATTAATTGGATTCGTTAAAAGTAGAGGTCCCAGTTGCAAGCGTGGTCAAAAACATGACGTCACGCTGACTGGGAATTAAGTGCTGCCCACCATCGACCGTCAAGACCGTGCCGGTAATCGCTCTGGCCTGCGCTAAATACAGCACGGCTTGGGCGATGTCGTCGGGTGTACTCGATTGCTTCAAAGGAGTCGCTTGATGCGCCGCTTCAAATTGACTTTGGGTTTGGCTACCGGAAGGCAAAGACAAACCGGGCGCAAGTCCGACCACGCGTACCTGCGGCGCTAAGGCTTGGGCTAAGGTCGTCGTCGCACATTGCAAGGCGGCTTTCGACAAGGTGTAAGACAAATAGTCGGGATTAAGATTGAATAGTTTTTGATCGAGTAAATTAATCACACAGCCCAAATCAGGCGCAGCGCTCGCGACCTTGTGTTGGTGTAGTGCCTTAGCCAAAAGTACCGGCGCCATCAAATTGACATGCATATGGCGATCCAGTAAGTCCTGACTAAAATTATGCGCCGTGTCAGCCTCAAACATGGACGCATTATTGACTACGCAATCGAGTCGCCCCCAAGCATTGAGCACCTGCGGAATGAGATTATTCACCGCCGCTTCATTGTGCAAATCAGCTTGCAATGCCATCGCACGTCGCCCCATTTTCTCAATTTCCTGCACCAAGCTCATCGCGGCTTGTTGCGAAGCGCCGTAGTGCACAACAATATCCCAACCATGCTCGGCCATGTACAGCGCAATCGCACGACCAAGACGCTGCGCAGCGCCAGTGACCAACACAATTTTGGACGGCTTAGAAGCTTGTTCATTTTCAGATTTTAAATTCATCATTTCCCGCTATCCATTGGCAAGACTGGGCAATACCACACGATGACCACGCAAGTCCCTTGATTCTCAATTCGATACTTCGCTACAATGCCATATGCAAAAATTAAACGCCTCAGCCCATCCGCAACTGCAACTCCCCTTGCCCACCTCCGATGCGCTTGCGGTATCAAAAGAACTCACGACCGTTTTACAAAAAGAAATTGCGCGCCAAGGCGGGAGCATTCCTTTTTCACGT
>JAHFQV010000136.1:5338-7852 GCA_023259175.1 Oxalobacteraceae bacterium | reverse complement strand
TGACTCCCGTGGTATTAGCGGCATTAATCGGTGCGAGTTTGGCCTTAACGGGTTTAGCCGGATGGTGTCCTATGTGCGCCTTGCTGGGTCGGAAGCTACAAGCCTAGATAAGGGGCATTAAATGCAAAGCAGTGTCGATAAGTCGCAACTCATTATTGCCGCACAAGCGGGCGATACGGTCGCTCTTGGCTGCCTATTACGCGAATATCAGCCACTGATACGGCGTTACGCTTATCGACACTGCGCCATGAATGACGTAGACGATGCGGTACAAGAATCACTCATAGTCATCACAAAAAAAATCACTAGCCTGCAAGCCATCGCCGCCTTTTCTTCGTGGTTGTTTGTACTGATTAAACGGCAGTGCTTGCGATTAGCTAGGGTAAGTATGCGCTTCGAGCACACCATAGATCAGGACATGGAAGCCATGTTCGCTACCCAAACAGATCAAGATTTACAGCGCGATTTGAGCAAAGCGCTGGCCGCACTTCCGCCCCATTATCTCGACGTGATTTTGCTGCGAGATTTTGAAGAGCTCAGCATTTCTGAAATCGCCCATCGTTTAGGGCAGAGCGATATGGCCATCAAAAGTCGGCTACACCGAGCACGAACGCTGGTGCGCAATTTTCTAAGCGAGAATTTCCGGTCGGCTTAGTGTTCAGCTTAGTGTTCAACTTAGTATTCAGCTTAGTGTTCCACTTAGCGCGAAGTTCAAGAAACACGCCCACCGAGACAGGCCATTAGCTTTTCTCCCCTGCCGCCAACTGGCGCAAAACGTGCGCGGCAGCTCGCATGCCAAATGAGGCAGTGACCACGACCGAGGAGCCAAAACCTGCGCAATTAAGGCCGGAAATGCCCTCCTTGGCAGTGCCAGGAAGTGCAGCGATTTCGCAGGAGGTATCGGCTTCTGCTTCCGGCATCTGTACCGCTTCCATCGAGAACACGGCATCGATTCCAAATTTGTTTTTAGTCCCACGCGGGAAGCCATGATTTTGCCGCAGGCGTTTGCGTACCAATGCCAATAATGGTTCTTGTTCGGTGCGAGATAAATCGCGAATTTCGATTTTCGAAGGATCGGTTTGACCGCCGGCCGCGCCTATCGTAATCAAAGGGATCTTGTGTTGACGGCAAAACGCGATCAAAGCTACTTTTGCACGTACATCGTCAATTGCATCAATCACATAATCGAACTGCGGCTGTGCGATAAATTCGCTTAAATTATCAGGGGTGATGAAATCTTCATTTTCAGTCACTTTACAAAGCGGGTTAATCAGACGTATCCGCTCTGCCAAAGCGCTCACTTTTGCCATACCCAAACTGGCACTATGCGCTTGAATCTGGCGATTCACATTCGACTCTGCGACCTGATCCAAATCGATCAAAGTCAGCTGACCAATCGCGCTACGCGCAAGCGCCTCCACCACCCAAGAACCAACCCCGCCCACCCCCACCACGGCGATATGGGCTAGTGCAAAACGAAGCAAGGCAGGCTTACCATAAAGCCTTGCCACACCGCCAAAACGACGATCATAATCGATATCATGCTCAAGAGCCTCTTGGGCGCTTAATTGCGTCTGCATCGTAAAATTCACTTCAACAAAATAAACCCTGATTTTACAGGTTTAAGGAAAAAAGACTCAAGCGCTTTGATTTCCCGCAAGCGCAATTATGCGCAATCGGCGATAATCCATTTCATCTTTTTTGAAGGTCGCGAATAAAATGGATGCACTTTTCGACACGGTACCTGGGTTTGATCAGCCCTTGGCTGTCCTTAAACATTGCCATGATCGGATACGCAAACAACTAGCCACCCTTGGCCGCCTTCCCGCTCACCTCGCAAGCCATGGCGTGGACAGGCAAGCCCAACAAGCTGCACAGGCGATACTGCGCTATTTTCAATTAGCGGCACCACTCCATCACGAAGATGAGGAAATCGATTTACTGCCCCGTCTAAGCGCCTTGGCACGGAATCAAGATGCCGCTTTACTGCACCAAGCATTAGCACTCATTTTGCAACAACACGGCGAAATGGCGCAGCAGTGGACACCGATAGAAGCGCAATTGCTCGCCCTCGCAGGCGGGAAAATATGGGCGCTCAGCACAGATAAAATAGCGGCCTTTCAAGCACTCTACCAAGAACACATGGCGCTAGAAGAAAGCCAAATCGCCCCCATGGCCGCGCGCCTTTTCGACCTAGCCACGATGCAAGAAGTCGGTGCAGCCATGCAAACGCGGCGACACATAAGCACAGCAAAGGAAAACGACCATGTCGATTAGTCATATTCGAACAGATTACCAACGCTCACAACTGTCGGAAAGCGACGTCGCGAGTCATCCACTCATCCAATTTAAACTGTGGTTTGAAGAAGCACGCGATGCCCAAGTCGATGAAGTCAATGCCATGTGTTTATCGACCGTCGGTGCCGATGGCCGCCCTTCTTCACGTATCGTACTGCTAAAAGAGGTCGATCAAACGGGCTTAACTTGGTTCACCAATTACGACAGCAAAAAGGG
>JAHFQV010000136.1:0-5238 GCA_023259175.1 Oxalobacteraceae bacterium | reverse complement strand
ACTTCGGCATGCCCGGTTTGTCCGGTACAAACGATTTCAAAATAAGGGAAAGCCTCGCTACCACCGGCATAACCCACCTGGGTTGAACGCACCCCGCGTATGTGCTGAAAGACCGCTTCCGTGAGCCAAAAGCGACCACCACCTAGAGTTGCTGCTTCCATCACCATTTCATCATCCTCAGTTTATTTTTTGAAGACTACTTGTTCGATTAGTGTTTAGCCGATTTATTGGGGACGCTCATTATCGAATCAGTTGCGCCCTTTGAACAGAGGCAAAACCAAAGGTTGCGAATTCCGTACTGTGGTGTATCATTTTCCGGTACTTTCCTTCGGAAACGATAAATCTATGACAAAGGCTGCCATTCTGGTTGATGTGTTAAGACGTGAGCTCAAAACCAAGGGCATCACTTACCACGAACTCGCCAACCGCATATCGATGTCAGAGTCGAGCATCAAGCGTATGTTTGCCAGTAAAAATATTACGCTGCAAAGGCTAGACGAAATTCTCGATGCAACCAATATCGGCTTGCATGATTTAACGATGCGCAGCTACGAAGAATCTTTAATTGACGAGCTTAGTTACGAACAAGAAGAAGAGCTGATACGTGACCGCAAAAAATTTATCGTCGCGGTCTCGGCGATGAACTACCTAACGCTAGAACAAATCGTCGCCATCTACAATATCAGCGAGCCCGATGTCATCGCCTATTTGGTGCGACTCGATCATCTTGGCATACTCGAGCTGCTGCCGAATAATCGTATCAAGCTCTTGATTTCTCGCACCTTCCGTTGGATACCGAACGGGCCGATACAAAAATTTCACCGACGCGAATCTTTCGCCGACTATCTCGACGCTGCGTTTGATCGCCAATTCGAATCCATGCAATTCATTTCAGTGATGCTTTCAAAACAGTCGAGCAGCACTTTTATGACACGATTTAAGCAGCTCGCACATGATATTTCAGATCAACACAAACTCGATTCTGTCCTGCCATTCGATGACAAACATCGCATGAGTTTCATGCTGGCAGCACGTCCTTGGATACCCCAATATTTCCAGGAAATGATACGGCCAGAATATGTCGCCAACTATCATCAAAGACACGGGAAGAAATAGAAATTTAATCCATCACTTTCAATCTTTCTTCAATCTTCCATCAACGCCGCATCTTCCTATGCAAATGACGCAAGCCTAACCAGACTGCGCCTAATACGATAGGCACAAAAGCGCCGATCACACTGTCGGCGTGGGCTATCCATCCCAAGTCTTTTGCGCCCTTACTCAAATAACCAAACAAACCCACTGCGTAATACGAAATCGCCACGACCGACAAACCCTCCACCGCCTGTTGCAAACGTAACTGATGGTCCGCGCGATTATTCATGGATTGCAAAATTTTTCGATTCTGCGCTTCTTGCACGATACCCACTCGGGTACTCAGCAATTCATTTGAATGGGCAATCCGACGCGCGAGCGCATCCTGCCGATTCGCCATCGCATTACAAGTATTCATGGCCGGTGTTAAGCGTCTATCCATAAATTCCACGAGCATAGGTACGCCTTCTAAACGCACTTCACGCAACTCGTCAATTCGCGCATGAACCAAACCAAAATAAGCTTGCGACGCAGAAAACCGGTAATTATTTTCTAGCGATAATTTTTCCATGCGGGCGGCAAGACGCGTGATTTGTTCGAGTAATTCACGATCTGAAGCACCATCGCTATCAAAATCTTGCTCGCGCAAGGCGAAATCTGCATCGACCATTTTCGCGGCCAATTGCGCCAACTCATTTTCAATTGCGTTTAAATGTGAGGTCGCTCTTTGCGCATAGGGCAAACCTAAAAGCGCCATCATGCGATAAGTTTCAATCTCCAAAATTCTTTGCACCAAGCGACCCGCTTGCTGCGAACGCATCCCCAAATCGCGCACCAAAAATCGGCTAAAGCCATCGGCATGAATCATAAAATCGGACCAAAATTCTCCCCCTTGCATGACACGACTACCGGCCAAAGTATGGGTTTTAAACAGAGACTGCAATTGCTGGGCTAAGGCTTCATGAGACGACTTGGAACGCTCCAAAATCACATGCGCCGCAACGAGAATTTTTCCCTGCAATTGCCGTAACCAAGTTTCTGGAATTTCCTTAATCGGCATATGTGCAATGCAGGCCTCAAAATCAACACCAGAATCCAAGGACTCTTGAAAAGCGCGCGCAAAAGTATAAGTCGCGAACTCGGCATGACATTCCCATTTAAGTCGGAAAGAGCCGAAATCATAGTAAAAATATTTTGCGTCAAGCGCAGCCGATGCCACACCAAAATGGGCACAGAGCGAGGCCAGCAAGGCATGCTGCGCAGGCAAACAACCACCGCGCAAGGCATCTTCAGCCTCAGCATAAATAGCCAGATGGGTGACGAGTTCAGGTGCTGCGAGTTTTAGGAAAGGACGCGAGTGAATTTCACTCGCCAAGCTCACGCGCGCAGCGTGATTCAACTCTAAAAAATTAATCATAAATAGCTCATCGCGGAATAAAAAATCGATTCGAAGAAAAGTGGCATCGCGATTCGGTTAAACCGCCAAGAAAAAATCACCTATTCCGCCGTGATGAGCGCAAGTCGAAGAGGTATTGTAACAAGGATGCGTCAGCTGTGCTTGAACCCTATCTTCCGAATCAGCTCAACGCATCCACTTTGCAAAACCTGCTCGCGCCTTCACCAATTTGGGTGCCACTACCAACGCGCAATAGCCTTGCTCCGGGTGCTGACGGAAATAATTCTGATGGTAGGCTTCGGCAAGATAGAACACGGGCACAGGCTGCAATTGCGTGACGAGTGGCGCGCGCCACAATGGCAGCATTTCATGCATGATTGCTCGCGCTATCGTGGCTTGCTCCTCATCGTAGTAAAAAATTACTGAACGATATTGTGTGCCGCTGTCATTGCCTTGCCGATTGCGTGTCGTTGGATCATGGATCGCAAAAAAAATCTGCAATAAATCCCGATAAGAAATCAGCTGCGTATCAAAATGAATACGCACCACCTCCGCATGCCCCGTCGTTCCCGTGCAAATTTGCTCATAACTTGGGTCAGGGTTAGCTCCTCCGGCATAGCCAGACTCGACCTTATTGACACCCCGTATTTCCTGATACACGGCTTCTAGACACCAAAAACAGCCACCGCCCAAGAGCGCGATTGAAGTTTGATTTTCGCTCATACTATTTCCCCAAATTAAAACGATAATATCGTAGCATCCCTACGTCTTTAGTCGTACCTCGACGATAAACCTAACAAGCATCGCCCGCAAAATAAATAAAACACATTTCGGCAAGTGAAACCCTAATGTTGCCTTCCTACCCATACTCAAGCCACGAGCAAGCAGGTAAAATGCGGCATGCAAAATTTAGACGAACTTTCCGTTGCCAGAATTGAAGACGATCTCTCTGATCTCAATGACCTCAGCCTCAAGTCTTATTTCAAATCCGGCCTCAGCCCCGATGATATTAGCGCACTCGCGCCTTTGCGTCGTGCACAGCCTATGTTGCACGCCTTCACAGCGCTCTTTCACGGGGGAATGAATGGCGTGCTGATGCGCCTATTGGTCTTGCGTGAGCTCGCTGCCGATGTTGAATCGCCCGCCTTGAGTCGCGCCGACATCAACGCCAAACTCGGCTACCTCGAGCCTGACGCGCTCGAAACGGTGCTCACACGTTTGCGTAGTACGGCGCTTTTGGTCTGGGACCCAAGTCAATCGGTGTATCGCATTACGCCAACCGCACGCAATGTGCTGGCGGCGCTCGAGTCACTGCTACAAATCGAGCAGCACGACGATACTTCTGAGATGAGTTACATGCTGACCCAAGTGGCAGGTGCGCAAGCGGTAGGCGGGGTCTCAGTTGAACAATTACATCATTTGCTCGGTCGTCTGATTGAACTGACCGAAGAATTTTCCGATGCGATTGCCTCCGGCTCTGAATTTCAACTGCGTAGCGCGCAACAAAAATGGCATATTGCCTGCGATTGGGTAGAAAAAGGTTCGCAAATTATTCATGCGATCACCAATGACAGTCGCGCCGATTCGGCGACGCATCGTGCCGCGCAAGCGATTGGCCGCGCCCAAAGTGCGCTGTTAAATATGCAGGGCATGTTTTCGCGCGCGCTGAACCAAATCGAACGCCAACGGGTGCATCTCGGACAATCGGGCTTATCAACCACTGACATCAAAATGTGGCTCTTGCAGCGCGAGGATTTGGCTTCTTTAGCCGATGGTGCATTATCGCATCCGGTCACACCGCACTTCATCACGCCATCTGAAATGATTGATGTCGCGGAGAGTGAATTACTGGCGCACAGAAACGTTCAACTCCTAGGTCAACTTCCGAATGGCGAGGATGCGCCTTCGGTCGCCAACGACCAGAGTGAAGCCTTATTAGAACTAGATCACTGGCTTTCCATGCTCAGTCAAATCGATGGAAAAAACTGGGATACGGAAACAAAAAAATCCCAGCCCCTGCACGAAATTTTATTACCTGCCAGCTTTGCAATCGCCTCCTACCGTGCCTCACTGCTAGCCTTGATTGGTGATGCCAACGAAGCCTCTTTGCAGGGCCAAACCGCGTTCTTAGCACGTCTTCCTCTGGAATTTACTTCCAAGGACAAAATGCAGAAAGTAAACGACCCCCATGTGGCCGCTATTTCCGTGGCGAGCTTACATCCGCTCAAACCCAAAGCCGACCCAACGCCACCTCATGAATAAGAAAAAATTCTTGATCAACTTCCTTTGCAACGCAGGCTTTCAATTTAAAACACCATGACCGAAGATGCACAAATCCTGATCGCCCGTTTACTGGCACACCAAACTTTACGTCGCGAAGACAAGTTGGTAAAGCGGGCTTTATCCGACGAAATTTTTCGCGGCGATATTGACACGCGACTGAAAGCTTGCGGCATGAAATTGGTCGACAATGTGTATGCAGATTACGTCACCTTAGCCTTGACCCGTGATAGCGAATCAAAGGTGTTTGGTAGCAAAGACACCTGGCAGAACAATAATTTTGGCTTGGCCCGCGACGGTGTTGCGCTTTTGGTGGTGCTGTGGTCATTGATTATTTTGCCCAAGCGGGAACGACAAGAAGCGCATCAATTAGCGCAAGAAGATCAAAACGATATGTTCGGTAAAGAAAAGCCACTGCCACGCGCCCAGGACACCTCCATCGGCATTTCCTACCGAACCTTGCTAGC
>JAHFQV010000041.1 GCA_023259175.1 Oxalobacteraceae bacterium | reverse complement strand
CTTGAGGTTCGAATTTTATTTTGAATTGGTGATGATGATTGTTGAGTAATTTTGCGAAATGCTAGAAAACTGCCTTTTATCCATTTCACTTACCCATCATTAATTCTTAAAAAAGCAAGTCCAGTTGATCTGTTGCACTTGAGCTAGCGCGAAACCTGTGCCAGCAGTAACACTATCAACAGACTGGCACGGGCAAATTACATGAAAGGAGTGTTGCGATGAAAAGCCTAAATACCCCCTTGATCTGAATACCTCGTTCAGAACGAATTTATCTTTCAATCATGCCGTACCTAATTTTAATAACAGGAGATTCACATGCAATTGATTAAACAAGCAAAAACCTGGGCTGCGACCATCGTTGGTGTCAGCACCTTGGCCATAGGAATGAACGCCCAAGCCCAAGTGGCGACCTATACGATACCCGTTGTTGTTCATGTTTTGTACAATAACGCCAATGTCAATACCGTCACCACCCCCGCGCGCATCGTGGGCGCCTTAAATCGCACCAATCAACTCTATCAAGGCAAAATAGCAGCTGGCGTGCTCGATGGCATGGCCAACCTGCAAGGTGCCCTGAGTGTAGAATTTAAACTGGCACAAAAAAAGCCTGATGGCAGCGCGACCACAGGCTATGAAGCGATAAAACCGACACCGACCACTTGGGCGACGGATGCGGGAAGCTATATTCCCAATATCACAGCAAAATATAACTGGGATTCCACAAAATACTTGAATATTTATGTCGTCGAACAAGTCGCTTCCAACGGTATGTCAGGGGTGGCATGGATGCCAAGCGAACAGCCAAATGATCCCGCCTATAATGCGGTCTTTATTGACTATCGCGCTTTTGGCGGCGCGGGTGACACAATCTGGAAACGCTACGAAGCGGTGCTCGCCCATGAAGTTGGTCACTCAATGAACTTGAAACACACCTTTGGTCACAATGGTAATACCGGGGTCACTTGTGGCAACGATGGTATCGCAGATACGCCAACCACTTGGGGTAAGTATGAACAAGATGTGACGGTAAGCACCACGCTCTACGCATGTGGAAATTGGACTAACGTCGAAAACGTCATGGACTACACCCGCACCCAAACCATGTTCACCAAGGGACAGTTAGCGGCGGTCGAGCAAACCCTTAAGGGCACGACATGGTCACGCAATAATCTCTGGACAGCGGCGAATCTCACTGCAACCGGTCTGGCCGGCGCGAGCGGTGGTACACCCACAGCGCTTACCAGTGGCGTGTCACAAAGTGTCAACTTAGCCTCAGCGTCTCAGAAGCTCTATACAATCGCAGTTCCTTCAGGCACCACCAGTTTGAACGTAAACCTGTCTGGTGGCACGGGTGATGGCGATATCTACACCAAATTTGGATCAGCCCCGACTACCACTACCTATGATCTAGCTTCAAATGGCAGCACCAATACCGAAGCAATCTCAGTGGCTAACCCAAGCGTTGGAACCTACTATGTCTTGGTGGATGCCTATGCTGCAGTGTCAAATGCTAGCTTGGTGGCGACGGTCAACAAAGCACCCGCATTGCTCAGCGGTGTAGCCCAATCAGTTACGCTGGCTCAAAATCAATCCAAACTCTATTCCATCACCGTACCAGCGGGCAAAACCAGCATTACGGTAGCGCTTTCCGGTGGAACTGGTGACGGCGATTTGTACACCAAGTTCAACCAAGCCCCTAGCACCACGGTATATGATCAAAAATCGGACGGCAACACCAACACGGAACAAATCATAATTAATACACCACAGGCGGGCACCTACTATGTAATGGTTTATGGCTATGCGGCGGTGAATGCGGCGAGCGTTCTAGCCACGGTGAAGTGAGCCAAGCAGACCTCGCGCTTAGGAAAAGGCACTGGCGCCGCAACAGGATTTAATTTGCGGAGACAGTGCTCCAATTTAATTTATGCCTGAAGCTGTGATTTGGTCAAGATTGAAACTGAAAGAAGATCCCAAGCTTTCTGAGAAAAAAACCGATTTGAGCGGAAAATTTACAGCTTCATTGGAAGCCAAAACTGAACGCGCACATGCCGAAAATTGAAAACGCAATAAGCGAAAAAAAGCGCAACAAGCCATGTCGCCCGATGCAAAATAACGCCACAAAACGAAATATATTTACCCAAAAATGAGAATAAAAGTCATATTTCTTTAGTATCAAAAAGTGTGCCTGCGGGTAATAAAATTGATGTTTTTTTGATCATTCCGCCAAAAAAAAGCAGGATTGAATTTTATTTTGCAAGAGCGACTTGAATGTCTAAACAGTTCGAATGAGGGGACTAAACACAAAATAAAAGCGAAGTAAACGGAAACAAACAAGCAAATAAATGGCATAAAAACACAATTCCTGCCTCACAAATCTGTTGTTTTTAAGACGCATTTTCCGTGGAGAATTTGACACAGCAGCCGTGCAAATGATCTCATCGCGACTGCATAAGTTTTAAACGATTCGAGACGCTTTCTGTAAAAACACAAGTATCGATCGGGGATTACAACGTT
Organism: Oxalobacteraceae bacterium; assembly: GCA_023259175.1. Classification (GTDB taxonomy): domain Bacteria; phylum Pseudomonadota; class Gammaproteobacteria; order Burkholderiales; family Burkholderiaceae_D; genus Undibacterium. Next base: position 26,548 of record JAHFQV010000041.1, on the reverse strand, counting down.
GAAGTGATCTACAGAACAACGTAGAAAAACAAAAAGCTCAACGGGGGGAGGGCATCCATTGTTTCGTAATAATATATTACGTTCGTGCCTATGCAATTCGCAGGTTCTGCATCCAATACAAAAATAGTATTTTTCTTATAGGGTAACTACATGGCAAACAATAATCTCAACATGAAGCGCCTCGGACGCACTGCAATCGCAGTGGCAGTCGGAATGTGCTTCGCTTCATTCGCATATGCGCAAAATGCGGATGGAACGATCTATGGCCGCACCAAGGCCAATGAAAAAGTAATGGTGGTGAGCGTAGAAAATGGCTCTTCACGTACGATAGATGCGGATAGAAGTGGTAGCTTCACTTTCTCCAAATTGCCACCAGGCATGTACAAGGTGACTGCAGGCGGAAAAACACGCGATGTTTCCGTAGCGATCGGTACTGGCTCGGAAGTGCGTTTCGAAGAAGTCGCAACTGTGACCGTGACAGGTTCCCGTACCCGTAATCCTATCGACGTTTCTAGCGTTGAATCTAACTCTGTTTTCTCCCTCGCTGAAATTCAGGCATTGCCAGTGGGTCATAATGCAACGGCCGTGTCCTTGTTGGCACCAGGTACAGTTGCGGGTGATGCAGCCTTCGGTAATCTCGCTTCTTTTAGTGGCGCATCTGTTGCGGAAAACGGCTACTACATCAATGGTTTTGACGTTACCAATATGCGTAACTTCACCAACTATGCCCAACTGCCTTTTGATGCAATGAGTCAACAGCAAGTGAAAACAGGCGGCTATGGTGCGGAATTTGGCCGTTCTTTGGGTGGTGTAATCAGTATTTCCACTAAGCGTGGTAGCAACACATGGAAAATGGGAGCGTCCGCTACCTTGAATCCGAGTTGGGCAAGCGCTAACGGAAAGACACTTATTAACCAAGATAAAGACGTTTGGATAAATCCAAGTACACCATCCTATACTTTGTTTAGCCCAAAGGAAAATTCTTATCGTAGACTCTCATTTGATGCGTATGCTGGGGGCCCAATTATCAAAGACAAATTGTTTATGTTTGCCTTGGTCGAAGGTCGTAGGAACGTATCGGATGCCTTTGGTTCATCACAAAGTTTCCATACAACAAATGAATCACCTCACGGCATGATCAAGCTTGACTGGCAAATCAACGACGATCATCGTTTGGAATTCACTGGGATTAGCAATAAAAATACTAGCAATATCGCAAGCTATGATAATCCAACCGATGCTGATAAATACGCAGTGCGTCACATTGGAACTCCGCATAATACTTCACTCGATAATGGCGGCGATGTTGAAATTCTGAAGTACACAGGTTATTTGACTGAAAACCTGACCGTTACAGCACAATACGGTCGTTTGTACAGTTTGCTCGGTCGTGTAAATGACCCCGCATCCTACGGTGCCGATTGCCCAGCGATTTATAACAACGGTCAACCTGCCTACGGCTGCTGGAATCCTTCCTTCTTCACAGTGCGTGATGCAAAAGCACCAGACGACGGTGATAAACGTGTAGGCAAGCGCTTAGACTTTGAATACCTAATCGGTGGTCACACTATTCGTGCAGGCTTCGACGCACAAGATTTCACTTCAAGTCAGGCTGGAGCGACTTACTCTGGTGGGATTTATTATCGGTATTACGCAATGCCCGCTTCGCGCACCATCAATGGCGTAGTCGGTGCAGGCACGCCTGGAAACGCGCAATACGTACGTGTGCGTAAGTATCAAGCGACATCGGGTGAATTCTTGTCCAAGAATGATGCGATTTACTTGGAAGATAGCTGGAAAGTCACCAAAAACGTATTGTTATACGGTGGTTTGCGTTCTGAATCATTTAAGAACCAAAATGCCGAGAACGTACCGTTCGTAGATCGTAAAAATATGTATGCCCCGCGCTTGGGTGCAGCATGGGACGTGAACGGCGATGCCTCCATGAAAATCTATGGTAACTTCGGTCGTTATTTCATTCCAGTTGCAAACAATACGAATATCCGTTCAACGCGTTCTGAATACACCGAAGGACGCTATTACAATTTCGTAGGTAAAGATCCTAGAACATTAGCGCCATTGAGCTTGGGTCCAGAAATTGGTCAAGCGATTATTAGTGGTAGTTTGACTTCACCTAATCCAGGTACTATCGCGGATACAAAATTGAAGCCCATGAACCAAGACGAGTATATTCTTGGTATGGAAAAAGCATTGTCTAAAAACTGGACAGTTGGTGTAAAAGGTGTTTATCGTAAAGTCAATGACGGTATGGATGACTATTGCGCACACACTGGTGTCGCAAAATGGGCAACAGAACACGGTTATACTGACTTCGATCCTGATAGTATGGCTTCATGTATCCTGATGAACCCAGGTCGTCCATTGAATATGATGATCGATGCTAAAGGCGATGGCAAATTGGTTGCCGTTACTGTTCCAAATAGCTATCTAGGTTTGGCAAAATATGACCGTCTCTATAAAGCCATGGAATTCACAGTAGAACGCCCATTTGATGGAAAATGGAGTTTGAAAGGTTCTTACGTCTATTCCATCAACAAAGGGACGGCCGAAGGCTACGTGCAGTCCGACTTAGGTCAAGAAGATGCAGGTATCACACAAGATTTTGACTTCGGTTCCTTCACTGATGGCTCCTATGGTACTTTGCCAAACAGCCGTGCGCATCAAATCAAGTTGTATGGTAATTATGCTTTGAACGATAATTTCCGTGTCGGTGCGAATTTGACTGTGGCTTCCGGTCGGCACACTAGCTGTATCGGTTTCGTACCAACGACAGTGCCTGATTATCTTGGACCTAGCGGCACCACCAATGGTGGTTCCGGTGCATACACAAGTGCATCCAGCTACTACTGCTTGAACGCGCAAGGTACTTCGGTCTTGGGTAGTCGCGGTAATGGACCTACCATGCCATGGACTAAGAAGTTGGATTTGAACGCGACTTATGTCACGAAATTGGACAACGGCCATATCTTAACTTTCCAAGCGAACGTGTTTAATGTGTTCAACACACAAACCGTGACGATGGTTAATCAGATTCGTGATTACAGCCGTGCAGACAGCAAACTGCCAACCGGTAATCGTTTGAATCCTAACTATGGTCAACCAGCTGCATTTATGGGAAGTCGTTATATGGAGTTTAATGTACGTTACGACTTCTAATAGTTAGCCTAAAGCAGTAACAAGGTAGTAAAGGGAGCGTAAGTTCCCTTAAAAAAAGCCCCGCTCGTAACAGAGTCGGGGCTTTTTGTTGGGGCAAAGATTTAAACGCGGCCCTCAGTCTCAGCCATAAACCCCAAATGTTAAGCACACATGCACATCAAACAAAAATTGTGGTGCATTGTGAAGCCAGCATAGGGGCATTGGACTATATTCCGCACAAATCCTTATCTCTCAACTGTTTGGACTGAGCAGGCGAGAGCAGTGATATGGTGAGACGTGAGCATGCAAATCTCGCAAAAAATGTCCACCTTATACAGGCCAGCTTCATTAGTCCTAATTACACCCCCACCCCATCTGCATCTAAATTCAAAGCAGCATCACTCTCAAATATGCGCATATCGGTCGTGCCCATGATGCGACTGGTGAGGGTGCCGGCGACGATGGAGCCGCTGACATTGAGTGCGGTGCGACCCATGTCGATGAGGGGTTCTATCGAGATTAATAGGCCCGCCAAGGCGACTGGGAGGTCGAGTGAAGACAAGACTATGAGTGCCGCGAAGGTTGCACCACCACCTACGCCCGCTACACCAATCGAACCGATGGCGATGATGCCGATTAAGGAGGCGATGAAAGAAACGGACATGGGATCGATCCCGACCGAGGGGGCGATCATGAATGCCAACATGGCGGGATAGATGCCGGCGCAGCCATTTTGACCCATGGCTGAACCAAAGGAGGCCGCGAAATTAGCGATGCCTTCAGGCGTGCCCAAACGTAGCTCCTGGGTTTGCACATTCATGGGAATGGCGCCGACGCTGGTGCGTGAGGTAAACGCAAATGCCAGCACGGGAAAGATTTTTTGGATATAGCGGATAGGGTTAAGTCCACAGGCGGCGATGATGATCAGGTGAATAGCAAACATGATGAAAATCGCGCTATAAGAAGCGAGTACAAATTGAATCAGATTGAGAATATCTTTGGCATTGGAGTTGTCCACGACTTGCGTGATGAGCGCGAAAACGCCAAAGGGAGTTAATCGCAAAATGAGGGTCACTAAGCGCATCACGATGGTTTGTGTGACTTCAATAAATCGGACAAAGCTGGCGAAAATGTCGGGTTTTTTCTGGGCAATGCCAGTGGCCGCGATGCCGATCAAAAGGGAGAAAATGACAACGGCAATGGTTGAGGTTTTGCGTGCCCCAGTCATGTCCAAGAACGGATTTTCTGGAATGAAGCTCAGTATCATGCTGGGAAAAGAGATGGCCTTAGCCGTGACCAGGGTTCCTTCTAAATACTGGCCGCGTGCGAATTCGGCCGATGAGTAGGGTAGGCCCACGGTCGTGAGTCCAAATAGCTTTGCCATTGCCAAGCCGACCAAGGCGGCGATCACGGTTGTGGTGAGCAAAGTACCTATCGTTAGACTGCTGATTTTACCCAGTGAGCTCACATCTTTAAGTTTTAAAATGGCCGAAATAATGGACACCATCACCAGTGGAATGACGATCATTTGCAGGAGCTTGATATAGCCAGTGCCGATAATGTCGAGATAGCTGTTGGTCTTCACCAGAACGGGCGCACCCGCGCCGTAAAACATTTGAAACGCCGCACCTAATAGAATGCCTAAACCCAGTGCCACAAAGACCCGCCGCGTGAAGGAATGATGGCGCTCCTGCATCCATGCGAGTAGACCACAGATGCAGAGGGCGAAGGCGATGTTCACACAAAGTTGAAGTGTCATGCGGGTCTCTCTTGGGTTTGGCGTTTTACCTATGGGAGTATCCCGAGGAGGCGCTACGCTGTATTTTTTTAAGGAAGAAACATTCTAGCCGAAAAAGAAAATTGATGCGGATAAGTCAAGGTCTTTTTACCTAAATCGGGCTTTGCACACTCAAATTTCTCTATCAAAAGCGCTTATTGAAGAGAATCGCAAATATATTTTCAAAATCATGATTTTTGTGATAATAAATGTGAGGTAAAGTTCGCACGGCTTAGCAAGCTAGGTGTAAAATACGCTGCACGTAGCTTTTTGAATCTATCGCCCGACATTTGCTTGGTTGGGCGCAAGTGTGGAATGCGGACTGAACCCAAAAGAACAATACCTCTTAAGTTCTGCTTTCCTATAATCCGACAAAAATGCCGCTATCGTGCCTGTCACTGCTTGAGCATGGAACTGCGTATTTTGACACTTCTAATACCAGTCCAAATTCCCCTCGCACCGTCAGCCTCCCTAGCCGTTCTTGCCGTGCCGCTACCAAGATTTTTAATTGAAATGGCATTGGAGTATTTATATGAACCAACCTAGTCTGCAAGGCGTTGCCGCATTGAATGTGCCCGCCTATGTAAAACATCAAAAACTCATCGCTTGGGTCGCAGAAATGGCGGCTTTGACGAAACCGGATCGCATTTATTGGTGTGATGGCTCGCAGGAAGAATACGATAGGCTGTGCGCGCAGATGGTGGAAGCAGGCACCATGAAAAAGCTTAATTCGGCAAAACGTCCCAATAGCTATTTAGCCTGTTCTGATCCTAGTGATGTGGCGCGTGTCGAAGACCGTACCTATATCTGCTGTGAAAAAGAGGAAGATGCAGGCCCGACCAATAATTGGATGGCACCGAAGGAAATGCGTGCCACTTTAAATCCCTTATTTGACGGTTGTATGCGTGGTCGTACTCTCTACGTCGTGCCGTTTTCAATGGGGCCTTTGGGTTCGCCGATTGCGCATATCGGTGTTGAATTGTCTGATTCCGCCTACGTCGCGGTAAATATGCGCATCATGACGCGTATGGGCAAAGCTGTTTGTGAGGTCTTGGGTACAGAGGGAGAATTCGTACCATGTATGCATACCGTAGGCGCGCCTTTAGCGGTCGGACAAAAAGACGTGATCTGGCCTTGCAATAGCACCAAATACATCGTGCATTATCCAGAAACCCGCGAAATCTGGTCTTATGGTTCGGGCTACGGTGGTAACGCATTATTAGGTAAAAAATGTTTTGCATTGCGGATTGCATCGACCATGGGACGTGATCAGGGTTGGCTAGCCGAACATATGTTGATTTTGGGTGTGGAATCGCCTGAAGGTAAAAAACATTATGTCGCTGCGGCTTTCCCTTCGGCTTGCGGCAAAACCAATTTCGCTATGCTGATTCCGGCCATCGAAGGCTGGAAGGTCACGACTATCGGTGACGATATCGCTTGGATTAAACCGGGCGCGGATGGCCGTTTGTATGCGATCAATCCGGAAGCGGGCTATTTTGGTGTCGCACCGGGCACGAATACCGCGACCAATTCCAATTGCATGTCCTCATTGACCGCCAATACCATCTTCACCAACGTTGCCTTGACCGATGATGGGGATGTTTGGTGGGAAGGCATGAGCAAAGAAGCGCCAGCCCATGCCATCGATTGGCAAGGTCAGGACTGGACACCCGAAATCGCCAAAGAAACAGGTCGTAAAGCGGCACATCCTAATGCACGCTTCACCGTCGCCGCAACGCAAAATCCGGTGCTTGATTCAGCTTGGGATGACCCTGCTGGCGTACCGATTTCTGCCTTCATTTTTGGTGGCCGTCGTTCGACCACGGTGCCCTTAGTCACCGAAGCGCGTAACTGGGTCGAAGGCGTGTATATGGCGGCGACCATGGGTTCAGAGACCACCGCCGCTGCGGTTGGTCAGCAAGGGGTTGTGCGTCGCGATCCATTTGCGATGTTGCCGTTCATGGGTTACAACATGAGTGATTATTTCCAGCATTGGCTCAATATCGGCGAAAAAGTACAGTCTTTAGGCGGTAAGCTTCCGAATATCTATTGCGTCAATTGGTTCCGTACTGATGCCAACGGCAAATTCGTATGGCCCGGTTTCGGTGACAATATGCGCGTCTTGAAATGGATGTTGGAACGTATTGATGGTCAAAATCATGGCACCGAAAATATCTTCGGTATTAGCCCTGAATTTGACGATATTACTTGGGATGGTTTGCAATTTACTCGCGAACAATTTGATACCATCACCTCGATAGACAAAGCGGCGTGGCAACACGAATTGGCATTGCATACCGAGCTCTTCGACAAGCTGAAACATCGCTTGCCGGCGGCCTTGGAAGCGACCAAAGCAGCCTTGGCGCAGCGTTTAGCTTAAGCAGAAAATTTGACTTAAAAAAAGCCGTAGCGAAGAAATTCGCTACGGCTTTTTTAATTAATGTAACTTAAAATGAGGCCGTTAAGCTGACGCCGCTGAAAGCCGCGTAGGCATCGAGCAAAATATAGTAAGTGCCTGCTGTAGGCGCACTAATCGAAATGCTTTCGACGGTGGTGCTGCCATCGGATTTTTGTAAGTAGGAAGTCGTGGTGGGTGCGCTACCGAGTTTGATATACAGATCTGCGTCACCCGTGCCGCCTGTGGTTTTGACGCTGAGCGTACTGCGCCCTGCGGGGACGGCTACGGAATACAATTTACTGGCACCCTTTGCCAATCCTAGATTTGATACTGGCACTCCGTTTGTTAAGGGCGTTGCGCTAGGTGGAACCACAACACTCCACGGGTCGGTAATTGGGTTTGCGCTGGCTGCGTTGTTCAACGGGCTTAGACCATACATGTCTTCTAAAGTGCGCAATACATTGTAGTGATTGATCTTGGTGCTATACACCGCGGGGCTGATATTGGCACCGACAAAAATCGTTGGAATGTGATTGACGGTTTGAAAATCATCCTCATCCCAGGTCAGTATCAACATGCTGTTATGGGTTTTCGCCCACTGCACATAGGCATCGAGTTTGTTTTTCAGCCAGGTGTCGCCGACATTCGTCGCGCAGTCATGATTGTCATTGCAGAGATTGGGGATGACAAAAGAAACCGTAGGGAGTTTGCTAAAGTCGGTGGGGAAGGCCGTGAAAGGCTGATTGCTGGCCGTAGGGACGTTGCTGAAATCAACCCAAGGATTATGTTTGCGAGCGTATTTGGCCGTGCTGCAGCCGGTATAGCCAACGCTAGGCATGTCTTCTGAATATCCAGCAAAAGTGTAGCCTGCCGCGATTAATTGGCTTCCCATATTTGCACCGGAAAACGACTTGGGACAACTGTCATTGGTCACGCCTTGGGTTGAGCCTGAAAACAAGCCTATGTAATTGGGTTGGCTAGGATGGGTGATGCCATGAGAATCGCTAAAATAGGCGCCTGTATTGGCTAAAGAATTGATGTAGGGTGCACTGGCGTTGCCAATGACTTGATCGACGCTTTGGTTTTCCATAATGACGATGATGACATGATCGTACTTGGGTACGGTTCCGGCTAAACTAAGACCGCTAAGGCTACTTAAGCCGATAAAAGCAGATGTGCAGAAAAATTGAAAATAACGTTTCATTTTTTTATCCTTAGGTTTGTTGAGTTTGTTGAGTCTATTGAGTCTATTGAATAAAAAGCTTGACCTCCCGTCGGCGTAAATCGTTCTCGAAATAAGTCGACCGGCATATTATGAAAACTTTTTGTTAAATTTCAATGACTTTTCAAAGATATTTATTGAAATGTGGTGCGCCGGTCACGGCTGTGCAAAATCGGCCGCGGTAAAATCTGCGATAATCCTCATGTTGTGTTACTGATGGGAACTGATATGAATTTTCTGACCTTGGACCTGAATTTGTTGCGCGTATTTGATACGGTCATGGTTGAGCAAAATTTGACAAGGGCGGCCGATAAATTAGCCATGACTCAGCCCGCGGTTTCTAACGCCATTAAGCGTTTGCGCTATTCGCTCAAAGATGAGCTTTTGATCCGTACCGCGTATGGCGTTAAACCCACGCCACGCGCAGAAATTTTGTGGCCCTCGATTCGCGATGCCTTGGCGATTTTGGAAGCGGCCATTGCCCCCACCCGCTTTGATCCCTCGCTTGCGGTTGCGACCTTTAGAATGGCGATGTCAGACGCGACCGCCGCTTTGTGGATGCCAACCTTGGTCAGTGCTTTTGAACGTGAGGCGCCGCATATGAATGCGCGCATGGTACCTTTGACGACACGCGAACCTCGACCGCTGTTGGTGCAGGGCGATATTGATATTGCCGTGGGATTTTTTCCTGGGGTTGTGGCGCAATTGACAGGAGGACAGGGCGCGGCACGCAGTCCGATCCGGCATGAGCGTTTGTATAGCGGGCATTACGTTTGCGTGATGAGTAAAAACCATCCACTCGCGAACAAGGAATTAACGCTGGATGACTACTGCGCGGCGAATCATTGCTTGGTCAGTTTTTCTGGTCGGGCGCATGGTTTAATCGACGATGAACTCACGAAATTTGGACGGGAACGACGCATATTGTTGACCGTCAATCAGTTCTTTACGGGGGGGAAAGTGGTGGCCAATTCCGACCTCATTACTGTCTTGCCTTTCCATTTTATCGCTTCGACGGGTATGAGCGATGCTCTCGTCTGGAAAGAACTTCCGTTTGAGACACCCGATGTGCACGTCGATATGTTATGGCATGAGCGCGACGCAAGAAACCCCGCGCATCTCTGGTTGCGTGAACATTTTGTGAGTATGACGCACGAGATGTTTCCACAATAAATTTTGAGTTTTTGAATTTTTGAATTTTATTTTTGGGCAATTTATGTTTACAGGAATCGTGCAAGCGCTCGCCCGCATCGATCGGGTGCAAGACCTACCCGGCTTACGCAAACTACGTTTGGCGTTTCCGCCGGGCTTTTGCCAAGACCTCGCAATAGGCGCAAGTGTGGCGACCGACGGTGTTTGCCTCACGGTGACCGCATTACACGGGCAAGACCAAGCTGAGTTTGACATCATGCAGCAAACCCTTGTGGTGACTACCTTGGGAAGCTATGCGGTCGGTGCACAGGTGAATGTCGAACGCGCCGCCAAAGAAGGCGCTGAAATTGGTGGACATCCCTTATCCGGGCATGTAGATTTTGTTGCGAAAATTGCGCAGATACAGCAGACAGAAAATAATACCGTGCTGCGTTTTTCAGTACCCGATCACGCGATGCGCTATTTGTTTGCCAAGGGTTACATTGCGGTCAATGGCGCAAGCTTGACGATTGCCCAAATCCACCGTCAGGAATGCTGGTTTGAAGTTTGGCTGATTCCAGAAACGCTCAGACAGACCGTGTTTTCCGCGAAAAAAATCGGCGATGCAGTCAACATTGAAATCGAAAGACAAACTCAAGTGATCGTCGATACCGTCAACTTGATATTGGACGATAAACTAGAAGCGATGGTCGCCGCTGTACTGCAACAAAAAGGGGTGATGTCATAGTGCGGCTTACAGGATACAATTTCGAATTCGGATGAAATCGTTTATCATCTAACGTCCTAGCTATCGAATGGAAATTGCAATGAAATCGTGTTTAATCAGTTTAAGCAGTTTAGTCAGTTTAGTCAGTTTAATTTTTCTCATGCTATCGCAACTAGGCTATGCGCAGACCGCTGCAGCTACTGCACCTCAAGCGACAGCAGAGTCGGCAACGATTGCACCGGCGCCTTTACACATCACCAAGCTCGAAATGATAGACACCGTAGTCGGTAGTGGCGAGGCTGTCGTGAAGGGTATGACGATAGAGGTGCACTACACCGGCTGGATTTACAATCATAAGGCCATGAATTTGCATGGGACTAAGTTTGATAGTTCTTTGGATGCGGGCAAGCCCTTGGAATTTGAAGTCGGTGCCAAGCAGGTGATTAATGGCTGGGAACAAGGCGTGATTGGCATGAAAGTTGGTGGCAAACGCAGCTTGAAAATACCCGCCTATCTCGCCTACAGTACTAAAGGCTCGGGCAATATTCCGCCCAATACCCATTTAATTTTCGACGTTGAACTCGTCGCCATCAAGAAAAAATAGCATTCACTTTTTATTTAGGTAACCCATGACACTAAGATTGATCGCCACAGGCGGCACCTTTGATAAGCATTACGATGAATTGGCTGGCAAATTAGGCTTCGCGGAAAGCCATATGCCCGATGTGTTAGAACGGGCGCGATTAACTTTGGAAGTTGAATTAGAAATTCGACCGTTGATCGACTCACTTGATATGGTCGATCAAGATCGCACAGAGATTTTACAGTCCTGCCAACAGGCATCGGAAAGCGCGATTGTCATTATTCATGGGACCGACACCATGCGTGAGACGGCGCAAGTATTGGGCGCAGCAAAATTGGACAAAACGATCGTTTTCACAGGCGCGATGATCCCCTACGCGATTGCCAATTCCGATGCTTTTTTTAATTTGGGATTTGCCTGCGGCGTCGCACAAACTTTGCCTGCAGGGGTGTACGTTGCCATGAATGGCAAAATTTTTCCATGGGATCATGTGCAAAAAGACCGAGCTGCGGGGGTGTTTGTTTCGGCATAAACCAATGGGGCGCTGACAAATGACAAATCGATTGAGATGGATGTTGGCTTGCTGGTTTTTTTTATTCTGCACACAAATCGAAGCGGGTGTGACGCGCTTTGATTCCGCCTATTTTTTTCAATCCGAAGAAGCGCTCAAAGAAAAGCAGGTCGATTTCAAAGACTTAGCGCGCTATTCACGTCAGGTGCAGTCGGCGGCTTGGAAGGTCTTGAAAGAGGCCAAGCTTGCCCCAAATAAGGGCTACATCGTGCTGGCCGTGCGATCCGATCAGGAAATCGCAGTGTGGTTTGATATGGATGTCACGCTGCATGAATACTATGTCTACGAAATTAACGAAGCTGTAAAAAAAATACGCCCCTTTCATATCGACAAAGGCATCGTGGTGTTTGCGCTAAAGATGTCGATCGAGACAGCGCAACATACCCAAAAGCCTTTTCCCGCGCCTGTGGAATGGAAAGCTGCAAAACTCAAGTTGGCAGACCCTGAAGATATCGAGCAATTGGTATTGTCGATTTGGCCGGAGTAAATGACATGAAAACGTCACGCAATCGGCCGCACCCCTATCACGAATACAGATAAAAATTTCGGTTCCACCACACTTTATGAATATTGCTCAAGTAATAGTGTAATCTGGAAACGCGCTCGTATCAGTTTCAAAGAATTCCCAGTTTGCTCGGATCACCCAGTTGTCGTTGTGTTTTACCTTGTAAAGGTCAATCATGATTAATTTCTTGCGTGGCATGAGGCTTTCTCGTCGTTTGACGGCACTCTCCCTTATTTTCGCCTTTGGCCTGATTATCTATGGCATGTGGTCTATGCAGACCCTCGAAAAATATAAAGTTAACGGGCCAGTCTATTTGAAAATCGTTCAAAGCAAAGACCTCGTGGCCGATATTCTGCCGCCGCCTGAATATGTTTTGGAATCGTATTTGGTCGCTTTTCAGATGGCCAGTAGTGCAGAGGCCAACGAGCAAAACGCCTTAATCGAGCGCATGAAAGCACTCAAGGCTGATTATGATACGCGCCATGATTTTTGGTCGAAAGAAGAGTTAGCGCCCGAAATTTCCGAGCTCATTCTCAAGCAATCCTACACCCCCGCCTTGGCTTTCTATGCGGTTGCAATGAATGATCTACCAACGGCGGTCAAGGCGCAGGACAAAGAGGCGATCGCCGCTGCAATGACGAAGCTCAAAACCCACTATGTTAAACATCTAGACGGTATCAATAAACTAGTGGAGGTCACCAACAAATATGCCGCGGAAGTAGAAGCTCAAACCGCGACCCGCATTTCCTATATCACGGGAACCTCACTCGTCATTTTAGGTGTATTTTTAAGTTTAGGCCTGCTCTCGGCGGCGATCATCACGCGCAGTATCGTGACACCGCTCAATGAAGCGATAGAAATTGCAGAATACGTCGCCCAAGGCGATCTCACTCACCAAACTTCAAGTGCACATGAGGACGAACCTGGCCAACTGTTACAGGCCTTGCAGCGCATGAATGATAGCCTAGCGGTGACACTGGCGCATGTGAAAGTCAGCTCGGAAACGATTGCGACCGCCGCGCGAGAAATCGAATCGGGCAATATGGATTTATCCTCCCGCACGGAAGATCAAGCCAGCTCTTTGGAGACCACGACTTCTACCATGGAAGAGCTCACCAGTACGGTCAAGCAAAATGCCGACAATGCGCGACAAGCGAATCAACTGGTAGTCTCGACCACGGAAGTGGCGATGCAAGGTGGAAAAATTGTGGGTAATGTGGTCACGACCATGGAACTCATCACCCAGAGTTCGCGCAAAATTGTGGACATCATCGGTGTGATCGACGGCATCGCTTTTCAAACCAATATCTTGGCGCTCAATGCCGCAGTAGAAGCCGCGCGTGCGGGTGAGCAAGGACGCGGGTTTGCCGTGGTCGCTTCCGAAGTGCGCAATCTCGCGCAACGCTCAGCCGGCGCAGCGAAAGAAATTAAGGAACTCATTGCCGACTCCGTCGATAAAGTCAATGCCGGCAGTAAGTTAGTGGGCGAGGCTGGCGAAAATATGGATAAAATTGTGGTGTCGGTGAAGCAGGTGGCGGACATCATGGGCGAAATTGCCAACGCTAGCCAAGAGCAAAGCATGGGCATTGAACAGGTGAATATCTCGATTGCACAGATCGACGAAGTGACGCAGCAAAACACCGCCTTGGTCGAAGAATCGGCCGCTGCCGCGACCAGTATGCAACAAGAGGCGCAAAGTTTGATGGGCGATATAGCAGCCTTCAAATTACCGCCCATCAGTATGCCAGCCCCCGGCGCTACTCCACAAAAAACAGTTCCGAATTTAGCCGCGCTATTGCCCATGCATTGATGTATCGATATTTGGATGCGTTGGGATGAAGTGTAAGGCCTAAACGGTGTTACTAAAGCGCGCTACCACAGGCATCGAAATGCCACTGAGCGAAATTGTGCGCGACGAAATCCGTGCTAGCGCTTTGTGCCAGCGCGCTGAGTGCAGCGGGTTGGGGCAGATAAATACTGTCTATGCTGCGCAAGTGGGCTGCTTGTCCCTTTGCTTGTATTTTGGGGAGTTGTAGTTTAAGTCGAACACCCTCAGCAGGCAGCGCGTATAGGTTAACTGAAAACTTCAGCTGCTTTTCTTCACTTAAGACTTTGTCGTTCAAATAGGCGCGTAGAACCGGGCTGTTTTCGAGCATGATTTGGGTGCTAGTCGCACCACTGGCGCTCTGAATTTTAAGTTCGAGTTCGCATTCCTCTCCACGATCCATGTTGTGTAGGAGTTCGACTTTGGCCTGTGCTAATGGCATCACAGCGGCCTTTTCGTGCCAAAAATCCCAAGTTGCACGCGGATGATTTTCGCCAAACAATTCAGGCATTTTTCCTAAGCTGACCTGTTCAGAAAATACTGGCATCCTTTCTTTTTGTAGACGCAAATTCGGTGACAACCAATAGGCGTTCTGATGCTCGCTATCGAGCGCGTAGATGAGTTGCGAAGGTATCGGAAATTTTTCGTAGAAACGATGGGTATACACGCCGCCCAAACCTAAGCACAACAATGCGACCAGAAAAAAACTGGAAAGACGTAGCCGCCGCATAAAAATTTGCAGTAAGGGTGTCGTGAGTCCCAACAATAAGAGCAAAAGCAAAATCGGTACGGCAGAAAGATGGAAGCCCAAAGCGATATTGACCAGCAGAATAAATGGCAGGAGCAGTACGATGCCAAAGCTTGCACCTAGCAGCCAAATCCAAAGGCGAGCAGGATGCTCGGGTGCCAACTTACATTGCTCAATTGCGATCGCTGCCAGTAGCATAGACGCGGCAGGTAAGCTCAATAAAAAACTAGCGCCGGGCGCTCGCACACAGCTCAGAATTGAGAAGCTCAAACAGAGCACGATCGCTGCAAAAAATTGGGTTTCGAAAGACCAGCGTCGACTCAAGAAAATTTGTAATTTTCCAAAAATTAAGGTGCTAAGGATGATCAATCCCCAGAGATAAAAATGACCAGGATCGGGGTCGCGCATCATCGTATAGTCGGGTAGGATTTTTTCCAATCCTAGCCATGAAAATTGAACTATCAAAGCGAGTCCGACCACACTCATGAGAAAAATTACGGTAGCCACCCCAGTTTTAATCAGCGTAAGTGGGGTAGATAGACGTGTCCGTAAAAACGCGTAAATCGCTAGTGCACAACACAAAAGCGTTACCGGTAAGGCGAGTTTACTGGAATAGTGAATCAGACCCACGAGCGGTAAATCGAAATAAATTTGATCGGCAGTGTCCGCGTTCGGCAGGGGTTTGATTGCAAGTACAGATAAATCTTGTCGACCAAAATGACGCACCAATTGCAGTAAGCTCTCACCTTGTTCAAATTGCGCGGCGGGTTCAAACAAGGCTGCGCGGTCATAACGTGTGTGATAGCTGGCAATATTGCCGATGTGCGCAAAATTAAGTCCGGGTATTTGGGCGCTTTGGGCGCGCTTGAACACCGTGAGGTCGGTGTCATTCGGTAGCGCTTTGTAGACTTCGCCCATCACCGAATTGCTAATGGCTTTCGGAAGCGCTTGCGCAAAATGATCAATGAGTTTGCCATTGTTGGCGCTGGTTTCAAACATTAAAGTCGGCCCGCTATTGCCGCGATTATCAAAGTTGAGCACCAGTCCAACATCACGCATCCACGGATGTTCTGCGACGTATCCTTCGGCACCGAGTAAGCCGGCCTCCTCACCATCGGTGAATAGGCAAATTAAATCATTGCTGAGAGGCGTTTCGGTTTTGAGCGTTTTTAAAGTTTGTAAAATCGCGACCACTGAAACGCCGTCATCCCCTGCGCCGTAACTATTGGGAACGGCATCGTAGTGCGCAGCGATTAAGAGTGCTCGACCCGCCTCAGCTGCATCATTACCCGGCGCAGATCTGCGCCCGGGTATTCTTACCAGGATATTTTGTACGATTGCAGCGGCATGGCCTTTGCGAGAAATGGCCAGTGTCTTTTGTACTTCAGCGTGATAGCCAAGTGCGGTGATTTCGGCAATCAGGTAATCGCGAACCCGGTCATGAGCGAGGCTGCCAATAGGATGCTTTTCTTGACTCAGTATCGCTAACTGCGCACTGGCTGCTGCGATGGGAAATTGGGCTAAGGATTCCTTAGACGGTTTGGGCAGCTGTGCCTGTTTGCTCCATAAAGCAAAGTAAGCGAGGGCTATGACGCACAGTAAAGCAAATAAAGTCGATTTGCCTAGCGTGGTTTTGGCAGAAAAAAGCAAATGCATGCACACCTCCGTGCTTATTGAATTCAAGCGCGAATTCAAAATTAAAGTGCATGCATTTTGACTCAAATTTGCAGTGCTGGGAATGACTAAATTTAGAATTATGTGGGACAGAAAACGCGCACGCGATGACCGTCGGGATCGCTGGCTGTCATCGTATAGCCAAAATCCATTTGCGTTGGCGTTTGCAAAATGGGGATGCCACGGCTGGCCCAATCCTTTGCAGTGGCATCGACCTCGGCATGGGTTTCGACTGGCCAGGCTAATTCGAAGCTGCTGGAACGCGTTTCGCTGGTGACCGGCATCACCGTTTCTCTTGCCCAAAGCCCCAAGCGTAGTCCAGACTCTAAAACAAAGAGGGCGAAGGTCGGTGAAACTTCGACTGGTGCAGTGCCAAGCAAGTCGTGATAAAAGGTCGCGCTATGCAAAGGATGATCGACGTACAGTAAAACAAAAGAAGGATGCTTCATCATGACTCCAAAAGGTAAACGACTGATTGCCGTGACGAACATCGTAAGCGCTAGCTGTGTCAGTTTTTGTCAGCAGTCTTTTTGTGGAGCTGTGTGGAGCTGTGTGGAGCGGTGTTGGACTGTGTTGGACTATGGCGTTTTCGTAATACCCTCCAATGCACGCCATTCTTTTAACAAAGCTTGCTTACGCTTAGGATAGCGTTCTTCATGCACCTGCATGGCGCTAATGCGATCTGTTCTGAAATGGCGAATCTCTTGACGTAATTCGCACCACGCGATTAATACTTGGACCCGCTCAAAAAAACCTAAAGCAAACGGCCAAACCTGCCGTTCTGAGGCCTGTCCTTGTGCATTACGATAGTGCAGAGTTGCTTTCTTTTCGTGGCGTATGGCGGCGCGTATCTGGCTTAGGCTGATGTCCTCTTCCTTAGCCTCATTTGCTGGTGGTACCAGCAGCGCATTGTGTTCCAGCGCGTTGCACAAATCGGTCGGCAACACGGCTTTGATTTTATCCATCGCCACCTGTGCTGCGCTGGCGAGTCGGCGATCGCCGCGTTCGGCAACCCAGCGTGAACCTAAGACCAATGCCTCGATTTCCTCTTCGGAAAACATCAGGGGTGGCAGCATAAAACCCGGACGTAAAATAAAGCCACTACCCGCTTCACCGACGATATGCGCACCCTGCGCTTGTAAGCTTGCGATGTCGCGATAAATCGTTCTGAGGCTCACTTGCATTTGTTGCGACAATTGCGCTCCACTGACGGGCTGCCGATAAGCCCGTAAGACTTGGAGGAGTTCGAGTAGGCGTTCTGTACGTGACATCGTTGAGTAATTTAGCTGGTTACAAGTACTTACCAATTGACCCCTGATTGTTACCAATTGTCGGATGCAAATCAAGGGTGAGCGCGCTAAGCTACAGGAACTCTAATAGCCTGTCGAGAATGTATGATGAAAACCTTGATTAACAAAGCCATTCCTTGGCCGACGCTGATTGCTAGTTTAATTTTATCATCCATGACTGCTTGCAATACGATGGATGCGCCAAAACCCGTGGCCATCGCGCAGCAAAGTGCGCCCCTGCGCTTACCACTTCCAATGAGTAGCACTTTGGTAGAGGCTAAAACAGATATGACGCTATTACTCAATCGCTTAACTTGGGGTGCCAATGCCAGTAGTCAGGCGCAGCTTCAAACCCTGGGCATCGCCAATTATCTGCAACAGCAATTACAGGGGCCAGTGCAAGCCTTACCGGCATCGGTACAAGCGCAAATTGATGCGCTCAGCATTTCGACTAAGCCGTTTGCAAGCATGATGCAGGAACTCAGTGCGCAACGTAAAGCCGCCGCAGAAATGAAAGGGGTGGACGATACTTTGCGCAAAGCCTACCAGCAAGAATTGACACGCATTGCAAAAGAAGCTGCGAGCCGTTCTTTGCTCAGAGCGATTTATTCGCCCAATCAAATGTTGGAGCAAATGGACTGGTTTTGGATGAACCATTTCAATATCTCCAATCGCAAAGACAATCTGCGTGCGATGTTGGGCGACTTTGAGGAACATGCGATTCGTCCTCATGCTCTGGGAAATTTCCGCGATTTATTACGTGCTACGATGTTGCATCCAGCGATGTTGCGCTACCTCGATAACGAGCATAACGCCAATGGAAAAATTAACGAAAACTACGCCCGTGAACTCATGGAATTGCACACCATGGGCGTGGGAAGTGGTTATACGCAAAACGATGTACAGGAATTGGCGCGGGTCTTGACGGGCCTCGGTATCCGCATCAGGGATGAGAAAAATCGTAGTGTGACGCGGCATGGTGTGGCACAGGAAGCTTTGGTGGAATTTAATTCGAGTCGGCATGATTTTGGCGAGAAGCTGATATTGGGACAGCGCATCACTGGGAGTGGCGCGGCCGAGTTAGATCAGGTGCTCAATTTACTCACGCGTCAACCAGCGACGGCGCAGTTTATTAGTCGTAAGTTGGCTTTGTATTTCGTTTCCGATGTACCCTCAGAGGCATTAATTACCCACATGGCCAATACCTTTTTACGCGCTGACGGTGATATCCCTTCGGTATTAATGAGTATGTTTGAGTCGCCTGAATTCGTCGCTTCTTTGGGGCAGAAATTCAAAGACCCTATGCACTACGTTATATCCTCCTTACGTTTAAGTTATGGCGATGCTAGCGCGAGTCGAGCCATCGTTAACACTGCGCCCATCCTTAATTGGCTGACGAATTTAGGTCAGCAGCCGAACGGACATTTGACACCTGATGGCTACTCTTTGCTGGAGAACGCATGGGATAGTCCGGCGCAAATGACTACGCGTTTTGATGTCGCAAAATCGATTGCGAACGGCGCGCCTAAACTTTTCTTGGCCGATAGCGATGCGGATGAAATCCCAAAATCAGACCGTGTTGTCGCGCGCGAGTTGGCGCAAATATCGTTGGGAAAAAATGCGTATGTTGCGAAATGGAGTGAGACCTTATCGCCCAGTTCACGCGAAGCACTCAGTCAATCGGCCACCGCCCAAGAATGGAATACTTTGTTTTTATCCGCGCCAGAAATGATGCGTCGCTAAGTCAAAATCAGTAGAAATAAGTTGAAATGAGTTGAAATAAGCTGAAATAAAAAAAGGAAATATCATGAATCGTCGCGAACTGCTCAAATCAATGAGCCTATTTGCAGGAGGGCTCTGCGCCACTAGCTACGCAAGTCAACTCTTGGCCGCACCGGCAAGCCAGAATCGTTTGCTTTTTGTGTTTTTGCGCGGTGCGTATGACGCGAGTAATTTATTGGTTCCGACCTCCAGCCAGTTTTACTACGAAGCTCGCCCCAATATCGCGATTGCCAGACCCAGTAATGAGCCTAATTCGGCCTTGATGCTCAACGCCGATTGGGGCTTGCATCCCGCTTTACGCGAGACGATTTATCCTATGTTTCAGGCGGGCGAGGCTGCGTTTATCCCTTTCGCGGGCATCGATGATTTGTCACGCAGCCATTTTGAAACACAAGACAGTATCGAAATGGGACAAGCTTTGGGCGCAAGTCGTAATTACCAATCTGGCTTTCTCAATCGCTTAGCGGCGCAATTAAATGCCGGTAGCGCGATGTCTTTTACCGATCAATTGCCACTCATTATGCGCGGCGATGCCGAGGTTGCAAATACGGCTTTGCGCGGCGTGAATACGAATAATCTGAGTGATAAGCAAAGCAAAATGATCGCCCAAATGTACAACAATACGCGCTTAGAAAAACAAGTGAATGAAGGATTTGAAGTCCGTGGTGAGGTCGTGCGCGAAATGGAAAAGGAGAAGGAAATGCAGGCGCAGGCCATGAAAAATCCTAACGATGGAAATCGCAATGCCATCACCACCAAGGGCTTTGAATTGGAAGCGACGCGTATCGCTAAGATGATGCGTGATAAATACGCCTTGGGTTTTATTGATGTCGGCGGTTGGGATACGCATGTGAATCAAGGCGGCGCGAGCGGCGTTTTGGCCAACAAGCTCGAGGAATTGGGTCGCGGCCTCGCAGCTTATAAACAAGAAATGGGTGCGATGTGGCGTAATACGACTGTGGTAGTGATTAGTGAATTTGGTCGAACCTTCCGTGAAAACGGTAAGCGCGGCACGGATCATGGACATGGTTCCGTGTATTGGGTACTCGGCGGTGGCGTCAAAGGAGGCCGTGTGGTGGGTGAACAAATTCGCTTGGAACAAGCGCAGCTATTTCAAAACCGCGACTATCCCGTGTTGAATGAATACCGTAGTATTTTCGGCGGACTGTTCGCGGGAATTTATGGCTTGAATGCGAAACAGTTAGACGCCATTTTTCCTGGCGTCGCACCCAGTAGATTTGACTTGGTGTGAGCGATGACGCGTAGGGAAATTTCTACGCGTTGATTTGCTTTATCCATTATCGAAGATTAGGTCCATGAGACTAATTTACGACCTTCGCTATCGGTAAACGCGCCGACGATGATCATGATTAAATCAATGAATGTCCAGATACCGAAGCCGCCAAGCGTCAATATTTGAAGTATACCAGTACCGATTTTTCCGACGTAAAAGCGGTGTACTCCTAACCAGCCAAATAAAAAGCACAGCAAAAACGCAGGCAGGATTAACTTTTCTGAAGGATTATTGTTAATGCCGTTTTGGCTTGCGCCACAACCTGGGCAGGCTGTCGCGCTTTGATGCATTTGTTTGCCACATGCGCGACAGAAAAGCATGTGTGATGTCGCTGCTTGATCCATTTTTCTCTCCTTAAAGCTTATAAATTTGTTTCAAAAATTCACAGGCAGTGTACAAGGCACCACTTTTTTATGCAATCGATTAGGCGTAACGGAGCGGTGGTGAACTTTTGATTTTATTACCGATGCAAGTCTAGTACTAGCCGTTTATTCTTCGTCCATTCTTAATTGTTGTTGATGCGAATGGAGGGACGAATAATGAAACGCTTAGCGCTGTTGATGGCAATTTTACTCATGTGCTCGACTACCGTGTTTGCCGGTTCTTCCGGCGGCGCGCGTGGTATGAGTCGCGGCTTTTCTTCCGCTCGTTCGCCAGCACATACACAGGCGAGGCCAGCCGCGACTTCTTCAAATTATTCGAGTCGTTTCGGTAGCTTTAGTAGTGGCGCAAAACCAGCTAGCAATGATCGCTACGCGAAATCAAATTCTGCGGTGAATCGTGATTTAGAAAAAAGTTCTGCTCAGCAAAGAGCGAGTAATTTGTATGACGCGCGGCAGCAGGCAAAAACCATCAGCCCGCAAAGTGTACCTCCCACAGCTCCTTTTTCGACTCCAGCACCGCAATCGACTACGGCACCTGTCATCGTGCAGCATTCAAATAGCAATATGAATGGCATCTTAACCGGCGTCTTAATTGGTCAGGTATTGAGTCACCCTCATCCTGTTTATGTGAATGGTGCGGGGACGCAAGCGCCTTTGCAGACGGTGAATAGCGATGGCGAATTCAAACAATCGACTATTAGCAATGATGGGCTGGCAAATACGCCGACCCCCGCAAGCACTACGGTCTTGCCTGTGCCTAGCGCACAGCGCGATTCTTCGGGAATGTCATGGTGGGGGCTGATGTTTTGGGGCGCTGCGATTTTCGCAGCATGTTGGTGGGCGCATCGCCGTTATCGCAGAACTGTAGCAAGTAGCGCCGCGCAAGCCCACTACTCTTTAGGCAAACTTTAGAAGATGTTTAGATCGCTTCTGTAACAACAAGGGAAGGATGAATCATGGCGTGGAAAGAAGCATGGTCGTATGCCAGCAAATGGGTGAATAGCGACAAAAAAGAAGCGGGTACTGAGCATAGCGAAGCCCAGCGTGAAGATGCGCATTTACCTTTGGGGGCGCGTATCGGAAGTGTTTTGAGTTTGCAAAAATCGCCGTTTTTACAGGCGCAATTTCAAGGCTCTTTAGTGGAAATGCCTAGGGACGAAGAAGCTTTAATCTGTGCGATTAGTCGTGTTAAAACCAGTTTGCACGGGGATATTTATCGCTATTACTTGCACACCGGTGACGATACCCATGCGGAGAAATTTGTCCAGATTTATGTTGACAAGACAGGTGCGGCTTCCGGCGCAGTACGCGAGGTTTTGTATTGTTCTGGCTTGCTACGCTTGAGCCCGGATAGCGTACAAGAACAAGAGGCTTTCCTAGGGGAAGCGGGCTACGGTTTAGGTGAGCGCAGCTTTAGTTTGTGGCGTGGACAAATCGCCGATTTAGGTTTTGATGAGGCGCGGCTTTCGGCCACTTTTATTGATCAGGAGAGCGTGGTGTATCAGCGCGATATCGGTGATAGTGAGCTTGACTTCGTCGCACCGATACGCGGTGTCGAAACCCGTATTGATAATGCCGCCGGTACGCAAGGTTTGCAGCAGCAAATTATTTTCATGCCGTATAGCCGCGTTCTCGGTGGCGAGCAAAGGGAAATTTTGCTGATTTCAACAGAGATTATTGAAAGTGAACATGGTGACCGCGCGAAGCACGGCATCTACGTCGATTTCATGATAGGGATACCAATTGACGTCGAACGATTGGTTGTGCAGTAGGCCAAGGGTAGGCGCTGGAAATGCGGCGCAGATCATTTTTATTTTTTGAATTTGAAAGGAAATACCATGAGTAGCAATATGAACGGATGGGGTTTAACTGCACGTTTGATCACTAAGCATTTTGGTGTCTTGGGCGATAAAATTTCGGAAGCGATTGCCAATTTTGATCCTGAAACTGCAACCGAGGCAGATCGCGATCGTCTGGCCGATACCTTGCGCGAAACTGCGCAAAAATTAGCCGCTGCACGTTCGTCGTTTAACAAGGAACATGCCGATGTTGTGAAGTTGCGTGAATTGATTGTGAACGATGAAAAGGCCTCGACGACTTTGGCTGATCGTCTGGCTTCGGGTTCGATTTCAGAGGCGACGGTGAGTTTGTTTTGTGATGAATTAGAAGCGAATAAAGCGCGTTTGCCGCTCGAGGTTCAAGAGGAAATTGACGCGCAAGAGTATATGAGTGAGTTGCAAAAAATTGTCGATGCCTTGTCCGAGCAACTGGCGCAATTTGATGCCGCGGCCAAGAAAGCATTACAAAATTTAGCCACTGCTAAGGCGCAAAAAGATTTGCAGGAATTGCGTGCCGAACGTCAAAGTCAGTTAGCCAATTTGAGTGGTTTAAAAGGACAGTCAACGGCTTTGAACGCGCTGACACGTCGCGCAGAAAAAGTCAGCAACGAAGCTGCAGGTTTGCGCATTGTTGCGGATATTGCGCAAAAGCCTTTGGATCAAGCAGCCGAAATTGAAGCCATTCGTAAGTCGGTCGCACAGGCCGATACGGCGGGTGAAACGACTTTGGAAAGGCTACAGCGCTTGTCTGGACAAAAAGCTGAAGTGGTGGCGGCATAAACTTATTTACAGATCTATTTAATTCGGTCGCCGATGCTGGAATTCGTCTAACATCGCATCAATAAAAACTCGGGTGCGCGCAGGCATCAAGCGCCGCCCGGGGAAGACTGCCCATGCGTCGTATTCGGGCGCAAACCAATCGGGCAAGACTCGTATCAAACTACCGTCATTCACATGGCTTTCGGCAAATTGGTCGGAGAGCAATGCAATCCCTAAGCCTTCTAAACATAATCGGCGCAAAAGATCGGGGGAATTGGCGGTGGCGATGCCGGGTGGAATGCCTTCCCACTGCTGCTCAGCATTTCTCAAGCGCCAAACCGCGGCATCGCCATGTCGTGCCAGCAGGCGCAAACTGGCGTGTTCCATCAAGGCTTCAGGTTCTTGTGGCATCTCATGTTTTTCGAGGTAAGCGGGGGCTGCGACTAGGTAAGCGCTAAAGACCGCTAACAAGCGGGCGGCTAGCGACGCGTCGTCAGGCAGTTTGCCCATGCGTATTGCCAAATCAAAATTTTCACCGATTAAATCTACACGGCGCGGTGATAAGTCCATTTCCAGGGAAATGTCGGGGTATTGTCGAATAAATCGTGTGAGGAATTGTGACATGCCGAGATTGGCGAAGTCCCCTGGCATGGAAATTCGCAGTCGGCCACTGGGTTTGGCTTGTCGATGTTGGGTCAGGGCCAAGGCCGCATCGACTTCGGCACCCACTTGTTGGGCGTGGTGTAAAAGCTGATGGCCGAAATCCGTCACCCTTAATTTGCGGGTTGTGCGTAATAGTAAGCGCTCACCTAGTTGTGTTTCCAGTAGCGACATCCGGCGCGATAAGGTGGATTTGGGTATGTGCATTCCTTGCGCAGCGCGACTGAAACTGCCCTCAGCGACCACGCGGGCAAAGAGTAATAGATCATTTGGATCGAGTTGCATGAAGACTCCATTGTTCTAAAAATGGAACAATGATATCCGTTTTATGGTCTTCCGCAATGTTTTCGGAATGATTAAAGTAGCGTCATGGTCACGTTGTCGTGACGGCTCAACGAGGAAACGAAAATGAAACTCTTACAAATTAATTCCAGCGCCCGCGTTCAAGGCGCACATTCCAGCCAATTGGCCAATCAGCTCAGGGAAAAATTATTGGCGCAAGATCCAGATGTGCAGGTGCAGATTCGCGATTTGGCCATCACGCCTGCCGCCGCTTTGGACGAAACGACTTTACACGCCTTGTTCACGCCTGCAGCGCAGCGCACAGCCGAACAGGCTGCACGGGTGGCGCTTGACGATGCATTGATCGCGGAAGTACAAGCGGCCGATATCCTTGTGATCGGCGTACCTATGTATAACTTTGGTATTTCTTCACAACTTAAAAATTGGATCGATGCGATTTCACGGGCGCAAGTCACCTTCCGCTATACTGCGCAGGGACCTGAAGGTTTGTTAACGGGCAAAAAAGTGTACGTGGTACTGACCCGTGGCGGCATTTACAGGAATACGCCCAGCGACACGCAAGTGCCCTACTTGCAAGGCATTTTTGGATTTTTGGGTATGCGTGATGTGCAATTTATTTATGCCGAAGGTTTGGCAATGGGACCCGAAGCTGAGCAAAAAGCACTCAGCTCTGCCCATGAACAAATTGATGAAGTGATCGCTTAAATTAAGACGGAAAGAAGGGTATATGTATCAGCAATCAGAGGTGAACTTAGCGTCCTTAGTGCAGGCGGAAGTGGTGCAGCAGTCGCGCAAGGTCGAGCAATTGGTGATTGGACAATCGGTCTCCGATGGGGCGGGTGTGAAATTGACACGCGTGCTGACTGGATCTTATCAAGTGCGACTCGATCCATTCCTGATGCTAGACGCGTTTGGGAGTGATGTGCCGGACGAATACATCGCGGGCTTTCCTTCCCATCCGCATCGTGGTTTTGAAACCATCACGTATATGCTTGAAGGCAAAATGCGTCATCGTGATAGCGCCGGAAATGAAGGCTTGCTCGAAGACGGTGGTGTGCAATGGATGACTGCGGGACGGGGCGTGATTCATTCCGAAATGCCAGAACAAAAAAATGGTCGGATGGAGGGTTTTCAGTTGTGGTTAAATCTCGCGGCCAAGGACAAAATGTCTGCACCTTGGTATCGGGATTTTTCACACAGCGACATTCCTGAATTTAGCACCGAGCTCGGCGCAAAAGTGCGGCTGATTGCAGGTTTCAGTCATGGCGTGACAGGCGCGATGCAAAGGGCGACTACCGAGCCTTTATTTTTAGACGTGCACTTGGCAGCGCAGCAGAGCTTTAGTCAAACGATGGCCGCGCACTTGAATGCTTTTGTTTATGTGTATCGTGGTGAAATCGAGATAGCAGGACAGCAGATTGCCAGTAAAAGAATGGCGATTTTAAAGAAAGATGCACTGGCTGATGGCGTGCAAATCAAGGCCAGCAGTGATGCGCGTTTTATCTTATTGGCGGGACAGCCTTTGGGTGAAGCGATCGTGCAGCACGGTCCATTTGTGATGAATACGCAAGCAGAAGTAATGCAAGCCGTGCGCGATTTTCATGATGGAGTTTTGGTGACTTGAGATTGATTGGAGTTAGCTCAGGCGTGTGCATATTTGTGCGCACCTGAGTGACATACTTTAGGGAAGCGCGGATTTATTCGATAAGCGCGAAACACCATTTTTTTAAGAATCTGAATTTTCGACCTTGTTCAACGAAAAAATGGAGTTTCCCTCCGGGTTCGGCCCAAAAGCTAAACTCGTGGGCGATTTTGGCAGCAAATTCCCTTGCTTGGCACCAGCCAAGCTGCGGAAATGTTGCTACCAAACTCATCCCATTTTGGGCTCGAACGCGCATACCGAATAAATCCGCGCTTCCCTAG